>JABJKO010000220.1 GCA_018660305.1 Rhodospirillaceae bacterium
CCCGATGAATCCCCGACAACAGCGTCTCTCGTCCGGTGGTGAACTGCAGTTGCAACAACTCGGCGACTGCCTCGGTGCGGACTTCGGCATGCACCATACCGGACGCCAACAGCGCCTGTGGCTCCGAGGCGAAGGCAAATCCGAACGGCCCTTCGGTATAGTAGAGTTGCTTGATGCCGAACGGATCGCGGCTCAGCACCAGGCGTCGGGCATTGGGATCATGAATGGCGATGGTGTACATACCGCGGAGCCCATTGGCATAAGTCTCACCGTCGCGGCGGTAGAGATGGAGTGGCAATTCGCAATCGGAATTGGTCGCAAACGCCACGTCGGGCATGGCCGCCTTTAGTTCCAGGTAGTTGTATATTTCACCATTGGCGACAAGAGCGGTTCCGTCATCCAGAGTAAAGGGCTGGTTGCCGGTCTCCAGATCGATGATCGCAAGCCGCCGCTGGGCCATGCCGACGCTGTCGGAGAAGTGCACCCCTGCACCGTCCGGCCCCCGATGTATCAAGGCGTTCTGCATCGCCTCGATGGCGGTACGGTCGGGCGGTGCGCCCGATGCCGTCATAATTCCCGTGATACCGCACATTAGCCGGCAAGCCTCTCGAACAGTTCGCTGTACCGGCGGCAACCGATCTCGACATTATAGCCGGCTGCATAAGTCTTGCGCCCGCCTTCGACCAATTTCGCCGCCAGAGCGGGATCGGCGGCAAGTCGTGAGATCGCCCCCGCCATGGCCGCGCTGTCGTTCAGGGGAGTCAGAAGCCCGTTCACGCCATCATCGATCAGGTCCGCAGGCCCCTCGCTTGCGGCGGCCACGATAGGTACGCCATGCATCCAGGATTCGATCACGATATTCCCAAAGGGTTCGTGCCGCGACGAACAGACAAAAATATCAGCAGCGGCAAATAACGACGGAATGTCGTCACGCCAGCCAAGAAACCGGACCCGGTCGCCAATGTCCAGCCCCATGACGCGCTGTTTCAGATCGGTCTCCAAGGGTCCCGCGCCACCGATCCACAGATAATGCCCGGGCAGGCGCGCCACGGCGTCGATCAGTGTGTCGAACCCCTTGTTTTCATGCAGACGGCCAAGCGCCAGCAGCACCGGCGCGTCATCGGGCGTATGGAGAGTTTTACGGGAAAGGGGATCGCCGGAAGCTTCGGGAACGAAATTGGGAATGACCGATACCCGCTCGTCGGTCCAGCCGCTTCGGCCATAAAAGGCCTTCAAATCAGACGTGGTCACCACCAGATGGTCGCAATGCCGATAGTATTTCGGATCGTAATATCCCCGGGGCGTACCGATATGAACGAAAGGGCTTTTATCGGTGGGGCGCGGACAAAAGGCCGTCGCCCGGTTCATCCAGCTTATAACGATCTCGGGCCGAAAGGCGTCGATCTCCCGCCGCAGGGTCCGCCGTGTCGACAGATCGAACAAGCCGCCAAATGGCGCCGTATGGACGGCCATGCCGGAAGCCTGCAAAGCTCTCTCTCTTCGCGGATCGGGCCGGATGACAAAACTCTGTTCAATCCCGTGCTCCTTCAGCCCAAGCGCCAATCGCATAAAGAAAGTCTCTGCCCCGCCCGCCTCGGCGCCAGCCATGGTTTGCAGCACGCGCATCAGACCAGCAACTCCTCGAACCGCGCCGCGGCGTCGTCCCAACTCCAGCCCCGCTGGCAGGCAAGCGCCTCATTGCTCTGGGACTGCCAGAGCGGATCATCCGATAGCAGTCGGAGGGCCGATGCCACAAAGGATTTGTCGTCAGGCGCGACAACACCCGTTTTTCCGTCGATGATTCGCTCGGCGACGCAGCCAATATCCTGAACAACGCACGGCAGACCGGCCGCCTGGGCTTCGCCAACCGCGAGACAAAACGTCTCGCCCGGATCGCCCCGATAGAGCAACAGGCGTGCCTGAGCCAGTTCCTCCGCCAGGGCACCCTTGGGAACCGGTTCCCTCAAGACGACGCCCGAATCAACGAGCGCCTTTGCCTTGTCGAGCACTTTCCCCATTTGCGCCGCCCGTGCATTGCCGAATGACCCATAGGTCGCCGGTCCGGAAAACAGGTGCAGTTCCGCCGTCGGACAGGCCGGGTAAATGCCGTCCCGCCACATATCCAGCAGCCAGTCCAGCCCGCGGGTTGGGTTGGATGTGAAAATGGCGCGGGGTGGCGGAACTGCCCCGTCACGCTCGACGGTCCTGAAAACATCGGAAATTCCATAGGGAATGATCAGACGTCCGCCTTCCGGCGCCCAGCCGGGATAGGTCGCGGCGTGAAACGCGCCGGAAAAGACGATGGGAGGACGGCGACGCCACAATTTCCAGAGATAGCGGACCTTAAGCAAATAGCGCGCTGGATTATGAATCCAGAAAATGGCGCGCTTGGCACCGGGTATGAGAGGGATCAGCCTGTCGCTGCGGTTGGCGATGTAGAGGTCGCATGCATCCGGCAGCCCCGACTCGAGCGGCGCCCAGCCAATGCCATCGCGTGTCATCGCTGTCTCGCAGCGATTGCGGATTTCAACATTGTGCCCCCGTGCGGACAATGCCTGCGCTAAAGACACAAACGCGGTTTCAGCACCGCCAAGCGGCCCTTCGTCCAGCGAATTGCCATCGAAGGCAATCCCGTCATCGGTCATAACGATACTGGCCATCACCGAAACACAGCCGCTAAAGATTGATAAAGGGTCATGGTTCTACGCGGCTTCGCCCGAATGTCGCCGCCAAAGCGCCTCCGTCTCCCTGACCACAGTCTCGACGGGCAGCGACTGCATCAATGAATCCGTCGCGCGATGGTCAAACGCGGGATCGCCGACAAGATCGTCGTAGGAAATTTCCGTTTCCGCCACCGCGCAATGCGCTCCCCAGGGCGCATAATGCTTTGCCTGACTCGGACCAAACAGACCCAGAGTGGGCGTCCCAACGGCGGCAGACATGTGCATCAAGCCGGAATCGTTACCTATAAAAAGAGCGCAGCGGCGCAAGCAGGCTGCAACAACGGGCAAATCCACCACTCCGATAAGATTGATACAACGTTCCCTGGGGATCGCATCCAGGACCGGCTGCGCGATATCCCGTTCACCCGGGCCGCCAAAGACGGCGACACGGGCGCCGGACAAAATACCCTGCGGCCCGGTCAGCCGTTCCAGCAAGGCAACAAATGAGTTCGCCGGCCATATTTTTGCCGCCCAATTCGCGGTGGGTCCGAGCGCCAGCACGGGAGAGCCGGAGACGATGAGGCGGCAAGCCTCCGCCTCATCCGCTTCCGACCGCCAAAGCCGAGGGGATGGCGCAGCCTGTAAATCGAACAGCCCGGCAAGCGCTTCCACGCGGTGCAATGAATCGTCGCCACGCCTGAAGACCCGCCGTTTCCTTGTCACCACGGTCCACGCCAGAGCCGACCCCCTCAAATCGACGACCAGATCCCAGGCGGTTCTCGCAACCTCGGCCCACAGACCCAGCCAGTGGCCTGCAAACGCCTGCTTGGTCAGGCTGATCACGCGAACAACACCAGGCACCCGCTCGAACAGGGGGGCTGGCAACATGCCGCTGGCGACAGTAATCTGGGCCTCGGGAAAGTGCGATACGAGATGTGACAGCAACCCGGTAGACAAGACGGCGTCGCCTATACGCGTCGATGTAACGAACAGGATTTTCATGCCCCTCCCGTACGGCCCTGCACGAGCCGTTTCATACCCTCTGACCGGCCCCGGCAGGCAGCCCCGGCGGATCGTCATCCATGGCCGACCTTATACAATCGCCGGTCACGCCTTGCCAAGCACGGCGCGGAACACCACCCTACGTATTATCAGGAATCATTGGGACGGATGGCCTGGCCATCCGATCGCAGACATATGAACGATGCCCGCTATACCCCTCTCTCGGATCGGGCCGTTCTGCGGGTGGCCGGAGAAGAGGCCTCGGACTTTCTGCAAGGGCTCATCACCAATGATATGGCCGATGTATCGGAAACCCGCGCCATCTATGCCGCCCTTCTCACGCCCCAGGGTAAATATTTGCATGATTTTTTCATCCTGAAGATTGCCGATTCCTATTACCTCGATTGCGAACGACACCGGCGCGAAGACCTGATAAAGCGTCTCACACGCTACCGGCTTCGGGCAAAGGTCATTATCGAAGACGCCGATGACTCGTTCGATTGCTTCGCCCTGTTCGGTAAGGATGCGACACAAATAGCTGGATTACCGCGCGATGCCGGGAGCCTTCGTCCGTTGGGCAAAGGTGTCGCCTTCGTCGATCCCCGACGGATCGCGTTAGGGGTCAGAGCCCTTCTTCCACCGGAGGACGGCGTGTCGCCCATTGAACGGTGTGGATTTTCCGCATCGGCGGAATCGGAATACCACGTCATGAGAGTGTCGCTTGGGGTCGCCGCCGGTGATCCGGAGATAGAACCGGAAAAATCCTTCCCGATGGATTACGGTCTTGATGAGTTGAATGGCGTGTCGTTTACGAAGGGCTGTTACGTGGGGCAGGAAGTAACAGTGAGAATGAAAACGCGCGACCTGGTCCGTAAACGATTGGTGCCTGTGCGCCTGGAAGGCCCGGCACTCCCAGTGGGGACGATCTTACAGCTCGACAACTCGGTCGCGGGCGAATTGCGCAGTGTCGTCGATACAAATGGTTTGGCTCTGGTCAGAATAGAGGCGCTGGACAAGGCGCTTGCGGCCGGGCTGACGTTTAACGCGGACAATACGCAACTATTTCCCACTACGCCGCCGGCCGACGAACTGTAATCAGCGCCGATTGTCACCGTGCTACTTCAACGGCGGGACTTGGGAGATTACCATCGCAAGCTTTTCAACCAGCTTCTGCGTCCTCTCGTCCCCGTCACCCTTGATGTTCTGCTTTATGACCATCTGCAAGGCGCCGAGATGCGCCTTAATGACCGCGAGCTGTTCCTCGGAGGGCACCGCCTTCGCCGTGCGAATAAAGTCGCAGAGCGGCCCGGCAATCTGAGTGGCCAGATTGAAGCCAAAAGTCCCACCCTGGCCCTTAATGTCATGAGAGATCCGAAAAATCGTCGGTAAGGCCGACTCATCCGCCTCTCCGCTTTCCAGCTTTGCAAGTTCTTCCTGCGCCACTGCGATATCGGTCATCGTCCAGTCGGTAAAACCCGATGCCACGTTGGCAATTTGCTGATCGGCGGCGGCAAGCCGCTTTTCAAGTTCCTCCTCACTGATTTTTGCGCCAGAGAGTTTGGCGGAGAGCGCGTTTTCCGGGGATGACATCTAATCCTCCAATCTGCACGGGTAAATTATGTTCAACATTATCCAAGGAGCCGGTCGAGCGAGTCACTAAAATCGTCGATCGCCGATTTCTGTCCGTCGGAAATTTCTTCGGTGCCACTGTCTTCGAGCGAAACAGCGCCTTCCAACCGGGTGGTTACGTCGCAATGGCGCGTGATGGCTTCAGCGAGTTGGGCCGGATCGATCGGTTTGGTCACGTAATCATCCATACCGAACGCAAGCATCCGTTCCCGGTCCCCCTTCATCGCATTGGCGGTCAGCGCGATGATCGGTGTCCGCGCCTTTGGATCGGGAAGGTCACGAATGCGTTGTGTCGCGGTGGGACCATCCATTTCGGGCATGTTCACATCCATGAGCACAAGGTCAAAGTCGGTTCGGACAAGGGCGTCAACGGCTTCCAGCCCGTTGCCGGCAATGTCGATCCGATGGCCAGCCTTCTCAAGCATGGTCTTTATGACGAGTTGATTCACGACATTGTCCTCCGCGACCAGAATGCGAAGGCTGGTATCGGTCCGAAGAGCCGCCAGCTTGCTGCCCCTGGCGCCAACGGCAATACCCGCGCCCAGTTCCATCGCGGCGCTTGAATCGCCTTCCATATAGCGGATGGTGAACCAGAACCGCGAGCCCATGTCGGTTCGACTTGCCACATTGATGTCGCCGCCCATCATGTTAACCAGCTTACGGGATATGGCGAGCCCAAGGCCCGTCCCACCATACTTTCGTGTGGTCGAGCCATCGGCCTGGGTAAACTTATCGAACAGCTTTTCCGCCTGTTCGGTCGAAATACCAATGCCCGTATCCTTGACCTCGAAAAGCAAATCAAAATCATCGCCATCGCTGACACAGGGTGATACGCGGACGTTGATCTCCCCCTCCTCGGTAAATTTCAACGCATTGCTGATGAGGTTGAACAAAACCTGGCGGATGCGGGTCGGATCGGCTTTTATAAATTGAGCAATTTCCGGATCGATCTCGACATTAAAGGCGAGCCCCTTTTTACCGACCTGCTGTTCCCAAATCTCGTGGATCCCGTTCAACAGATTTCGAAGATCGAAATCGACGATTTCCAGATCCAGCTTTCCGGCTTCGATTTTTGAGAAATCAAGAATGTCGTTGAGGAGTTCAAGCAGGCTTTCCCCGGAACTTTTAATTGTCTGGGCCTGTATCTCCTGCGCATCGTCCAGGTGAGAATCCAGCAACAGTTCCGTCATGCCCAGAACCGCATTCATTGGGGTTCTGATTTCGTGACTCATGGTGGCGAGAAATTCGCTCTTGGCGGCGTTCGCTTCATCGGCTTTGACAAGAGCGGTACCGGCTTGTTCCGCCGCTGTTTCCGCTTCGAATTTCGCGCGCTCCAGCGCTTCGTGCGCATTCTGACGTTCGATCACCTGACCGACAACATGGCCAACCTGCCGCATGGCTTTCAGAAGATCTTCGTCCGGTTCTGCCCGTTCCGTGGTGAGGAACTGCAGGACGGCGACGGTTTCCCTCCCCACGATCATGGGGACGGCAAAGGCTGTCCGAAGTCCGGCCTTTGCCGCGGTTGGTAAATACACCGGCGAGTCCGCTTGATCGATATTGGACGCCCAGACAGGTTCCAGTCGCGTCACCGCAAGACCGACCAACCCCGCGCTCGACACCAATTCTGCCTGTCTGAGCCAGTTCTGGAAATCGAGGAAGTCATCGGGCGCGGAGCAATGCCACAGCCCCATGGAGACAAATGTGCCACCTTTCTCCTGAGACGAAACCAGCGCATGACCGATCGGCCAATTTGTATCGCCGCAAATATCCTCCAGGCACGTCTGCAGGACTTGAGCGAAACTATGGGCCTGGTTGGCATGGATCGCCACACGATTGAGCATATCCGCGATCGCCGATTTGGCGTGGAGTTCCTCTTCACGCATTTTGAGATCGGTGATATCCGTGCGAATCCCGACGATTCCACCATCGGATATGCGATGTTCGGAAAGGCGCAGCCAGTCGCCATCAGATCGTCGCTGTTCTATCACCTCGCCCGGATTCCGGTGCCGATCGAGCCGCTTGCGGATCGCGGATTCTTTTTCATTATCATCCGCAAAATTGGGGCGGTTCAGCTGGATTTCCAGGCGGCCACGGAGGAGATCCTCAAAAGTCCTACCCGGCTGCATGATATGTTCCGCGCCGGGATACATTGAGCGATAGACCTGATTGCAGACGACCAGCCGATCATCTTCGTCAAACAGAACGAATCCGTCGGGGATCGCTTCGATCGCATCCAACAATTGTTGTTTGGCATGCGACGCTTCTGCTTCACGCATTTTGAGATCGGTGATGTCCGTACGCACGCTGACGATACCGCCTGTGGAAATCCGCTTTGCCGAAATGCGCAGCCAACAACCATCCGACCTCTGATTTTCGACGACCCAGCCAGGATTCCGGAATGCGTCCAGCCGTTCGCGGACATAGTCTTCAATTTCAGCAGCCGTGCGTTTTCGCGCGTTCCTTCTATGTTTCAGCCGTTGCCGCAACAATTCCTCGAAGGTGATACCGGATTGTACATAAGGCTCGGTGCCCGGATAATGGTCTTTAAAGACGCTGTTGCACACCACGAGGCGTTCATCCGCGTCGAAGAGAACAAAACCGTCTGGAATGGCCTCGATGGCATCCATGAGTTGCTCGCGCGCTCTGGATGCTTCTGCCTCGCTCTCACGCAGGGCTTCTTCAGCCTGCTTCTTCGCCGTAACGTCCCGAACGACAGAAAGAATGGCGGGTGATCCGTTCCAGATAATTTTCGCGGAAGCTGCCTCGGCATCGAACTCACTACCATCCAGCCGCAGCCGCTTTCCCTCGCGCCAGGGAACACTTTCGCCGGTTTGCACCAATTCGCCCCGACGTTGCGTTTCTTGGCGATCCTCGGGAAGCAGAAACTCGTCCCGATGCCTGCCCACCAGCCCCGCCTCATCGGGAGGACCGAATATCCTTGCAGCAGCGGGATTCGCAAATGCCACGCTTTGATCGACTATGACCCGGACTCCATCGGGCAGCAGGTCGACCAGCTTCATGTAATTTTCTCGATTGTCCCTAAGCTCGGCCTCAATGGCTTTTTGTTCAGACACATCCCGCATGACGATGGAGAAACGATCCCTGCCGGAAGATGCTTCGCCGATATAAGCGAGTGTTCCCTCGAGCAAGCAAGTACCCCGGCTGGTGGCATATTCATTCAGATAGTTGACCGGTTTGCCGCTTTGTTTGGCCACCACCATACGAGCCAACAATCGGTCAATATTCTCCTCCGGCACCCTGAGTTCCCGCGCGGTGCGCAATTGCATGGCGTTGGTCGTCGAACCGAAGAACACGGCAGCGGCATCATTATCGGAGATGTGGAGCACATCATCATCGAGTTTCTCGATTATGCTCATCATCAAATCGAGTGAATTGTAAAATCCCCGAAGTGTATTCTCGCTTTCCCGCAGCGCTTCGTCCGCCCGTTCACGCTCCGATATATCGCGGATTTCTTCAAGTACGCACTGCCTTCCCTCCCACTCTATGGGGGAAAATGACGCGTTACCGCGAAAAATCGTTCCATCGAGCCTTTTGCATCGATGTCCCTCGCCAAAGGATTTTGCGCCCGTTACCAGCACCCGTTGGCGGTTCTTCTGCGCCTCGGCTAAATCGTCAGAATCGATAATTTCGGAAACGTCCCGGCCCATTAGATCGGCGGCGTTTTCGGCCCCGTACTGACCAATAGCCGCATCGTTGGCGTAGAGAATCGTGTTCCCATCATGGACAATGATGGCGCCGACGGCGTTATCGAGAATGGCCCTGTCCCGCGACTGTGTCTGCTGCGCGGCCCACATCATATTTTGGGTCGACTGAAAATGTCGCCGAACAATGAAACCAATCAGGCCGAAGGCAATCAGCAGGAAAAGGCTGAAGGCAAATTGGGCGACCCTTTTCAGCCACATATATTCATTGGTTCGCCGGGTCATATCGAAAAAGATTTCCAACCCGCCGGCGATCGCGTCGCCCTCTTTAAAAGTTATCAAGGTCCGTCTGATGACAGTGGCGTCACCACCAATTTCGCCGTCGGCCCATGTGGGAACATCGTCGGAACCAAGCAACGCGGCGAAGCGCTGTGATCCCAAATACCCTTTGCCTTCGATAGTCGGCGTGTCGAAGACTATATCCCCTTGAGGGTCGATCATGCGGATGCCAAACACGTCGCTGATTGCGGCGATCTCTGTCATCCGCTGGATCTCTGATGCCGTTGGCTCCCGTTCGGAAAGGATTCGGCGAATATCGGGGAGTCCCTTTTCGACCGCAGTGGCCGTATGCATAGCGACTTCCTGCGCTTCGGAGCGCAGCAAACGAGTCTCCGCATGCTCGAGCCCGGCGATTCCCACCACAAAACAAAAGAGCAAAATGCCGCCCAGCCAGGCGCCCAACCGACCGTCGGTCGTGCTCAGCCAAGTGCTCCGAGTGCGTTGAGCGCTCTGAATCTGGACAGGAGCCGTCAAGTATTTACCCTTATACGCAGAAAACCGGGGAATTTGGCATAGAAAATCAGGGCGAATGTTGCCGTGTTAACGTTGAGAAATCCTTCACAAGGGTAAAAGAAGGCTGATTTTCAACACGGTAAAATTGTCCAATTTTCCGACCATCAGTGCCGGTCACGGGCAATTTGGCGCAAAGCTTGCCTTGATTGCCGGCGCAAGAGCCGCAAAACTCGCTATCTCGGATCAAAAATTGCAGAGCAATGGCTAGAATTGTACTGGGTATCGGAACCTCCCACAGTCCGGCGCTTAACTCGCCGGCGGAGGATTTTCACCATCATGCGGCGCGTGACCGGGCCAATCCGAACCATCGGGACAGCCAGGGAAATGCCTGCTCCTATGATGCGTTGCTGACCGAAGCCGACCCCTCCATAGGGGCCGAAATCACGTCCGAAACCATCCAACGACGGGTAACAGCCTGTGCCCGGGCGATAGAGCGGTTGGCGGACAATCTGGAAGATTCCCGGCTGGATGCGCTGATCATTGTCGGTGATGACCAGCTTGAGCAGTACCGCGACGATAATATGCCGGCGATGCTCCTCTATTGCGGCTCGGATATCCGCAATGATGTATCGCCCCTGCCGCAATCCGCACCCGCCTATTGGCGCCAGGCGAGGTCGCAGTTTCATGAACCGACGGCGCCCCGTGACTATCCGGTGGACCAGGGGCTCGCCCGGCACCTGGTGTCCAGTCTGACCGAAGCCGCCTTCGATATCAGCTATGCCGACCAGCTGCGGCGCCAGCAGGGCGAAGGGCACGCCTTCGGCTTCGTCCACAGACGATTGATGACCAAATCCGTCATCCCCATCGTCCCGGTCATCCTCAACACTTATTATCCTCCCAACCAGCCACGGCCGCGCCGGTGTTACGCGCTGGGCCGGGCCATTCGGTCCGCGGTGGAAGCATGGGGCGAAGACAAACGCGTCGGTATCCTGGCATCGGGCGGTCTCAGTCACTTCACCATCAACGAGCAACTCGACCACACCATCCTCGATGCCTGCCGAAACAAGGACGGCGAGACATTGCGCACAATCCCGACGGCGATGCTGAATTCGGGAAATTCGGAAATACGGAACTGGATCACGGTGGCGGGCGCGGTAGACCATCTGGACACGGACTGGCAGGTTTACGAACCCTGCTACCGATCCGAAGCCGGAACCGGCTGCGGCATGGCGTTCGCGGTCTGGTCATAAGGGTCGCAAGAAACGGACCCGCTCACCCATGGATCACCGAACAAACAATCTGGGCTATTTCAATTACCGGGCAGCCGAGACCCACGGCGATCGCATGGCTCTGCTGGATTTATCACACGACCCGATTGCCGAGATAACCCACGCGGAACTCAATGGCCGAATGAACCGTGTCGCCGCCGCGCTGTCCGACCAATCGCTCCAGGTGGGTGATCGAATCCTTCTGGCCATGGGCAATCGCTATGAATTTATCGAGGCCTTTTTCGGATGTATGCGGGCCGGCCTGATTCCCATACCGCTTAACATTAAACTTGGATCGGAAACCATTGATTTCATTATCGAAGATAGCGACGCCAAGGCGGCCATAATTGAGCCCGCCTGCAACCCGAATCTGGTCCCTATCGTCGACAAAAGGCAGGTGCCGATCCGCATCGCAACCGCCCCCGCCCCGCCGGGCTGGCTGGATTATGAAGCATTTCTGATGTCGGCCGACCCCGACAGTTTCGCTCCCCCTGAAATATCGTCGGGCCAGATCGCGTTCCTTCCCTACACGTCCGGCTCCACCGGCCGGCCCAAGGGCGTGCTGCTGAGCCACGAGGGCATGTTGTGGGGCATCCGCACCTCACAACAATACTGGCCCTGTCAGCCGGACGAGCGGACACTGGTCGCCGGTCCCCTGTACCACAAGAACGCCATGCGGGTGTCCATCAAGCCGAAGCTCCATGTGGGGGCGTCCGCCGTCATCCTGCCGAAATTCGAGCCGCGGCAATTCCTCCGCGCGCTGGCCGATCATGGCTGCACCGATACCGGCGGTGTACCCGCCATGTACCGCATGATGCTGGCCGAAGACGATCTGCTTGCGTCACTCGACTTTCCCCGGCTGCATTCCCTGGAGATGGGATCGGCGGTGGTCGGCGCCGATTTGATCAAAGCGGTCGAGGATTCCTTTGGCGCGCCGGTGGAGGAAGCCTATGGGCTGACCGAAGGCGGCGGCCCGTTGCGCCAGCCCCTCGACGGACGCCATGTCCCCCGCGGCAGTTGCGGTGTCGTCGCGCCGGAGGTGGAGGTGAAGCTGGTCGATGAGAACGGAAAGGAACATCCGGATTTTGGCGAGCTATGGGTGCGCTCGCCCGCCGTACTGTCCGGCTACAATAACCGGCCGGAACTAAACCGCGAACGGCTGACCGACGGATGGCTCCATACCAACGATCTCGTCAGACGGGATGGGGACGGGTTTTTCTATTTCATGGGACGCACCGACGACCAGTTTTCCTGTGGCGGCGAGAATATCCAGCCCAAGGAGGTCGAGCTGCTTCTGGTCCAGCACCCGGCGGTAATCGATGCCGTGGTCCTGCCCATTACCCATGACGTAAAGGGCCTCGCCCCGGCCGCGCTGGTGACGCTACGCACGAATGCCGATGTCGACGAGCAGGCTCTCAAGGAATTCTGCCTGGAAAACGGACCGGCCTACGCCCATCCCCGCCGAATTTTCGCCATCGACGCCCTGCCAGTGGGCGGCACGGGCAAAGTCGACCGAAAGGCGGCAAAGGAAACCATCGAGGCGTTTATGGCTGACGGGGCCTAGTGCATCACGGGTTGACGATAATCTTGCCGAAGAAATTACGCTCCTCCATCAGGGTTTCCGCCTCGCCGGTGCGGTCCAGCGGCAGTGTGTGGCTGATCACCGGCGTGAATTGACCGTCGGAAATCAGCGAGACGGAGCGTTCGATGTCTTGCTGGCTGTAGCTGTTCGACCCCAGCACATCCAGCTCGCGCACCCAGATAAACCTTAGATCGGTTTCCGGCGAATGACCGGCAGTGGCGCCGCAGGTAAGAACCCGCCCTCCCTTCCTCGCGGCCCGCAGGCATGGCGCCCAGGTGTCGCCGCCGGTGAAGTTGATCACCATATGCGCGCCCTTCTTGCCGGTGAGCTTCCAGGTCTCGGCGCTGAAATCCTGTTCCGCGTAATTGATCACGTGATCGGCGCCCATCTCCAGCAGCCGCTCGCCTTTTTCCCGCGACCCGGCGGCGGCGATCACAATCGCCCCGGCCATCTTTCCGAACTGCACGCAGGCCTGACCGACGCCGCCGCTGGCGCCCAGCACCAGCATGATTTCGCCCTCTTTCAGCCGCCCGCGATGGAACAGCATGCGGTGGGCGGTGCCGTAATTGATGGGAATGGCGGCGGCCGTATCGAAAGAAATATTGTCCGGCAATCTGATGAGATACTTCGCCGGCACCCGCACCAGTTCGGCCAGCCCGCCGATCACCTGTTCACCGATCATGCCCTCGTCGGTGCCGGGGTTGAGCGTGACCCGGTCGCCCACCGACCAGCCAGTGACGTTCTCACCAACCGTGTCGATCTCTCCGGCAATATCACCACCGGATATCCAGGGCATGGGCACCGGAAAGCCGGGCATGCCGCGGCGCACAAAAATATCCAGATGGTTGAGTCCGCAGGCGCGCACCCGCACCACCACATCGTCGGGCCCCGCCTCGGGATCCGGCCAGTCCCCATAGACGATGTTTTCGACCCCGCCCTGTTTTTCGATCACCGCCGCTTTCATAACGTCCCACTCTCCACATTTCGGTTCTTCACGTCAGGCACTATGCTAGTGCACTACACATAGGCGGTGCCAGCCCTCTCCCCCTCCCGACC
>JABJKO010000318.1 GCA_018660305.1 Rhodospirillaceae bacterium
CAGGATATCCTGAATGGATGATCCCGTGCGAATATCCCGGAAATCCAGATCCGTCAAAGATTGGCGAAGGCTGCTGCTATTCTGGTTCTTCGGCGCAACCAGAAGCAGGTCAACCTTGTCGAAAGATGTTTTCATATTCACCTAGGGAATCTCCCTAACATGTAGTGCGAACCCCAATTCGGTCCTGGTCGATATGAGCTTGACCCGTAATTTCCCATAGTTTCTCTTAAAAATTTGCTAGGATTCTGATCCCGATTCGATGTTTCAGCCGATATGCAGGGCCGTTATTCCCGCAAAACTCCGTATTCCGGGGTCAATTGGCCTGGTCGGGAACTGACAGCCTTAAACATTTATTCACCATATCATCGGCATGGTTGTGAGGTTTGAATGACAGTTTCGCCCTATTCAGTGTGGAGGGGCGGATTGCTATATAGGGAACCGATGGCCGTTACTGATCTGAAATCGACCTTGGCGAGAAAGAACATGGCCGCCGCCGATGGCCGTGAGATCGACCCGACGGGGTCGGGCAGGTTGGCAGAGCGCCTGACGTCACTTGAAGCCGAGTTTCGCCTGCTGCGGGAAGAATTCGTCAGAACCAGAGATCTGATCGAAGACCGCGAAAAAAATGGTAGAACGCTGATTGAGGCCTATAAGCAGGTTATGGGCGACTTTACCACTCTATTTGAGGCGCAGAGAAAAGAGAATTTGAAACGCGACGAGTCGGTTCGGTTCCTCCTGTCTTCGGTCGAGACCCGAATTCTGTCCGGCCTGGACCGGTTGGCTGATCACACCTCTGACGACGACATTGGCGGAGAGCGAAAATCTTTCTGGCGACGAAAGTAAGTCTTTCCTCTTTCTGTTTGTGTCCGGCTACCGTAGTGGTTTCAACGGCAGTCCAACACCACCTATAAAGTTGTAAATCGAGTGTCGGTGTCAAAGAATTTCACGGTTTTAGCTATACTGTTTGACGGTATATGTGAGGCGGAATAAAGTTTCGAGATGGTTGCATTTGGAATGACAGAAGATGGGAAGCCGCTTCATCCGGGGCGAATTCTCTTGGTTCAGGCGATGGAGCCGTTGGGCATCAGCCGTAATCAACTGGCCCGGGACATAGACGTACCGGTTGGCCGGATCAGCGATATTACCAATGGAAAGCGCGGCATTACCGCCGATACAGCGCTGCGGTTGGGGCGCTATTTCGGGACAGGGCCTGAGCTTTGGCTCCGGTTGCAGGCAGAATTTGATTTGCATGTGGCCCGCATCACCACCTGGCCCGCCGTGGAGAGCCGCGTTCGTACCCTCGAAGCCCACCAAGCCCAGGACAGTGAAGCGCCGCCGCCGGCACCCATCGACCCCGAAATCGATGCGGCGGGTTTGGACGAAGATGGGCTTGAACCGGAGAGCTATGCGCTACCGGGTGACCTGGACGCCGATAATGAGCCTGAGGTTTGGGCGCCGGCCGCCTTGCCCGAGAACGGCGCGGACAATTCTGAAACGCCTTCCTTCGGTGACGCAACCGCTGATATCGAGGAAGAAAAATTGGCTGACGAGCATCCCGAGCCGTTGGCGACTATTGCTGAAGGCGCCCCGAAGAGTGTTGCGGCAGACACCGGGGGTGAGGAAGATATTGGTATACCGCCCGCGCCGGCCGATTCGACCACACCGGTATAGCCGCATCAGGGGCCTGTTCCGATCCTTCCGGGGGCCTCATCCCCTAACAATCCGAAACATTCTGATTTCCCAGCCTTGACCGGCGCCGTCCGCTGCGCGCTTGCCTTCGATGGGGGCAGTCGTTACGACTCCGCCCCTAGCGCAGTATCCTAGCTGTCGCGACCTTACAATTCCGCAGAGGCATTTTGTTCGGGGTTCCGGAGTGACTGAAAAAGTTGAATGCGTGGTTATTGGTGGTGGCGTGGTCGGGCTTGCGGTCGCGCGACGGCTGGCCATGTCCGGACGCGAAGTCATCGTTCTCGAAGCAGCGGAGGCCATCGGCACGGAGACGAGTTCCCGCAACAGCGAGGTTATCCATGCCGGCATCTACTATCCGACAGGCAGCCTGAAAGCGGAATTCTGCGTTGCCGGCAAACACGCTCTTTATGATTATTGTGACAGCCACGGTGTCGAGCATCGCCGGTGCGGCAAGTTTATCGTGGCAACCAGCGAGGACCAGATGCCGGAGCTGGAACGGCTCAAGAATGTCGCCGCGGCTAACGGGGTCCCTGACCTCGAATGGAAAAGCGTGGAAGATATTCGGCAGGCTGAGCCGGCGGTGTTTTGCGTTGGCGCATTGTGGTCGCCATCTACCGGCATCATCGACAGCCATGGTCTGATGCTGGCCTATCAGGGGGATGCCGAGTCGGCCGGCGCCATGGTGGCGTTTCATGCCCCGGTTCATGACGGAAGGATCGACGACGACGGTATCCTGCTATCCGTTGGCGGCGACGCCCCCATGGAGATCAAGGCGGACCTGGTCATAAATTCCGCCGGGCTTCACGCACAGAAAGTGGCCTCGACGTTGAAGGGGTTGCCGGCGGAATTTGTCCCGCCCAGCTATTACGCCAAAGGAAACTATTACGCCCTTATGGGCAAACCACCCTTTAGCCGGCCTATCTATCCGGTGCCTGAGAAAGCAGGGCTGGGCGTCCATGTCACGGTGGATTTGGGCGGCCAGGTGCGGTTTGGTCCCGACGTGGAATGGATCGACCACATCAATTATGACGTGGACCCCAGGCGCGCCGACAAGTTCTACGATGCCGTCCGCAAATACTATCCCGACCTGGCGGATGGGGCGATTCAGCCGGCCTATTCGGGTATTCGTCCCAAGATCCAGTCACCCGATGAACCGGCCAAGGATTTTGTCATCCAGGGACCCGCGGAGCATGGCGTGGAGGCTCTGATCAATCTGTTTGGCATTGAATCCCCCGGCCTGACAGCCTCGCTCGCCATCGCCGATCATGTCGCATCTCTTGTGGAGTGATTGCTCAAAACAAAGTGAGACTCCTCATCTAGGGACTTGACAATCAACGGATAAATAGCCAAATCGTACCCTGCTCGAATTCGGTGTCTTGGTTCATACCGTATAAAAATGGGGATCAAGCGCTGATCGGATGCATTACGAAACGACAATTTTAGATAGGTCTCCGATATTGACCGGGGCCGGATTGTGAATTGCGGACCATTTTGTTCGTGGGGAGGAAGTTGACGGATGAGTCATGTGCTCCAAATTGAGGGCCTGACAAAGCGGTTTGGCGCCTTTACGGCGGTGGACAATGTCAGCTTTTCCGTCGGCCTGGGTGAGGTTCTTTGCTTCCTCGGTCCGAACGGCGCCGGTAAGACGACGGCGATGCGAATGGTGACCGGGTTTTTGCCGCCGACAGAGGGCACCGTCACCGTTGACGGCTTTGACGTCGCGCGCGACCCGATAGAGGTAAAGCGGCGGATCGGTTATCTGCCGGAGGGGGCCCCCCTCTATGAAGATATGACACCGATGGAACTGCTTTCCTTTGTCGCGGATGTCAGGGGTATTCACGGGGCGGCAAAAAAGGACGCCGTCGCTATGGCCGCCGCCCGCATCAACATCGAGCATGTCATGCACCAGACGATTGGTACCCTGTCCAAGGGGTTCAAACGGCGGGTCGGTATTGCACAGGCCATTTTGCATGATCCCGAGATTTTGATTCTGGACGAACCGACCGATGGTCTGGATCCGAACCAGAAACACGCAGTGCGTAAACTCATCAAGGAAATGTCCAAGGACAAGGTCATTGTCATTTCGACCCACCTGCTCGAAGAGGTCGAGGTGGTTTGTTCGAGAGCGATAGTCATCGCCAAAGGCAAGATCGTCGCCGATGGAACACCGGCCGACCTGGAAGCCAGGTCGATTTATCACAACGCGGTGACCATCTGTGTTTCCGCGGAGAATGGCGAGCGCTGCAAGAGCGAGATCGCCGGCCTTGCCGGGATTAATAATGTGGAGCTGGCAACGCGCGATGATGGGCTGGTCGACCTCACGGCATTCCCCAGTGATGGCGCGGCCATACTCGATCGCGTCAATGGCCAGATGCGAAGCAGCGGCATCGGCGCCGAAGAGGTGCGTGTCGAGCACGGGCGGCTCGATGAGGTATTCCGCCGCATAACAACGACGGCGTGACGGAGACGGAAATGGGCGCAAGTTGGGCAATTTGTAAACGCGAGCTTCTGGCGTACTTCACGACGCCTCTGGCCTACGTCTTCATCGTTATTTTCGTGGCGCTGAACGGGGCTACCGCATTTTTCTTTGGCGGGTTCTTCGATCGTGGTCAGGCTGATCTGCAACCACTCTTCAGTTTTCTGCCCTGGCTGTATCTGTTCCTGATCCCCGCCGTCGCCATGCGGCTATGGGCGGAAGAACGCAAGACGGGAACGCTTGAACTGATGATGACCCTGCCGGTTTCCACCACCCAGGCGGTTTTCGGCAAATTTATGGCGGCCTGGATCTTCACCGGGATCGCGCTTGGGCTGACGTTTCCGGTGTGGATTACGGTGAACTATCTGGGTGACCCGGATAACGGTGTGATTGTCGCCAGTTATGTGGCCGGGTTGCTGATGGCGGGGTCGTACCTGGCGATCGGCGGATTCGTCTCGGCCATGACCCGCAATCAGGTGATCGCCTTTGTGATCGGGGCCGCGGTGATTTTCCTCTTTATGATGAGCAGCCTTGAACTGGTGCTTGGCGCCTTTCAGGGCTGGGCGCCTCAGCTCGTGATCGATCTGGTCCAGTCGCTGAGCTTCCTGGTCCATTACGACGCCATTGTGCGCGGCGTCATCGATATCCGCGATCTGATCTTTTATCTCTCGATTATGGGTGTCTTTCTTTTTGCCAATGTGGTCGTCGTCGACCTGAAAAAGGGGGCATGAGGTTTCGGTCATGGCTGGTAACGTAAAATCATGGGATCAACGCCGGCTCGGCATGATGGGGCTGCTGGTCGCCGCCATCTTTTTTCTCGCCCTGCACGTGTTGTCCACCGAAACCTTCCGCAATCTGACCGTCGATTTGACGGAAGATAAGGTTTACAGCCTGTCCGACGGCACCCGGGAGGTGCTCGCCGCGATCCGTGAGCCGGTGACGCTCCGGCTGTTTGTTTCCGATGATCTGCTGGAGCAGAGTACCGGGCTGAAGGATTATGCGAAAAACGTCCAGGAGCTACTGTCGCGCTATGTGGAGCTGTCAAACGGCCGCCTCAAGCTCGAACTAATCCGTCCGGAACCGTTTTCACCCGAGGAGGACCGCGCCGTCGGCTTTGGTCTTCAGGGCGTGCCTATCACCCAGGCCGGCAACCTCGGTTATTTTGGCCTTGCGGGCACCAACACGACCGACGATCAGGACGTCATCCCGTTTATCTCGCCGCAGCGTGATCGTTTCCTGGAATATGATCTGAGCCGGCTGGTTCAGAATCTCGCCAACCCGAAGAAAAAGAAAGTCGGCCTGGTCTCCTCCCTGCCCATGGAGGCCGATCCCATCAAGCGCTACAGGCCGTGGCAGATCATCGTACAGCTTCGCGAATTCTTCGATGTTCAGCGCATTTCCCTTGAGGACCCGATCCCCGAAGATATCGATGTGCTGCTGGTGGTCCATCCCCGCGATATGGACGATACCGACCGCTACTACATAGACCAGCATGTCATGCGCGGTGGCAAAACGATGATATTCGTCGATCCCTATTCCGAAACCGCGACCCGCGGCAACGCGATGCAGCGCCAGCCGCCCGATGACGGCTCCGATCTGAAGAAGCTCTTCAAGGCCTGGGGTATCAATTACGACAAGAACAAGGTCCTGGGGGACCGGCAGGGCGCCCAGCGTGTGAGCGCCGGCGCCGACTCACTGGGACGTCCCATCATCACCGACTACATTGCCTGGGTGACCATGCGCGGCGAGCAGGTGAACCGGTCCGACGTCGTGACGGGGGAACTGGAGCAGATCACCATCGCCAGTTCCGGTTTCTTCGACGTGGCGGAAGGGTCGGGCCTGAAGGTGGAACCGCTCCTCACCTCCAGCCCCCAAGCCATGGCGATCAAGGTATCGGACGTCAAGAAGGACCCGAAACCGCACAAACTCCTGCAGGCGTTCAAGGCGGCCGACAAGCCTTTTATCGTCGGGGCGCGTATATCGGGCAAATTCAAAAGCGCCTTTGCCGATGGCCCGCCAAAGGACAAGATGCGCGATGACATCCGCGACGCTCGCCTCAAGAAGGGCGAGGAAGTCGCCAAGGCGCAAACCCACCTAAAGGAATCCGCCAAGCCGGCGAACGTTATCCTGGTCGCCGATACCGATATGCTGGCGGACAGTTTCTGGGTTCGCGTCCAGAATTTCTTCGGCCAGCGTGTTCCGGTCCCGGTTGCCAATAACGCTGATTTTCTCATCAATGCCGTTGATAATATGGCGGGCACCGCCTCACTGATCGGGCTGCGCAGCCGGGGTGTCACCACACGCCCCTTCCACACAGTGGATGCCATGAAGCGCGAGGCGGAACTGCAGTACCGGTCGAAGGAGCAGGGGCTGCTCGAGAAGCTCCAGAGCATCGAAGGCAAGCTCAAGGATCTGCAGACGAAGGAAACCAAGGCTGGCAAGACGGTTATTCTGTCCGCCGAGCAAAAAACGGCGATCGAAAAGTTTCGCCGCGAGGCCATTTCCATTCGCAAGGAATTGCGGTCGGTTCAGCTCTCTCTACGGCAGGAAATCGACCAGCTCGATGCGCGTCTGAAAGCCATTAATATCGGTCTTATCCCTGCTCTGGTTATAATTTTCGCCCTCGGGCTTTGGCTTGTGCGGCGCGGAAAAGTACGGCGCCAGCAGGTGATGACGTCGAACGTAAGCTGATTTTTTGAAACTGTTCTGAAGATAAGCGCCATGACACCTAAATCGTTCTTCGCCTTTAGCGCCGTGACGGCGGCCCTCGTGGTTGGCGCGGCCATGGCGGTAGCTAACCGCCCCGCGGCGACAATCATTCCGAAAGACCGACCGTTTGTCTTTGCCGGGCTCGACGCAAAGCTGAACGACGTCTCAGCCATCGAGATTCAGGATGCCACACGCCGTTACTCGGTAAAACGGGTGGGTGACGGGTGGGGCATCGGCGAGCTCAACGGCTATCCCGCGAAGTTCGAAAATGTGAAGACCACTCTGGTGCAGTTATCCCAGCTTCGGTATCTCGAGCCGAAAACATCCGACCCCGAGCGCTTCGAACGCCTCAATTTGCGTGACGTCTCCGCAAAAGGCGCGAAATCGAAGAAAATTACCGTGAGGGACAAGGGTGGAAAAATTCTGGCGGAAGGTCTTATTGGCCGGAAGAACGCAGAATTGTTCGGCACCGATAAGGGCGGCATGTATATGCGGATCGGCGGCAAAAAGGAAAGCTGGCTGATCGAGGGGTTAGTCAAGCTGGGAAGCGGGCCCGCCGATTGGGTATCGAAGAAGATCATCGACATCAATGGCGGCGCCATGCGGGAATTGGTCATCGACTCGCCCAAGGGTGGGAAGGTTCGTGTGAGCCGCAAGGCGGTCAAAGATAAGAATTTCAAATTGGGCGATATTCCGACCGGCAAAAGACAGCGCGGTGAGTGGGAAACCAACCAGATGCCCAAGGCATTTGAGGGGCTTCAACTCATCGATCTGAAACGCGCGGACGAAGTCGATTTCGGATCGGGAACCTATAAAGGGCAGTGGCATACGTTCGATGGGCTGATCATTCAGTCCGAAGCGGCCAAGATTGGAAAAAAATACTGGGTCCGGCTCTCTGCGACCGCGGGTGAAAACGCCGATGAGATCACAAAGAAGCGCGCGGCGAGCATCAGCGCCCGCCACAAGGGCTTCGTTTACGAAATAAAGGAAGAGGTCGGCAAGAAGCTGGCCTGCGAGCATATCAATTTGCTCGAAGGGGCCGGCATCAAAGCCTGTGCTTAGCGGGATGCCGCACTAAGCCAAACCTGCAAGCATTAGCCGGCCGCGCCGTCGACGGTCTCGCCCCGTTCGATAATGTAGGTCTTTCCGGCAAAATCGATCGTTTTGTCATCGGATTCAGCCAACAGGACGGTCAGGCCGTCCTTTTGCAGCTGCTGGATGGTTTCCCCGAATTTATTCCCCAGCCCCGGAGACAGACCTTCAAAGGGTTCGTCCAGTAGCAGGAGCTTGGTCCCGCTCATCAGGGCGCGGGCCAGGGCCACCATCTTCTGCTGTCCGCCGCTCAGCATGGATGCGCGGCGTTTCACAAACGGCGCGAGCTCGGGCATCAGCCCATAGATGTAGTCCAGCCGCTCGTCGGCGGTATCCAGCTTGTTTGCCCAGGCCGGCATCAGAATGTTGTCCTGGACAGTCAGAGAGCCGATCAGACGACGGTCCTCGGGTACGTAGCCGATGCCTAAGGCAGCCCGCTGGTGCGGCGGGACCGCCAAAAGGTCCTGACCGTCGAAGTCAATGCTCCCGCCCGCGATGGACACCAGCCCCATGATGCTTTTCAGCGTGGTCGTCTTGCCCGCGCCGTTGCGCCCCACCAGCGCAACCAGCTCGCCGGCGGCCAGTTCCAGATTGATTCCCCGCAGAATAACGAAATCGTTGATGGTTACCTTGATATTGCCAAGCTTCAGCATGTCACACCTGACCAAGCACGGTTCGTTTGACCTCTGGATCGTCGAGGACCTGTTCCGGCGAGCCATCGGCGATTACACGGCCGGTGCCGAAGACTAGGACGCGCTCGCTGTAGCGCTGGATGACTTCCATATCGTGCTCCACGAAGATCGCTGTGGTGTCGCTTTGCTGCAGGACTTTCACCAGCGTGGCCATGACTTCGAACTTGTCCTCGACACTCACCCCGCTCGTCGGCTCATCCATCAGCAGCAGCTTCGGTTTCAAGGCAAAAGACAGTGCTATATCCAGAAGCTTCCGGCTGCCTTCGGGCAACTCGCCCACGTTCCGGTCGGCATAGGCCTCAAGGCCGAAACTCTCCAAAATTGCCAGCCCCTCGGATTTCCATGAATCGCGAAGAATGGGCCTCCAGAAACCGCTCGCTTCGCCGGCGGCGGCGGCCAGCGACAACAGCATGCCCTCGAGAACCGTCATGTTGGTATAGAGCTGAGGGATCTGAAAGGAACGCGCCACACCCAGCTTCGTAACATCCCGGGGGGGCAGGCCGGTGGTATCCTTACCCATCAGCAGGATGCGGCCGCTATTGGGTTTGATATAGCCGGTGATGAGGTTCAGGAAAGTGGTTTTGCCCGACCCGTTGGCTCCCACGATGCCTATCATTTCGCCGGTTTCAATCGTGACGTTGACGTTATCGGCGGCCACCACCGCGCCGAAGGCATGATGGATATCCACTGTTTGCAGGATCGGGGTATTCTCAGACATCGCCGTCGCCTTTCCCTTTCCCGCCGAGCCGCTGTTCCATCTTCTTGTAGATTGCCCATAGCCCGCCCGGTTGGAACAGGATCACGACCAGCATGATGATGCCCAGCGTCATCTGCCAAGCCAGAGGAAAATATTTCGAGGCGTAGGTCTGAATAAACTCGAACACAAAGGCGCCCATCAGCGGGCCGGGAACGCCGCCAAAGCCGCCCAGCAGGGCCACGAAGACGAATTCGCCGGACTGGATCCAGAAGGCGTCCTCGGGAACGATGTGCCCGATGGAAAAGGCCGCCAGAACGCCCGACACGCCCCCCAATGTGCCGGCAAGGAGATAGGTCCGATAGACCACCTGCCGCACGGCCACGCCTGAATATTCCATGCGAATTTCGTTGTCGTAGAGCGCCCGGAGAAAATAGCCCAGCGGCGAGGCCATAAAGCGGCATACGATGAAGCAGACAATACCCACGATCGCCAGCGAGAAATAATAGAACCCCAGGCTGTCGCCTTCGAGCTCGCTGCCAAACAGTGTCGCGGTGCCGATGGACAGCCCGTCGGTACCGCCGGTTATGGGATAGAATTTGAGAAGGGCGCCAAACAGCATCATGGAGAAGGCCAGGTTCAGCATGGCAAAGAAGACTTCGCGGTATCTCGCCATGATGAGGCCCACCAGCGCGGCCATGAGCAGGCCCGCCAGAGCCCCCAGGGGGATCAGCAGCATCAATTCGTGAACACCCAGCCATTTCACGCTGAATCCGACGGCATAAGCGCCGGTGGCGTAATAGAGGGCGTGACCGAAGGTGAGCAGCCCACCCCGGAGAAGGACGGCCACACCCATCACAGCGATGGACATGAACAGCGCCTTGGTCATGACGAAGACGATCCATCCCGGCACGACCAGCGGTGCCAGAACCAGCAAGACCGACGCAATCAGGGCGGCGCGGGGAATGGTCAGTATGTTCATGTCAGATCTTCCTGAACTCGATCTCGCCGAACAGTCCCTGAGGTCGGAACGCCAGCACGAGAATCATAATCAGGTAGATCGCTACAAGGTCGAATTCCGGCGCCAGATGGATCGACAGGGCGCGCGCCAGACTAACGATCAACGACCCCAGCGCGGCACCTTCGATACTTCCCATGCCACCGATGGCGATGACCGCAAAGGCCAGCACCACGACCTCCAGGGCGAATTGGGGGACCACCGCGATCTTCGGCGCGATGAATGCGCCGCCGAGGGCCGCGGCCAGGGCACCGATTGTGAAGGCCACGGTAAAGATGAGATTTACGTTGATGCCGATGGCGAGACTGATCTCACGATCGTTGATCACCGACACCATAAGCTTGCCATAGCGGGTGCCCCGTACCAGCCACACCAGGCCACCTCCGAAAATAATCGCCACGCCAACCAGCATGAAGTCGTACCAGGGGTATATGATGCCGACCACGGTGAATCTCCCGAGGAGAGCATAGGGTTCGCTGACGAATAACGGCTGCATGCCCCAGATCAGCTTCATCGAATCGTCGAGGATCAGAAGGATCGAGAAGGTGAGCAGCAATTGAATGTGCATGTCGGCGCTGTAGATGCGGCGCAGCAACAGCCGTTCGATGATCGGCCCGACGGTAAACCCAACTATGAGCGCTCCCAGTAAAAGTGCCGGGTACGTCATGACCGGTGGGAGCCCGAGTTCAAGGGCCCATAGGGCGAGCCAGGTGCCCATATAGGCGCCAAGCGCGTAGATGCCGCCGTGGGAAACGTTCAGAATGCGCAGCACCCCGAAGACGACTGTCAGGCCGACTGATAGAAGAAAAAGAGTAGCCGCGTAGCTCAGCGCGTCGAAAAAGATAATGGTGGCTAGGGTCATGGTAATGCGAACCTACCTGGTCGGCTTTCCAATCGGACCGAGAGAGAGTGCGAGGGGGATTACCCCTCGCACCATTTCATAGCCAATCAGAGTCTCAACGAACCAGGGTATGCCTTATTTTTTTAAGCTGCGTACCCAGTCCATGGTCTTCATCCCGAGCGGCGGGTTGATTTCCTCGGCCTTGAGCTCCTTGATTTCATCAAGGACCGCGAAGCCATACTTTTTCGAGTACTTGGTAACCCCGACCATGCCACCATGCACGGCCTGATGGTCGGATCGCATGGTGACCATCCCGGCGGGTGACTCCCATGTCAGACCTTCGAAGGCCTTTATGACCTCTTCGGTGCTCGGCCAGCTACCCTTTTTATCGATGGCTTTTTCGAAGGCTCCCTTCAAGCCGCCCCAGGCCATGTAAGTGCGGTATGCCGGATAGTCGGGATAGCGCTTGTTGTGCTTGTAGACCCCCGCCACGAACTCCTTGTCCATGGCGCTGGTGGCGTTGACGAAGTACCCACCCGTCGCACGGGGCGCAGCCACGACACCATTTGGCATGGTCTTGCCGACGTTCTGAAGCACCTGCTCACCGGTGGAGAGAAGAACCAGGCTCTGCTCGAACAGCCCGCGCGGCGCCGCCTGTTTGACAAAGGTGATCAATCCGCCACCCCAGAAGCTCGAGTGAACGACGTCGGGTCTCGCCGCGAGCAGACGGGAAATCTCAGCCGAATATTCGCCGGCCTGGAACTTGGTCCAAAGCGTGGCGACCACCTTCACGTCAGGCTTCAATTGCTTCATGGCGACACGGAAGGCTTCCCAGGAATCGCGGCCCCAGGCGTAATCCTCATTGGCGCCGGCAATGGTCTTGATGTTGGGATTGAGCTTCAGCGCGTGGCGGGCCAGGCTGACGCTGTCCGCCGCCTGATTGGCCGCGGTCCGGAAGACATACTTCAATTTGTTGTCTTCAGTCAGGCGATGCGTGCCACAGACATGCACTACCGTGAGGATCTTCAGCTTTTCGGCTACTGGCGCGATGGCCAGACAGTTGCCGCTGGAGGTGTAACCGACGACGGCGTCCACCTTCTCGTCCAGCACCAGACGGCGCAGTTCGGAAACCTGTTTTTTGGGTCCCCCGCCCTCATCGACCACCACTAATTTTATGGGAACGCCGCGAATGCCGCCTTCGCGGTTCCACTTGGCCACCAGCCATTCGCTGGTGCCCTTGCCGGACACGCCAAACACGGCGGCGCCGCCCGAGAAGAAATCTACGAAAGCTACTTTCAGTGCCGCCGGTGCTCCCTTCGGCGGGGCCGCAATCGCCGGGGTGGCGGCGAACATTGCCATTACCCCAGCTGCAAACAAACTCAACAACGCTTTAATCTTGTGCTCGAATATCGTGCGCATGTCGGTTCTCCCCTCCCGCAGATTGCCGCGGGTTTATGAGTTAGCGAATAGTCCCCTTAAAAATCTTCCCAAAAAAAACTTCCCAACCGTATCAAACGGTAACATCCCCGTGACTCGTCCGATACCCCAATCCCACAGCTCAGATTTTTCGGGGTCTCGGGAGGGGAGGCGGTGCGGTGCCTGATTTAACGCCGGCGCCGGCTGGTGACAGTCGGAGGCACTTTGGTCAGTGTCCACTCGACCACTGACTTAAGCGTTTTGCCCAACGCGAAATCGAAGGCGCGGACCACGTCTTCCAGGCGCGGCCCCTTTGCCTCAATGGCAATATCCGCTGATTTTCTACCGACAATAACCCGTTGGGGCAGACGCACCAGCTTGGCATTCAGACGCACATGGGCCTTTGGTACCGAACCCAGATCATCGATTTCCGCCTGAAACTCCCGCAACTCGACCAGTAGCGTGTAATCGGCCCGCAGGGCGCCGGTTTGCCTTCCGACACCGACAATCCTGTTGCTGTTCTCAAAACTTTCCACAAGCAGGGTCTGGACCATTCTGGGCGCGGTATCGATCCAGTTGGCCCCTTCGAAATAATCAATGGTTATGGGATTTCGCTGCACGGCGATGCGCGACGTATTGATGCCTGCTTCGGCGATGGGCACGTCGATGGTGAGCTGCCACTGAACTTTGGGCAGATCGCTACGGAACGTGCTCTTCGGTGTCAGCAGAAACAGGCGGGGCGGCGGCTTGTCGAACGGTAGTGTCCCGCAACTATTTCCAACGAGGGCGATGGTGACCGCCGCGAGGATACCGACAGTTCGGCGTCGGGATGACGGATGGACCCTCATTGCGCTTTCACTCCTTTTTGCGAATCCCCGAACAGGAAATAGGCCGGGTCGCGTTCAATTCGATTGGAGAGCCGTGTCAGTGTATCGACGAGGATCCGGGCCTCGGCGATAAACAGCGAGAATTCGTAGAGGCCGGAACGGGCGAAATCGCTCAACGGATCCTTGTTGTTTTCCACCAGGGACTGGACGCTGGCGACCACGTCATTGACCGTAACGGCAGCCTTGCGGATATTTTTCATGGTGGCGCGAAGATCCGTCATGGTGTCTCCCGCGCCGGTCATGATCGGCCCGATCCCCTGGTTCAATGTCTGGGTAAGCTGTTGAATGTCCGTGGCCGCACCGCGCAGCGCCGTCGTGGCTTGCCGTCCCTCACGGAGCAGGAGCACGAGATCGCTATCCTCCGACCCCATGGAACCGCTGAGATTCTGTATGTTTTTTAGAGTTTCAGACACCGCTTTTAAATTTTGCTCGTCGAACAGCAGACTCACGCGATCCGCCACGAGGACGGCCTTTTCGATGACTTGAGGCAGCCTGCTTATGACCTGTTGAAGCACGGATTGCCGAGACGCGATGACAGCGATCTTCTTGGATTTTTCGAGTTTGAGAGCCGGTGCCGCATGGGTGCCGCCGGTCAATTGAACGTAGGCAACCCCGGTAATGCCCTGCAGGGCAAGCTGGGCGACGGTGTCGATTTTAATGGGGGTGTCCGGCGATACTTCCATGAGCACCCGGACCCGTTCTACATTGGTTGCGTCCAGGCGAATATCCGTGACCGACCCGACCGGGACCCCTCTGTAGCGGACAGCGCTGCCGATGCCGAGTCCGGTAACATCGCCATCGAAATAGGTGAGGTATTTGGTTGGCGTCTTGTCGAACTGAACACCGGCCAGCCACACGGCGACACCCGTCAGGGCGGCGAAAAGACTGAGGACGAACGCCCCGACGAGAATATAACTAGCCCGCGTTTCCATGGTTACTCGCCTGCAGCCGCCCGTGCCCTGGGTCCGCGAAAATATTCATGGATCCACGGATGGGGGTTTTGTAAAAGGTCCGTCAATGTCCCGACAATAACATGATGATCGACCAGCACGGCAATCCGGTCGGTAATGGCGTAAAGGCTGTCGAGATCGTGGGTCACCATGAAGACGGTCAGGCCCAGGCTGTCGCGGAGGTCGTCGATCAGCGTGTCGAAAGCCGCGGCGCCAATGGGATCCAGCCCCGCCGTCGGCTCGTCGAGGAACAGGATTTCCGGATCAAGCGCCAGCGCCCTTGCCAGCCCGGCCCGTTTCCGCATGCCACCGGAAATTTCCGATGGATATTTGTGGCAGGCATCGTGCGGCAATCCGACCATGGATATTTTCAGCGCCGTAAGCTCATTCATCATCGCCGGTGACAGATCGGTAAATTCCTTCATGGGAACCTGCACGTTCTGGGCCACGGTCAGGGACGAAAACAGCGCGCCCTGCTGAAACAGGACACCCCAGCGGGTCTTTATCTGCCGGGAGTCCGCCTCGTTGAGCTTCGAGAGATCCTGGCCGAACAGGGAGATCGTCCCCGCGGTGTGTTTGTTGAGGCCGACGATGGTGTTGAGAAGAACCGATTTGCCGGTGCCCGATCCTCCGACGATTCCCATCACTTCGCCACGGCGAACCTCGAGATCAAGACCGTCGTGAATGATGGTGCTGCCAAACTGCGTTCGCAGTCCGGCGATGCGGATGACGATTTCGGAGGAGTCAGCCATCAGAAACCGATCCTGGAGAACAGGATGGAAAAGAACGCATCCGCCACGATAACCAGAAAGATGGAGATAACCACCGCCCGTGTCGTGTGATGCCCCACGCTCTCCGCACTTCCCGTCACCTTCAGACCTTCCCGACAGCCCGTCAACGCGATCAGGAAGCCAAAGACCGGGGCTTTGACGATGCCCACCCAGTACGTGGAGACGGAGATGGAATTTTGCAAACGCTCGAGAAACTGCACAAGGGAGACATCGAGCGTCAGAATGACCATGAGTCCGCCGCCCATCAACCCCATGACATCGGCAAAGACCGCAAGCAGGGGCATGGAGATCAACAGAGCGAAAATGCGGGGCAGAACCAGCATATCCACCGGATCGAGCCCCAGCGTCTGCATGGCATCGATCTCCTGATTGACCTGCATGGTGCCGATTTGCGCGGCAAACGCGCTGCCCGAACGGCCCGCGATCACGATGGCGGTCAGCAGAACGCCCATTTCCCGGAAAATAGAAATACCCAGCAAATCTACCGTGAAAATCTCCGCGCCGAACTGACGAAGCTGATCAGCTCCCTGATAGGCCAGCACCACACCGATCAGAAACGATAACAGACCGACGATGGGCAGGGCATCCAGACCCACATGCTCGATATGGCTGAGCACCGGTATGATCCGAATGCGTTTGGGGCGAACAAGGCTGCGAAATGTGGAAACCGTCGTAACACCCAGAAAATACAGAAGATCCGCCGCTTCCGTGCAGGCGTCGCAGGCGGCGCGGCCGACGCGCTCCACGAGGGCAATGAGAGGGTTATAGACCTCCGTTGGCAACGGCTTCACGCCGCCGGCCGTCACGACCCGGTCGATCAGGGTTGCGTGTTCCTTGTGGGTGCCGGCCATCTCGACGGGCATACCGGTCTTCGCGATCCGGTCATGCAGGTGCCGCACCAGAAGCGCCCCGGCCGTATCCAGCTCTTCGACGCCGGAAAGATCCAGGATTCCGGAAGAGGCATTGCTGGCGCCCATCCGGTCGATTTCCTCGCTCAGCGATGGCGCCGTGCGGATGGTCCATGCACCGGTGGCGATCACAACCAGCCTTCCGTCCCGCATCGATGTGTCTATTCGGCCAACCCCGACCGGCATGGAACTTTCCCTCATTGTTGTTCTTGCCGCATCTTAGTCGGGTGTCCCGGTCTTTCACAGGGAGCTTCCTTGACAGGTTTCCGACAGTGGGAAAGCATGCGCCCGGCTCCCGGTTGATCCAGGACACTAGGATGGAAGGAACAGACAATGGGTTTCCTGTTATTGGGGCCGGAAGAAATACAGGATCTCGTCAGCATGGCGGAAGCCATCGACGCGGTGGAGAAAGGCTATGCCGGCGGGCATGAATATCCGGTCATCAACGCGCCGCGCCGGCGGGTGCATTCGCCGGCCGGTGTCCGGATCAGCAACTTCCCCGGCGGTGTCCATGACATGGGCGTCATCGGCGCGGCGACACGGGCGGATCGCGTCGTCCAGCTCGAGGGCGGCGAAAACCAGGAATATGCCTATCGGGAACATCCCATTCATGTTCTGAACGATTCCAATACCGGTCATCTGCTGGCGCTGGTGATTGGCGAGCCGGTGGAAAAGACCCTCGGCTATACCAGCCTGGTGGCCCTCAGGACGGCGGCCACGTCGGGTGTGGCCTTCAAATATATGGTCCGCGACAATGCCAGAGTTGCCGGTGTCTTCGGCTCCGGCGGGCAGGCGGCCAACCAGTTGCTGGCCTTGCTGTCGGTCCGGCCGGGTATCAAAAAGGTCAAGGTCTATAGCCGTGATCCGGATAACCGGCTCAATTTCGCCCGCAAATATGCGCAGAAATTCGATGTGGAGATAACACCGGTCGACCACCCCGATGATGTCATCAAGGGCAGTGACGCCATCGTGTGCGCGACCAACACCAATGTTGAATTGTTCGACGGCAATCTGCTGGAGCCGGGCCAGCACGTGACCGGCATCATCGGCGGCAATGTCCAGCTGGTTCAGGGCGGGTTCCTCAAGAAGGCCCGCCGGGAAATCGACAATCGAACGGTCGAACGGGCCGATGTGATCGTGACCAATCTCAAGGAATCGGTGATATCCGAGAAACAGGGCGATCTTTATGAGCCCATCGAGCAGGGGATCATCACGCTCGATGACATCATTGATCTCGGGGAACTGCCGCTGGGCCTGAAAAAAGGCCGCAATAATGATGCGGAAATTACCTATCACAAGAACAATAACGGCACGGCAGCCTCTGAAATCGCCGTCGCCATGCTGGTCTATGAAAAGGCGAAGGCCGCCGGGCGCGGCACCATGATGGATCTGATCGATCCTGAGGCCCTGAGGGAGCAGTTCACCCAATGACCCGGCCAGTGACTCGGGATGTCCTGCTCCTGCGGCCCGAGGAATTACAGGGGCTGGTCTCCATGAAGGAGGCTATCGACATCATCGAGCGCGGCTATCGCGAAGCGCTGAGCTATCCCGCCATCGCCGCGCCACGGCGCCGGGTGCATTCGCCGGGCGGCGTCCGGGTGAGTAATTTTCCCGGTGGCGTCCATAGCCTCGGCGTTATCGGAACCGGCGAGCGGCCGGACAAGCTGAACAAGGGCGGTGAAAATCAGACCAAGGCGTTTCGCGGCTATCCGGTGCATCTGGTCCACGATTCCAACACCGGCCAGCTTCTCTCCATCATGATTGGCGAGGTAGATGAAAAAACACTTGGCTATACCAGCGTCATGGCGCTGCGCACCGCGGCGACATCGGGCGTCGGTTTCCGCTATTTGCCGCGTAAAGGCATCTCCACCGCCGGGCTGTTCGGGTCCGCCGGCCAGGCCGCCAATCAGCTTCTGGCGCTTCTGACGGAACGGCCGAGCATCAAGCGGGTGAAAATCTATAGCCGCGATCCTGACAATCGGCGCAATTTCGCCCGCAAATATGCTCAGAAATTCGATGTGGAGATCGTGCCGGTGTCGACGCCCGAGGAAGTGGTGGTCGGGGCCGATGTGGTCCACTGCGCCACCAATACCTCCGTGCCGCTGTTCGATGGGGACTTACTGGAGCCCGGTCAGCATGTCACCGGTATAGTCGGGTCCAACGTCCAGCTGGTCAAAAGCGGCTACCGGTCCTCCCGCCGCCGCGAGATCGATGACCGCACGGCGGAGCGTGCCGATCTTCTGGTCTGCAATCTGCGCGAAACCATCCTGACTGAAGAGCCCGGGGATCTTTTCGAGCCCATTGAAAAAGGGCTCATCGCGCTGGAAGACATTGTGGAGCTGGGAGAGCTCGGAACGGAAACCTGTCCCGGCCGGACCAGCGATGAGCAGATTACCTATCACAAGAACACCAACGGCAATGGTGTGGCTGACCTTGGTATTGCCATGCGGGCCTATGAACTGGCCAGGGCCGATGGCCGCGGCACCTGGATAAAATTCCCCGACCCCGAGGACTTGCCCCAGGCGCTTTAGGATCTGGGACCCATTGGGCGTAGAACCTAAAGCGGTTTTCCGGTCGGGACATTCATCTCCACATCAAGGCTGTCGATAAAACCAACCGCCTCGTCGGTCCCGATGACATCGGCGTATTTGGCGTGCATATCGCACAGATTGACGGCATGGGACGCCTGGGAGCGGTCAAAACACCCCTCCTCGACCACGGCGACCCGGATGTTGTTGCTAAAGGCATCGATCACCGAGGCC
>JABJKO010000140.1 GCA_018660305.1 Rhodospirillaceae bacterium
CCCGCTCCCCCACCCGGCCACCCATCGCCAGTATCCGGTGGGTGGCCGGGTGGGGGAGCGGGCTGGAGCGATTCCACGTGAGTGGAAAATGCACTAGGCGCAGCGCGCCGGGCGGTATTTACTTTCCCGGGTCCTTCACCGTCACCAGGATTGCGGCGCCGATGGCGATGAAGACGATCACGGTGGTCATGCCGGCGCGCTGGGAGGCAAAAACTGTGGTAACCCAGGCCAGCACCGCGGGACCCATGAAGGCGGTGACTTTTCCCGACAGGGCGAACAGCCCGAACATCTCGGTTATCTGATCGGCCGGCGCCATCCGCGCCATCAGGGTCCGGCTGGCGGCCTGGGCCGGTCCCATGAAAATCCCGATGCCCAGGGCCAGCACCCAGAAGGCCATTTTCGACGTCACCAACAGGATCGGCGTTCCCACCACAATGATTCCCAGAAGCGCGATCATCACTGTGCGCTTTGAGCCGATCCGATCATCGATCCAGGCGAACAGCATGGAGCCGATTCCGGCGGCGACATTGAGGGCGATGGCGAATTGCAGAATCTCGCCGAAATCCATACCGAACGTGCCCGCCGCGTAGATGCCGCCAAAGGCGAACAGCGTGTTCAGACCGTCGATGAAAAACAAACGCGCCACCAGGAACCGGGCGATATTGGCGTGTTCACGAATGGAGCGGATGGTTTTGGCTATCCCGGCCAGCCCAAGCCGGGCCGCCTCCCTTAAGGAAAGACCGCTGCGATTCGTGTCCGGCGTAAACAGAAACAGGGGATAGGCGAAAACAAAAAACCACAGAGCGACGAACGGGCCCGCGATCCGAATATGCTCCATCATGGTGGGATCGAGGCCAAAGGGGGGCTTTTCCGGCGACGCAAAGGCCAGCCAGATAACCAGCAGGCAAGCGATGCCGCCGAAATACCCCAGGCCCCAGCCCCAGCCGGACAGCCGCCCAATTCTATCTTGCGGCACCATGGTAGGCAGCATGGAATTGTAGAAGACGGTCCCGACTTCGAAGGACAGATTGCCCAATGCGAAGAAGGTCAGCCCCCAGACTACCCAGCCGGGATCGGGCAGGGTGAACCAGAGAAGCCCCGAACAGGTGACGCACACCAGGCTGAAAAATGCGATCCATGGTTTTCGACCGCCTCGCTTGTCGGCGATGGCGCCCACAACGGGGCTCAAAAGGGCGATGGCGACACCGGACAGCGCCAAGGCATATCCCCATTGCGCCGTTCCCTCGATTTTCGAGGTAGCAACATGCTCGGTGAAATAGGTCGCAAACACGAAGGTTACGATAACTGTCGGGAAGGCCGAGTTGGCCCAATCGAAAAAACACCAGGAAAACTGCGCGCGGCGGGAAGCGGTGGCGTTTGGTTCGGTCATGGGCGATCCTCATAGCACGACGGCGGGCCGGGCCACAGCGGTTCTTTCGGGGTGGGTCATTTCAGGTATAGAATAGAGCGAGGTTTCCCAGCGGAGGATCGAACCCATGGCCTATACCCTCGAAGAATTCTGCAATGATTGTCACGCGGCTCTGAAAAAGGACCCCGGCGCCGCCGGACGCGAAGAAATTCGCGCGCATTTGGAAAAGCTGCTGGTGAACGAGGCATTCGTGAAGGAACATTTGTCCGGCCAGGGATCGGGCAAGACCCTGCTCTATCACGATACGGACACCGATGTTCGCGTCATGGCCCATGGCACCGATCAGGGCAACCGCAAGGGTAAGCCCCATGACCATGGCGCATCCTGGGCGGTCTATGGACAGGCCATCGGTCTTACCAATATGACGGTGTGGGAACGCACCGATGACCGCAGTGAGGAAGGCAAGGCGACGGTCGAGGAAATCCAAGAATTTCCCCTCGAGCCCGGCAAGGCGGCGCTGTTTGACAGCGGCATCATCCATTCCACCGCGCATCCCGACCCGGCGCGCTGGGTGCGGGTAACGGGCACCGATCTCGATACCATCGAGCGCTATGCCTATGATCCCGACCGGCAGCAGATGAAACGCATGACACCGGTCGGCTAATATTGGAGACGAATTATGGGATACACGTTGAAAGAGTTCGCGTCCGACTGCCACCGCATCCTCAAGGATGATCCCGGAGAGGCCGGCCGCCTGGAGGTGAAGGATCATCTGGGCAGGCTGCTGATGGAAGATGAATTTGTCGATGAACATTGCGGTCCCGACGCATCGGGCGGCGCCAATGTGCTTTACGAGGACCCCGATCTTGGATTTCAGATCCTCGCCCATATCATGGACAAGGACCATGCCGGTGGGGTCCATGATCACGGACCGTCCTGGGCGATCTATGGCCAGGCGGTGAAACATACCGACATGACCGAGTGGAAGCGGCTGGATGACGGTACGGAAGAGGGCAAGGCGACGGTCGAGCTGGCCGAGAGCTACCGGTTGGAGCGCGGCGATGCCGGTATCTTCGACGATTACAAGATCCACTCCATCGCCTATCCGGCGGGCGCCCGTTTCGTCCGGGTCACCGGCGTCAATCTCGAATCCATCGCCCGTGGCAGTTACAATGTGGAAGCCGGCACCATGAGCATCAACAAACGCCCCAATTTCAAAGGCGCGGCGTAGTCTACCCGGTGACGGTCCGGTCTTAGACCGGCCCCTACATCACATCACGGCTGTAAGGGCGGGTCTAAGACCCGCCCGCTTTCGTTCCGGCTACCCAATATGATCCTGGTGGTTTTCCAGGTACCAGGTGGCGATTTCCTCGCGGGTGGGGAACCACACGCCGTCGTGTGATTTGGCATAGGCGAGAAATTCATCCAGTGCCCGGATGCGGTAGGGCTGGCCGATGACGTGGGGGTGGAGACCGAAATTCATCAGCCGCATGCTGTCCGCACCCTCCTCGTAGAGCCGGTCGAACTGTTCACGCAGGGTCACCAACCCCTGGTCCAGGGTCATCCCGCCACGAGCGAACATATTGAAATCATTGATGTCGTTGGAATAGGGCACACAAACCAGCGGGCCGCTGTCGGTGTGGATCAGATAGGGCTGGTCGTCATTGAGAAAGTCGCAATGAAACAGCATGCCGTTTTCGGTGAGGATGTCCGGTGTCAAGGCGGTGGGCCGCAATGATGAGCTGAGCCAGCCCTTGGCGGGTTTGCCCACCACCTCCTCATACACATCCAGCACCCGGCGGATGACGGCACGCTCTTTCTCCGGCTCGTGGGCGTAATCGGTCAGGATATCGTTTTGCGTCCAGTTGTGCGGCACCAGTTCCCAGCCGCGCTCGACGATGGCATCGACGATGCGCCGCCGCTCCTGGGCGAAGATGCCGTTGACGGTACAGGATGCCGGAACCCCGGCCTTATCCAGCGCGTCCAGTACCCGCCATACGCCGACGCGCTGGCCATATTCGCGCCACGTCCAGTTGACGTAATCGGGCACATTGCCGGGCAGCGGAAACGGAATCGACGCCGGCCCGCCGGGATAAAGCGGCGCGGTCTGGTCGCGGGTGAGTTCCCAATATTCCAGATTGATGGTGACGATCAGCGCCAGGTTCTTGCCGCCCGGCCATTTCAACGGCTTGCGGTCAGGGAGCGCGGAGAATTCGTAATGCATGGGGCATCCTCAAACGAAACAGATGGATGCCCAGAGTACAAAAAACGACGCCGCCGGCAATGCCCACGGCGTCGATTTTTTTGGATGACCGGAATCGACTGATATCAGGTATTCACCAGTGCGCGCAATTCGCGATTGACCACTGACAGCATTGTCAGATTGACATTCTGCGCTGTCTTGAGGTCGTCAACCATGGCGGTCAGCCGTTGCACGGCGTGACGCCGCGCGTCGGACCATATCTCGATGATGGCCTGGGCCGCATCGGCGCCGCCGGCGGCATCCATAATCCTGGTGGTGAGATCTGTCTGGTAGGCATAGAGGTCTTCGACGATGCCGTAGGCCGCGGATTTGCGCCATTCGTCGCCATCGGCCAGGGATTCGGCGGAGGCCCGGATCCAGTCGAACCCGAACTGCGAGCCGATCCCGTAATACACCTTGGCCACCGCGGTGGGGGGAAATCCACCGCCATCGGCGATCTGGACGATGTCGCAGGCCGGCGCCAGGGCATCCAGATTGGCGATGCTCTGGGCCAGGTCCTTGGGCACCTGACGGTCTGTGTACCGGCCCGCCTTGCGGTCGCGGGTGGCTTTGAGTGACGGCGACAGAATGCTGTCGAGTTTTTTGCCCAGGGTCTCGATGGGCGGCTGGAACGCCTTTACCGCGGCGCCGATGGGCACGTCCTTGGCGCCGTTATGCAGGAACCATTGCGTGCCCCGCTTGATAAGTTCCAGGATCTCCAGATGCATTTCGGTCTGCGCTTCGGCAGGCACCGAATTGTCCAGTGATTCGACGGCGCTCCACAGCTCGGCAATGCGGAACACCACGCGGCATTTCAGATAGGCCTTGGCGATGGCGTTCGGTGACGCTCCGGTCCGGTCCTGCAGGCTGGTAATAAAGCTCGGCCCCGTCCGGTTGACCACCGTATTGCTGACATAGGTCGCGATGATCTCGCGCCGCAGACGATGCTCGGGAATAAGATCCTTGAAGCGCTTCTGCATAAGCGCCGGGAAATAGGTCGCGAGGCTGTCGGTCAGGTAGGGATCATCGGGCAGATCGCTCTCAAGAACGTCTTTGAACAGGACAATCTTCGCATAGGCCAGCAGGACGGAAAGTTCCGGCCGGGTCAGCCCCTTGCCGTTGGCGAGGCGCAATTCGAGATCCTCGTCCGTCGGCAGGAATTCGACGGCGCGATCCAGGTCGCCGGACCGCTCCAGAGTCTGCATGAACTGCATATGCTCGTCGGCAAGGGCGATGCTCTGGTGCTGCGCATTGGTCAATGCCATGCTCTGGCGGTAATTGTCCATGAGCACCAGTGCCGAGACGTCGTCGGTCATATCGACCAGCAGTTTGTTGCGCTGCGGCAGGGTCAGTTTCTCGGAGGCCACCGCGTCGCCCAGCAGGATCTTGATATTGACTTCATGATCGGAGCAGCCGACGCCGGCGGAATTATCGATGAAGTCGGTATTGATCCGCCCACCCGACAGCGCGTATTCGATACGGCCCAGCTGGGTAGTGCCCAGATTGGCGCCTTCGCCGATAATCCTGGCCTTGACCTCGTTGCCGTTGATTCTCAGCGCATCGTTGGTCCGGTCACCCACCTCGACATTATTCTCGCCGGTCGATTTGATGTAGGTGCCGATGCCGCCGAACCACAGGAGGTCGATTTCCGCGGTCAGGATGGCGCGCAGAAGATCGTTAGGCGTCATGCTGTCCTTGGCGCCCAACCCGAAGGCCTGTTTCATCTCCGGCGTAATTTTGATGGATTTGGCCGCCCGTTCGAAAATGCCGCCGCCCTTGGAGATCAGCTTTTCGTCGTAATCGGACCAGGAGGACCGGGGCAGGGCAAACAGGCGCTTGCGCTCCTTGAAGCTCGCCCTCGGGTCGGGATTGGGGTCGATGAAAATATGCTGATGGTTGAAGGCGGCCAGCAGCTTGGTATGAGGAGAATAGATCAGGCCGTTGCCGAACACGTCGCCTGACATATCACCGACGCCGACACAGGTGAATTCGGTGGTCAGGACATCGATGCCGGTCTCGCGGAAGTGCCGTTTGACCGATTCCCAGGCGCCGCGTGCGGTAATGCCCATGGCCTTGTGGTCGTACCCCACCGATCCGCCCGACGCGAACGCATCGTCGAGCCAGAAACCGTAATCCTGGGCGATGCCGTTGGCGATGTCGGAGAAGGTCGCCGTGCCCTTATCGGCGGCAACCACGAGATACGGGTCGTCGCTGTCCCGCCGGACGACATTCTTGGGCGGGATGACCTTGCCGCCACGCAAATTGTCGGTAATGTCGAGCAGGCCCCGCATGAAGGTTTTGTAGCAGGCAATTCCCTCTTCGAGGAACGCTTCACGCCCGCCGGTCTGCGGCGGTTGTTTGACGACAAAGCCGCCCTTGGCGCCAAATGGCACGATCACCGCGTTTTTGGTCATCTGGGACTTCATCAGACCCAGAATTTCGGTACGAAAATCTTCACGGCGATCGGACCAGCGGAGACCGCCCCGGGCGACCTTGCCGCCACGCAGATGGACCGCGTCGACGCGTGGCGAATGCAGGAAAATCTCCACCAGCGGGCGCGGCAGCGGCAATTCGTCGATCTTCTGGCTGTCGAGCTTCATGGAAAGGTACGGCTTTGGCCCACCATTTTCGCCGGGCTGATAGAAATTGGTCCGCAGGGTGGATTGCACCACATTGACATAGCGCTGCAATATCCGGTCTTCATCGAGCGAGGCGACCGCTTCCAGCGCCGATTCGATGTTCCTGATGAGGCGCTTTTCTTCGCTGGCGGTTTGCTTCTTTTGCGCCGACGGATCGAACAGACATTCAAACAGCGCGACGATATCACGCGCAATGCCGGAATTCCTGGCAAGGGTTTCTTCCATATAGGCCTGACTGAAAGGAATTTTGGCCTGCAGGAGGTACTTGCAGTAAGCGCGCAGAATAACGATCTGCCGCCATGACAGACCGGCTCCGAGCACCAGATTGTTGAATCCGTCATTTTCGATGTCGCCATACCAGACTCGCCGGAAGGCTTCCTCGAAAAGCTCTTTTACCTGGCCGATGTCGACCGCGGCGCCCGACCGCATGACGATCCCAAAATCGTGGATCCAGACCCCGGCGTCGGAGCCACCGGGCTGGACCAAATGAGGATCTTCATCGATGACCTTCAGCCCCATGTTTTCAAGCATGGGAAGGGCGTCGGAGAGTGGCAGAGGGTCGCCGCGATGATAGAGCTTAAAGCGCATTTCATTGTCGGCGCTTGCCTCGGGCCGATACAGATTGAGCGCAATTTTTCCGCTGTTCAGGGCGGTGTCCACAAGGGCGATATCGGATACGCCTTCAGCTGTATCGAACTGTTCCCGGTAGGCGGTCGGAAAGGAATCGTCATAGATCCGGGCGAGATCAAACCCCTTTTTTTCGCCATGCTTGTCGATCAGGGCCTGGTTCAAATCGTCGCGCCAATCCCGGGCGGCGGCGATCAGGCCGGCCTCTATCTCATCATCGTCCAGCGGTGCCTTGGCCCCGGGCACGGTCTTGACCATTATATGAAGCCGGGCGAGCACCGAATCGGACACCTGGGTGTAATGGGCGGTGACCTCGCCACCGAGCCCTTTTGCCAGAATGTCCTGCAATTTAAGCCGGAGTTTTGTCTCGAACCTGTCTTTTGGAACATACAAAAGGCAAGAGATGTAACGGCCATAGGGGTCGCGATGGACAAAGAGCGCGACACGCTGGCGTTCCTGCAGATGCAGGATGCCCAGGCTGGTCTGCATCAGATTTTCGATGCTGACCTGTAGCAACTCGTCACGGGGCAGGGTCTCCAGAATATGGAGCAGGGCCTTCCCGTTATGGCTGTTGGGGTGGAACCCGGCATCGGACACGATCGTGTCCACTTTGCGTCGCAGAACCGGGATTTCCTTGACCGCCTGATTGTATACGTCGGAGGTGAACAGGCCGGTAAACAGTCTTTCGCCGACCACCTGACCGCGCTGGTCGAATTTCTTTATGCCGATGGTGTCGAGATGGATCGGCCGATGAATGGTCGAGCGCGTATTGGCCTTGCTGACCATGAGCACCGATGGCTTGCGGATGAAATCCGTGATGTCCGGCGGCAGCTCGGCCCGGTCCTGAAGTCCCTCAAAGACAGTGGTTTCGGTCGAGCGCAGAATGCCCAGACCTGTCTTCGGCTCGATGCGAAGCTGCGCATTCTGGCCCGTTGTGGAGAAACTGTATTCGCGATAGCCGAGGAACGTAAAATGATTGTCCTCGACCCAGCGCAGGAAGGATTTGGCCTCGTCGAGATCTGCCCGTGGCAACGGAACCGGCGACGCGTCGAGTTCGGCGATAACATCTGCGACTTTTACACGCATGTCACGCCAGTCGGAGACGGCGGCGCGGACGTCCTTGAGGACAGTCTCCAACGTTTCCTGAATTTCCTGAAGCGTCTCGGGCAGGGTCTGCTCGTTGATCTCCACATGCATGACCGATTCGGCGTTGACGTCTTCCTGCGCCGCCTGGTCATCGAACAAACCGGTTAGTTGCTCGTCTTTGTCGCGTCGCACATTGATGACCGGATGGATGACGATATGAATCGTCAGGTTCATCTCGTTGAGCGCCGCGGTGACCGAATCAACCAGGAACGGCATGTCGTCATTGACGATCTCGACGATCGTATGCGGACAGGGCCAGCTCTTGCTCTTCGCGAGAGAGGACGGGTTGAAGACTCTGACTTGCGCCTTTTTAGGCGATCTTTTTTGCAGATAGTTCCAGGCCGATAGGGCGGATGCCAGCAAATCGTCGGCCGGGACGTTTAAAATATCCTCTGGCGCGATGTTGGCATAGAACCGCTCGATAAAGGTGCGAATGTTCTTTTTGTGCGATTTGCTTGCGGCGCGACCGGCGCGGTTGGCGAGCGAACGGACAAGCGACAATTTCGCTTCTTCGCTTCGATGAAGCATGGAATGACTACCTTTACGACTTTCCGACATAAAAATACTGGTTTCTCCCTCCCTATTAACCAAACTTAGATGAAATCCACGTTAACGATTTACAAGTCGTTCAACTAACCTGTGAAGAGTGAGTGAAACCCGTTATGCCAGATGGTGCCCTTCCCGACCAAACACATCAGGACCGTTTGTCCGAGCAATCATTGGGACCCCTTTCCCATCCCCTGCTCGGCAACCGGCGGCCTGAGGCCGCCGCGCCGGTCCGTGAGAACAGGCTGGCGCCGCCGGTTAATATCCGGGTAACCATACCGGTTCTGGGAAAACGCTTCTATTTCGCAGTTTTGGCTGGAAAGGAGCGCCGCGGCGACGAGCGGCTGGCCCTCGAGCGGCGGCGCAATCCACTATTTACCAAGGTCAACGTGGTGTTTCTTTTGATTGGCGCCGGCGCGCTCTATGCGCTGACACTGGGGGCATTCCTGGCTTTTGCGGGCTTTTAGCGGGATATTTCTCCAGGCTCCGCGCCACCCCAGCTGACCACCACCATCCCTCGGACGAGGTTTCTCCCGCCAACGGGTTGCGTTCCGCCGCCTGGCTGGTCATTAATTCGGCCGGAGTCACGGTCGCGGCCAATCTGGTGCGCGGCCTCCCCATTATCGGGATGAATGATGACGCGGACCGGTCCCCCGCCTTACGCCGATATGTTGCTGTTCCTGCTGTGGTTCTCCGCGCTGGCGCGTATTTTCTGGCCGCATCCAATACTGGTTGCCGCCAGTGGTGTGCTTCTCCTGCTCTATGTTGCGGTGAGTTTCACCCGGATTCGTCGCCAACTTCGCATTCTCTGTTTCCTTCTTGGTGTGGTGGCCATCGGGCTGGCGGCCTGGCTTGATGGATGGCTGGCCTTGTGGCGGGGGGTCGAGACGGCGGTGATATTTTCGGCCTTTTTTGGCACCCTTACCCTCCTGAGAGCGACGGCGGATCTACGGCCTGAAATTGCCCGTGCCCGCAGGCTGGTGGAACCGCTGGATGCCAACGAGCGGCTGAGCGGGTTGCTCGTGGGTACCAATATCCTAGGGACGGCGTTGATTGTCGGCGTCATGGCGATTTTTGCGCCCATCGTTGGTCAGGATTCATCGTATGAAACGCGAAAGGCGGCGGCGGAAGCCTGTCAGCGAGGTATGTGCCTGGCCTGTCTGTGGTCGCCTTTCTGGCTGGCGATGGCGATTTCCACGGAGCATCTTCCCAGCGTGCCCCTTTGGCAAATAATGACGCTCGGGATTGGTCTGTGCGGTCTTGGTCTTATTGTGGCGCAGTTGATCTACACGCCCGACGTCGGCATGACGGGTCTGTGGCGGGCGTTGTGTGCCTTCTCGCCCGTGCTGCCGCCGGTTGCCATTGCCGCGGCGGCGGTGCTGGGACTCAAGGCGGTAACGTCGTTGACCACGTTGCAATGTCTGGTGGTCGGGATCCCCGTCATATGCCTTCTGAGTCTCGCCTGGCAGGGGCGCGACCATCTGACCAGCGCCATAGGCCAGGCGGGTCGGGGCGTTGGTGCGGTGCGAGGCGAGATCGCCCTGCTGTCCTTCGCCTTTGCCCTTGGCGAGGTGTTGGAGCAGGCCTTGCAGGCGGGTGGTGTCGGCGATCAGATTACCGCGCTGGCGCCGCCACCGTCGGTGGTCATTGCCACCGTGGTGATCGGCATGACCCTGCTGGGGCTGGCGGGTATCCATCAGGTGGTTACCGCGACGGTCATGCTGGTGCTTTTCGGGACGTTGCCCCTGGGCGTTTCCGATCTCGCGCTTATGCAGGCAGGCTTGCTGGGCTGGGCCTTTACGTCCATGACCGGGCTGTCCGCGGTCTCCGTCGCCTCCGCCAGCGCCATGTTCAACGTGCCGCTGGAGCGCGTCGCTTATGGGCCCAATATCCGGTTTGTAACGATCTATGGAATTATCGGTATTCTGGTGGTCTCAGGCGTGAACCTGCTGGTCACCTGATATTTTTAATCCAGACGGGACCCGCCCGCGAGATCAGGCGCTCAGCGCCTCGTCTTCTCTCAGGGTCTCCTCTTCGTCATCGTCATCCGTGTTGAAGGAGACAAGACCGCGCTCGTCTATTCTTTTTGCCATGATGTCGAAGAGGTCGCGGGAACTCAGGACACCGGCGATCTCGTCCTCCTCCATTACCACGAGATGACGAATGCTATTGTTGCCCATGAGCTCAATGGCGCACAGCACGCTATCGGCGACATCACAGGTAATCAGCTTCTGGGTCATGACACTGCCTACCGAAGTCCGGTCGGCCATCTCCGTCCCTTCGGAGAGAGAGGCGAGAATATCCCGTTCCGACAGGACGCCCACAAGTTTTTCGTCACTATCGAGGACTGTCGTGAACCCAATTCCGTTATTCGCCATGATGCGAGCCGCTTCGGTTACACCCATTTCCGTCTGCACAGACACAAGGGTGTGGCGGTCGGATTTAAGAATATCTCGCACTTCCATGGGAGGGAGTCCTTGGTCATTGCCTGGGATCATTTCCCAGCGATACCAGGACAGCTAGCCCCATAAAGTTAAATTAGCTTTGATCAGGGTGTTTATCCGTTATGGCAGAACCGGTTCCGAGCGGGTCCGGACCAGCTAACCAGCGCTCTAATCCGCCCGGTTATCCGGGCCTTTGCGGGCCCGGGCCGCCAGCCGCCGCCAGGCCAGGATGCCATTGTCGTTGCCTTGCAGATTCTCTTCGGCCTCATAAAGCGATTCGAGTACGTCCTTGTCCTGGCCCACATAGCGCTTGTTATAGGCCCAGCGCCACCAGGTGGGATAAATGAGGTACCGAAACAGGGTAAGGCGCAGTTTGGCCAGCGCATGGCCGACGCCCCCGGCATCGGGGTTTTGCAGGACGGCATCCCACATGACA
>JABJKO010000276.1 GCA_018660305.1 Rhodospirillaceae bacterium
GGAGATGCAGAATTTGAGACAGGAAAGATCGTATTTGGAAATATCGTCGCAGCCGTTGATGGCGGTATAGATGGTCGGTACCGCATGGAAGATGGTGGGCTGTCTTGAATCGATGGTCTTGAGCAGCTGGTCCAGCTCGAACCGGGGAAGCAGGATCAGTTCGGAGCCCGTCGCGATCCCAAAATTCAGGATCGCCGTCATGGCGAAGACGTGAAAGAAAGGCAGGACCGCGAGAATACGTTCCTCTCCCTCCACCACATTAGTGACGATCGCCTGAAGCTGACGTGTGTTGGCAACCAGATTGGCATGGGTGAGCATGGCCCCCTTGGGGAGCCCGGTGGTGCCGCCGGTATATTGCAGCACGGCAGGATCTTTCCGGATGTCGATGGGGACAGGCGAGGGCGCGCCATCGGTCTTGGTCAGGAGATCGAATGGGATGTGGCGCAGGTCTTCCGGTATATCCGCCAATTCGCTGCGCTTGAGAGTCGAAAACAGCAGGCCTTTCACGGCCGGCAGGATATCGCTCATGCGGCAGATGACGACCTTCTTGAGCCGTGTGGTATCGAGCGCATGGGCGACTTTGGGATAGAGCTGTTTGAGATCGAGAGTGACCATGATGTCGGTGTCGGAATCTTCGATCTGATGGTCAATTTCGCGGCCCACATAAAGCGGGTTGAAATTGACCACCGTGCCGCCGGCCTTAAGGATGGCGTAGTAGCAAATGACGAAATAGGGCGTGTTGGGAAGCAGAAGCCCGACCCGGGTTCCCTTGACCACACCGGCCTGTTGGAACCCCTGGGCGGCGCGGTTCACCAAATCGATTATTTCGGCATAATCATATGACTTGCCCAAAAAGCTCAGGCACGGTCGATCGGAAAATTTGGCCGCCGCGGTGTCCAGCAGTGAATAGAGCGGCGCGTTTCCGGTATAGGTGTCCCAATCGGCAGGCGACTGCGTGCCGCCACGGGCGTCGATGGCGGTTCGTTTGAGCCCCGGAAGCAGGCGCGTCAAATCACTTAGTCTCATTTTTCCTACCAACCCCTTGATAGATTGCATTCTCTAATTTGATCCGAGACCGATTCCCTGGATTAACGTCGTTGCCTGCCCTAAACGCCGCAATGACAACGGATGTGAATCTGGTTCGTCATGTCACCTGCCGGACTCTCCTCCCATTTCAGAAACAAGATATTCAATAATTTTCTCCTGAACGTTGTCGGTGTTCTCACTCAGGATCCCGTGTCGCTTTGATGGAATTTGGTGCAGCCATTTTTCATTGGTATTCAACTTGGCAAAAATCTGATCGGCGCTCTTGGGGTCGACCACCGGGTCCTGGGTGCCCTGGTAAAGTGAGACCGGGCACTCGATATCGCCGAGTTTGTCCCCCAACTCGTCCACCACACGGCGCAACTCGAACAATCCGCGCATGGGCATGTTCCGATAATTGATTTGCGGATGTTCCGAATTGTTTTCGCGGAACGGCATGACCCCCTCAAAACTTGGCAGCCACTTGGTGATTGTATTGGCGCCATGCAGGAGTGGAACGAAGATCATGTTGCTGTTCATAAACTTCAGCGCCGCCGAGACCGAGACGACGCCGGCCAGCTTGTCCGGTTTCTCGGCGCTTAGCATCAGGGACAGAGTCGCGCCCGTTGAAAAGCCGATCAGGCACACTCTCTCGCTGAGACCTGCCATGACTTTGTAGCCGTCACGCACCGACTCCAGCCAGCTTTGCCACTGGCGGCCCCGAAGATCCCAGGGCGAGGTGCCATGCCCGGCGAGGCGGACGCCGACCACCGGATAACCGTTCTCGGCCAGCTTTTCGCCGAAATTTTTCAGCTCCGCAGGGGAGGCGAGAAAGCCGTGAACCAAAACGATCCCAAGTTTCTTACGCGCCTCCGGTATGAGCAGATACGGTTCGCCGCTTTCCGTCGCGGTTTCCTGGTCGTTGATCTCGGCGTAGCTCTCGTCGCTGAATTTTTCCTTGGCCCAGGCAAACTGCATCCTCATGTCGTCGAAATGCATTTGCGACCAGCCGGGGCCGTCGAAGTGATCCAGCGTGACGATCGCCTCGTGAACAGCGCGTGTTGCCAGGGCAACCGGCGCCAGCTCGTTGGCAGCGACGGCGATGGGGTTTTCGATGCGGATTTGGTCCAAATCGTGTTTTTCTCTTAATTTGGGCAGGAAATAATAAATCCCATCTTCTTCCCGAAGAAGCTCCTGCTGGGTTGCCGTCGACAAAAATTCCTGCAGATCATCCGTGTCGCCTTCCAAAAGTCCGCGATAGGCGGAAGGCTTCCGAAGACTGCGGTGTATTCTGACCGCGGGCTGCTTCTGCAGTTTCTTGATCGCGATATAGAGCGCTTTATAGAATTCGTCGCGGCTGATTTCAGTGTGGCTGCGCTCTACCAGCGTCATAATGAGATGGGAGGCCAAATGGCCGAAATTGACCGTGACGCGCTCGTACATCTTGACCATGTACTCGTCGCGCAATATGGGCACGAGCCGGCCCAGACGTTTGGTCACATAGTGCCGCCCCAGCCGCGTTATGGATGAATCGCGGGCGGATGACCGGTTAAACCATGCCTCCATGGTCTTTTTTTCCCGCGCAAACCGGCCAAGCGCCCGGCGGTAGAGAAAGGGCCAGGAATCCACCGACTGCATGGGTTCCCCGAGACAGATATCCATGTCCGTATCCTTGAACAGGATATTACCCTCGATCAGCAGTTCCTCGGAGAATTGCGTGGGCAAATCGCCGCCGAAAAAACTCACCGCCTGATGCAGGAGGTGCCGGGTAACCCGGATGGGATAGAAGGTGATGTTCGACGGGACGATCAGCGTCGGTTTGCGGGCCCTCTCCAACAAGGCTTCGACGCTGTCGAGCCCGATCTCATCGGTCCATCGTTGCAGGGTCTCCCGGTCGCCCATGCGGTGAAGCTGCAGCATGCCTGACTTGAAGGCGTCCAGGGTCAGAGACAGAACGGCGGCGCCGCTGTGGTGTTTGCGCCGCTCATCGGCAATCCGCGAATAGACGTTGTATTCACCGCGCTTGTCGACCACCAGACGGTCTTTCACCATGCCGCCCTCGGGAAAGATGACGACCTTTCGGCCGCGCAGAATTTCCGCCGCGAGAAAGGGGAGAAGTTTCGGGTGATTGTTGGGCACGGCGCCGAGACCGCGGATATAACGGGAAAACTTGTTATCCTCGGCAAAGAATTCGGCGGACGCCACCGACCGGCAATAGGCGCCGGTCTCCTTGTGGATCAGGTAGTGCGATATGACCGTCTCGAATCGCGCGAAGTGATTGAACAGAAATATCTCGCCGTCATGGATGATGTTATCGGGATCGTGCAGCTTGATATTGACGCCAAGGCGTTGTTTTAGCGCGGTCAGCGCGCGGACGGTCCACGTGCAGGCGGACTCATTGATCTCCAGCGACTTGGCAATATCAGGGAAAAACTCGCGGCCCATGTCATCGACCCCATCTACAGCCGTGTCGTCTGAAGATATTTCCATGATGGATGGCGATGCCGATGGTTTCGTCTAATGCATATGTAGGGTCGAGGCGCGGAACTGCCAGCACTTGCCGGCATCGACTGTTCTGAAGGCTTGACCTGAAATGCACGTGAAACCCGTCCTTTTTCCCTGTTTTCCGGACAGGATCATGGTGCACAAAAGGTAAGCATATTTGGCAAACATAAGGTTAAAGCCCCCCGCTGTTCATTCTGCGAAAGTCTTGCCTGGAAAGGCAATTTCACTGATTACGACATAGGGTGCGATCGCTTTTGCGTAAATGCCGCTAAAGGCCTAATTTCAGGACAAAAGAACCATAGGGAGTGCCAAACGTGCCGTCAAAGACAAGCGGTGCCGGCTGGAGGCCGCCGGCCCGGATTTCATATGAGGACGTTCTGGCATCTGCGCGGGCCGTGATTCGCCGAAAGCCCAGGAAACTGCGGAAAAAAGAAGATATATTCCGTATCTCGGAGCTCGGGATGGAATGGGATATGGGAGTGATGGTCTATGATCCCACCCCCCATGCGGACATTTCCCGCGGCGCCGACGGCAAGAAGATCGGCATCTTTCTGCTCCATGGCGGGGCCGGCGATTTCAAGACCATGGAGACGGTTTCCCTGTTGTTCGCGGAAAAGTTCGGTTGCCGGGTGGTCAGTATGACATTCCCGGGAAGATTGTATTTCGACGATAAAAACCGGGACTGGCCGGGTGATACCATCGATACCGGCGGAACCATCAGGACTCCCCTCTGGAAGAAGGGTGAATATGTGTCCCAGGACGATTTTACCGTCAAGGAGGATCGCTCAAAACTCATAAAATACGGGACTCGAACGGTTATTCACGCCAAGAAGGGCACGCGGTTTTTCGACCGGATGGCGAGCTGGCCGGCGGCGTTCGAGGCCGGTATGAAGGAGGCTTGCCGGCGCTATTTTCCGGAAAATGAGTTTTCCATCTATGTTCATGGGCATTCAACCGGAGGTCCCTATGTCTCCATGCTGTCGCAGCGGGTCGCCAATATCGCCGGGGTGATGGCGGTGGAGAATTCCCCGTTCGGCTATATCAATGAACAAAAGCATCTGTGGAGCGGTTCCATTGGAAAAATAGAGGGGTTTCAACGACTTGCGGAAAAAGGCAAGTCCTGGAGCAACCCCTTCTACGAGCTTTATATACGCACCTGGCGCGATCTCGCCCGCTACAAAGGCTCCGAAGCCCTGGGTCAGGAGGGGCCGCAGGCCCTCATGCGCCTGCCATGGCTGATGGAGGAGATCCTGGAGCAGTGGAAAACCGCCAGAAAACGGCCGAATTTCAAGGCGGAATATGTGGTGACCCACAACATTGTCGCGTCATTGGAAGCCGCCGCCCGGACCTCCGCCAGACGGTTGAAGCTGAACCGCACCGAGACGGCCGCTCTGGTGGACCGGTTCACGGGCTATGCCAGGCCGCTGGAAGGACCCGGGGTCAAACCGGTGCCGCCTTTTCTGTTCGGTATCTCGAAAGATAGCCGGGATCACAGCCCGGAAGTGTATCGCGAGGTGATCCTGCCTTTGTTCAAGGCCATGAACCCACGGCCCAAATTCGCGCTCACCCGTTTTGGCGCGGGGGTTCATTCCTATTGGACGCCGGAAAAAGATTTACCTTTCGGTATCGCGCCCGCCGTCGCACAATTCTACTACGATGCGATCACAGGAGGTTTTTATGGCGGCCGTTGAGCAGATCAAGGAACATAAGGATGGCGCGGCGGGTAATTCGTCGGACGTTGCGTGCGACGTGCTGGTTATCGGCGGCGGCGGTTCCGGGCTGGCGGCGGCCATCGAGGCGGCCACCCATGACGCCCATGTCATTCTGCTCGAAAAGAACCCGGAGCTGGGCGGCACCACCGCCTGGTCCATCGGGTCCTTCACCGCAACCCAGACCACCCAGCAGCTCGCGCGGGGGATCGATGACAGCCCCGATGCGCATTTCGCCGACATGCCCAAATTTTCCGGCCCGCTGGCGGATCGGGACAATCCGGTGTTGCGGCGTCTTTTCGTCGATAACGCCAATGAGACCCTGCGCTGGCTGGAAGCGCTGGGTGTCGAGTTTTACGGCCCCATGCCCGAGCCGCCCCACACCCAGCCGCGCATGCATAATGTCCTGCCCAATTCCAAGGCCTATATCCGCGCGCTCGGCCAGCAGGCGGAGAATATCGGTGTTGACGTTCGTGTGGGGACCAAGGCAACACGTTTTCTGCTTGAAGGCGATCGTGTCATCGGCGCGGTTTGCGATCTGGGCGGCGGTGAGGCGCACGAAATCCGCGCCCGGTCGGTTGTGCTGGCCAGTGGCGACTATGCCGCCAATCCCGAGCTTAAGGCGAAATACATTTCGCCGGAGGTCGCGAAGGTCGATGCCATGAACCCGACCGCGACGGGCGACGGTCACCTAATGGCCTTTCCGCTGGGCGCCCATGTACTAAATGGCGATGTGTTGTCGGGGCCGACACTGCGCTTTGTCCCGCCGCCCACGGAGTCGCTGGACCGGCAGCTCCCACCGTCGCGCTTCGTCGGCAAGATGATGCGGCTTGCGTTGCAGTATCTGCCGCAGCGCCTGTTGCGGCCTTTCATCCTGCGTTTCACCACCACCTCAATGGCGCCGGAGCTGGATCTGTTCGCCAAGGGGGCGCTGCTGGTGAACAAGCTGGGTGGCCGCATTACCGGCGCGCCGCCCAAGCTGGGGCTGAACATCGCCAGCGAACCCGACAAGATCGGCTATGTGATCATGGATCAAACCCTGGCCGATATTTTTTCGGCGTGGCCCAATTTTATCTCCACCGCGCCCGGCGTGTCCTATGCCTATTTCGACGATTTCCGCCGGACGCGGCCCGATATCTTTCACAAGGCCGGCAGCCTTTCGGAACTGGCGGCGGAACTCGCACTGGATCGTGAAGCTTTGGTGGCCAGCATTGCGCAGCATAACGAAGAAGCACCGGCGAAGATCGCAACACCGCCTTACTATGCGCTTGGGCCGGCAAAGAGCTATGTGGTGCTGACCGATGGCGGGCTTGCGGTGAACGAAAATTTGCAGGTCCTGAATGACAAGGACCAGGCCATCGCGGGACTCTACGCCGCCGGCTCCGTGGGGCAGGGCGGTCTCATGCTCAAAGGCCATGGCCACCATATCGGCTGGGCCTTCACGTCGGGCCGTATCGCCGGACGGCTCGCGGCTGCGGAATCGGTCCAGGACGATGCTGCCGTACCGGACACCGTGTCGCAGGCGGTATCGGCTTAGAGCTAAGGGCCGGCACATAGAATGAATTTGCGTGTAGGTCTTTTCTTTGAGCCTCTGAATGGCCCATAATGGGGCATGAGGATCCACCCATAATTTAAAGAGCAGGGGGAATGATGGAAGACATGCGTTATGAGGCGCCTTCGACGATTGACGCGGCTGTCGCGTTATTGAACGGAGCGAGCGCACCCAAGGTGTTGGCGGGCGGCACGGATGTGCTGGTTCAGCTGCACATCGAAACGATCGAGCCCGACGTCCTGGTGGATATCAAGAATATCCCGGAATTGCGGACGATGGCGAAGGAAGCAGATGGATGGCGCGTCGGCGCTGCCGTATCCGCCATGGAAATGGTTGAGAATGCGGCGTTCTGCAAGGACTGGCCGGGTGTCATGGAAGGCGTCATCCTGATCGGCTCCATGCAGGTGAAGGGGCGTGCGACCGTTGCCGGCAACGTGTGCAATGGATCTCCCGCGGCCGACAGTACGCCGGCGATGATCGCCGCCGGCGCCATCGCCTCAGTGATTGGCCCCGATGGCCAGCGTCAGGTACCGGTCGAGGACATCGTGGTCGGATCCGGCAAGACATCACTCGCCAAGGGGGAAATCATCGTTTCCTTTTTGTTGCCGAACCAGCCCGCACATTCGGGTGAATGCTATATGCGTCTGACGCCCCGTACCGAGATGGACATTGCCGTCGTCGGCGTGGGCGCCAGTGTGACGCTGGATGACGGCGGGACATGTACGGCGGCGCGGGTGTCGCTGGGCGCTGTTGCGCCAACGCCGCTGCTGGTTCAGGCATGCGCGGATGCGCTGATTGGTACCAAGGTGGATGATGCGGCGCTGACCAAGCTGGGTGAGGCGGCAAGCGCTGCCTGCAATCCCATCAGCGACAAGCGTGGCACCAAGGAATATCGGATCAAGACCGCCGCCGTCATCGCGCGGCGCGTCGTTGAAAAAGCACTCGAGAGGGCAAAGGCAAACTGATGGCAAAAAAAGCTCATATAACCACAACCGTAAACGGGGATGAGTACGAGTTCCTGAGTGATCCGGGACAGACCCTTGTTGACGCGCTGCGTAACTCGATGGGACTTACCGGTACCAAGGAAGGCTGCTCTACAGGTGATTGCGGCGCATGCAGCGTCCGGCTGGACGGACGCCTGGTGTGTTCCTGCCTGGTGCTGGCGGCCGAAGCCGACGGCAAATCGGTGGATACCATTGAAGGTATGGCCGATGGGGCGGAACTGCATCCACTGCAGCGCCACATTCTTGAACTCAACGGGTCGCAATGCGGTATCTGCACCCCGGGTGTTTTGATCGCGGCGCAGGCTTTGCTGGAGAAGAATCCCGACCCGACGGAAAGTGAAATTCGTTACTATCTGGCGGGCAATCTGTGCCGCTGCACCGGTTATGACAAAATCATTCGTTCAGTACAGGCTGCGGCCGAAGAAATTAGAGGAGCCTAAGATCATGGCGACTATTCTTGAAGAAAGCGGTTTCAATCCCAACCAGAAACTGAATATCGTCGGAACCAACCCGGTCAAACAGGACGGGCTGGACAAGGTAACCGGTCGGGCCAAATTCGGCGCCGATGCGTTCCTGCCGGGCATGCTCTTCGGCAAGATCCTGCGGAGCCCGCACGCTCACGCCAACATCAAATCCATCGATACCTCCGCTGCCGAAGCGCTGCCCGGTGTCAAATCGGTTATCACAAGCGCCGATTTCCCGTCGATCCCGCAGGGGACTGGCGCTGGCGATATGACGCGCAACGTCATGGCGGTTGAAAAGGCGCTTTATGACGGCCATCCGATTGCTGCGGTTTCGGCCACCAGTGAGGCGATCGCCAAGCGCGCGGTCAAGCTCATCAAGGTGGATTACGAAGTCCTGCCTCATGTGATCGATCCGCTCGACGCCATGAAGCCCGATGCGCCTATCCTGCATGATTACATGCGCACCAAGGGCGACGACGAAGCGCCGGATGTGCCGACCAACGTAACTGAAAAAATGGTTACGTCGATTGGCGATGTCGCCGCAGGATTTGCCGCTGCCGACGTCATCGTCGAGCATGATTACGACAGCAAGCCCATGCATCAGGGATACATCGAACCGCAGGGCTGTATCGCGGATTATTCCGAAGATGGCCAGATCGAGCTGTGGTGCTGCACTCAGGCGCCGTTCGTCTATCGCGATCGTCTTACCGCCATCCTCAAGCTGGATTCGTCGAAGATCAACGTGATGCAGTCGGAACTTGGTGGCGGTTTCGGGGGCAAGACCGGCTTCTATGCCGAACCTCTCGCCATCCTGCTGTCCAAGAAGGCGCACGCGCCGGTCAAGATGACGCTGACACGGAACGAAGTCTTCCGGGGCACCGGCCCGGTATCAGGGACCAATTCCACCATCAAGATGGGGTGCACCAAGGACGGCAGGATCGTTGCCGCCGAAGCAAATCTGGTATTCCAGACCGGTCCTTATACCGGCTCCATGTACTTCAATGCGCAGAATGCCATGTTCACCCGTTACGATCTGGAGAACGTGCATGTTGTGTCCCGTGAGGTGGTCTCCAACCGGCCCAAGGTGAACTCGTTCCGGGCGCCCTGTGTGCCGCAGATCGTGTTTGGCGTCGAAGGCGTGGTTGAGGAGATGGCCCGCAAGATCGGCATGGACCCCATCGATTTCCGTCTCAAGAA
>JABJKO010000228.1 GCA_018660305.1 Rhodospirillaceae bacterium
AAAAATTTGCGCGGATGGGGGTCAAAGGTCATGACGGCAGACGGCACGCCGTCTGCCCGTGCCAGCCGGCAGGCTTCGCCGATAACCGCTTGATGTCCAAGGTGAATTCCGTCGAAATTGCCCAACGCAACCGCCGCACCGCGTGCTGTCTCCGCTAGATCGTTAATTTTCTTAATAATCTGCATGATGGCGGTTGTCGTACTCAGCCGTACCCGCCGAGTCAAACCCTTCCATGGGAAGACCGAAAAACAAATATATCCTGCCCTCCATCACCAGACATTTTACCCGGCATTAATTCTTGAGACGCAAACTACCGGCAGTAGAGCGGGTAGGCCGGAAAATCGTCCCGATCAGGCTCGTCGATCGACACAAGGTGTAATCAGTGCGACTGCAAGGATCCTGGGCGGCGCCGCGGCAAGCGGCCCCAAAAATTCCGAAAGTACGGGAACATGCCCAGCTGACCATGACCGATGGGGCCGTGCTGATCGGCTATGTGTTTGTCGAGGCCACGTCGCGTATTCAGGATGTTCTGAATGGCGAGACCCAGTTTATTCCGTTCATCGACGAAAACGAGGAAATCCTGTTGCTCAACAAGGCATCGATCATGCAGGTCCGCCCTTTTGATACGTGATGCCCGAGAAGCAGCAAGACGAACGCAGAGACACTTCGAGTTTGAAACCGAATAGCAAGGACGTCGCAGCGTGATTTACACAGAGACAGAATCGGAAGCTGCCGCAATCGCGAAGGCAGCCCTCGCGGAGATGGGCACCGAAGGCGTTGCACCAAATCCGCAAAACTTTGGTATTTGGTTCGAATATCTGACCGGCCGGAACTCGGCTCTGGTCCGCTATATCGATCGCGCGCGTGAGAAGAATGTCCCGCTCACGCCTGACCGCCATCATGATATTTTCGAAAAGTTTTTCGCGATGGGTGCCGATGGTGCCGCACCGGAGGGCTGGACCGAGAAGATCGAGGCCGCGGCGGGCCGCATCGTCGAAGCCCTCACCACCGCCGGAGCCGGCACCGAAAAATACGGCGCCGCCCTGGCAGCCGTTTCGGGTAATTTGAGCTCGGCGGAAACCAAGGCCGATGTGGCGAATGTCATCTCCGACATCCTGTCCGAAACCGAATCGATGGACGGCGAGATCCGGACGCTCCAGACCCAGATTGAAGATTCCCAGTCGGAAGTCAACGAGCTGCGTCTACAGCTGGCGACGACCCAGCGAGAAGCCATCACCGATCGTCTGACCGGCCTCGCCAACCGCCGGGGCTTTGATATTTCGCTGTCGGACTTGACGGAAGAGGCGCACAACGAACATGAGCCTCTCAGCCTGATCATTGGCGATATCGATCATTTCAAGCAGTTCAACGATAACCACGGTCACCAGGTCGGCGATCAGGTATTGCGGCTTGTCGGGCGAACGCTTGATGACGGCGTAAAGGGCAGAGACGTGGCGGCGCGCTATGGCGGCGAGGAGTTCGCGCTCATTCTCCCTGACACGCCACTCAGAGACGCGGCCTCCGTGGCCGAGAATTTGCGGAAATCGCTGGAGAACCGCAAGCTTGCGCGCAAGGGATCAAAGGAAGGTTTCGGCGCCATCACCATGTCCTTTGGTGCGACCGAATACATTATCGGTGAATCGCTCGAAACCTTAATCTCCCGAGCCGACAAGCTGCTGTATAAGGCTAAGGAAGCCGGCCGTAATCGCGTCGAGGCCGGCATGGCGGAACCAGGCCTGAAAAAGTCCGCCTGACGACATCCCTTGCAGTCATTTATGGCCGGGCGTCATACTCCGGCCGATGTTCATCTTATTTACCGATTTCGGGCCGGCCGGACCTTATCTGGGCCAGATGAAGAGCGTGCTGACCACCGCCGCGCCCGACATCCCCATCATTGACCTGCTGAGCAACGCCCCGTCCTTTGCGCCCCGGCCCAGCGCCTATTTGCTGGCGGCGCTTGTTTCCGATTTTCCATCCGGCGCAATCTTCCTGGGCATTGTCGATCCCGGCGTCGGCGGCGACCGGGCACCCATTATCCTGAAGGCAGATGATCAATGGTTCGTGGGACCGGCAAACGGCCTGTTCGAAATCATCGGGCGTCGTGCGAAAACCTGCGATACATGGCGGATTACATACGAGCCGGAGCACCAATCGGCCAGCTTTCACGGACGTGATCTCTTTGCGCCTGTCGCGGCGATGATCGCCCATGAAGAGCCGGTGCCGGGTGTTCTTCTGTCGAGCAAAGATTTTAGACAGCCCGACTGGCCGGATGATTTGCCCGAGATCATCTATATGGATCATTTCGGCAATGCCATGACCGGTTTGAGAGCGGCGGGATTGCCGCCCGGCACTGTATTGGAAGCGGCCGGACAACGCCTTTCTCGGGCGCGAGTCTTTTCCGACGTAGAAACCGGTACCATGTTCTGGTACGAGAACGCCAATGGACTTGCCGAGATTGCGGTGAATCAGGGACGCGCGGATCAAATCGGCCTTACGGTCGGCATGCCCGTGTCTCTATTGCCCGCAACCGAAGCTGTCCGTTGACGATCGGATAAAATAGCCACCAGAGAGAGCCTGTGTCCGCAATACCGAAAGTACGCGTAAGGCCAGAAGGCGGGCCGTTCATTTTCATCTTTGCCCTCGTCGCTTTGGCGCTGTTTTTCGTCGCCCAGTGGCTGGGCTGGATCGGACTGATCCTGACCGCGTGGTGCGTTTATTTTTTCCGGGACCCGGACCGGACAACGCCCATCGGCGACAAGCTGGTAATCAGCCCCGCGGACGGTGTGATCCAGTTGATAACCGACGCCGCGCCGCCACGCGAACTGGGGATGGAAGACAAGCCCATGAAACGCGTGAGTGTTTTCATGAATGTCTTCGATTGCCATGTAAACCGCAGCCCCGTCGACGGAAAGATTGTCACGTTTGCCTATCGCGCCGGAAAGTTCCTGAACGCGTCACTCGATAAGGCGAGCGAGGAAAATGAGCGCCGGGCGATGCGATTGCGGACGGATGACGGTCTGGAGCTCGCGGTGGTCCAGATTGCCGGTCTGGTCGCCAGGCGTATTGTGTGTTGGGCGTTCGAAGGACAAAGTCTTGCGGCAGGCCAGCGCTATGGCATGATCCGGTTTGGCAGCCGGGTCGATGTTTATCTTCCCGACAATACCCGTGTCCTCGTCGCCATCGGCCAGCGTGCCGTCGCCGGCGAGACTGTACTTGCCGCGTTGGAGAGCGATCGTCCCGATCGAAGCGGAGAGATTCGATAATGGCCCGAAAACGGTTCCGTGGCCCACGCAGCGCCCGCCATCAGCTGCGACGCGATCAGATCAACCGCCTGCTGCCAAACGCCCTTACCATGCTGGGCCTCTGTGCCGGGCTGACCGCTATCCGTTTCGGGCTTGAGGAGCGTTGGGCTTTGGGCGTCGTCCTGATCGCAGGCGCGGCTCTCCTGGACACGCTGGACGGCAGAATCGCGCGCCTGATGGGCGGCCCGACCGAGTTTGGCGGCCAACTGGATTCACTGGTGGATGCGATCTCTTTTGGGGTCGCGCCGGTGATGCTTATTTTCATGTGGTCCCTGGACAAGGCGGGGGGGCCGGGTTGGGCGATCTCGGTTCTGTTCGTCGTCTGCTGCGTGCTTCGTCTGGCCCGGTTCAACGTGACATCCCATGATCCCGATCTGCCGGCCTGGGCGGGCAGCTATTTTAGCGGTGTACCCGCGCCGGCTGGCGCCGGCCTGGTCCTGCTGCCACTTATCCTTGGGGCAAAATTCGAATGGGATTTTCTGGGATCCCCCTGGGTGACGGCCGTCTGGACACTGATGACAGCCACCCTGATGATCAGCCGGCTTCCGACCTATTCCTTCAAACGTATCCGGGTGCCGCAAAAATACGTCAGAATGGCCATGGCGGGGATCGCCGTGCTGGCCGTGGCCATGTTCACCGAGCCGCTGATCACCTTGTCAGGAATCATCATCGTCTATGCGTCGACGCTGCCTTTCGCCTACCGGTCTTTCAACAGGCTAAAATCGGAAACGCCGGCACCGGTGGCACCGGATGATCCGGATGACGAGCCCACCGCCGAGCTTTAGCGGCCCTTACATACTCTAGGAACGTCGCTCATCGAGCGTATCCCGCAAGGCCCGGACTTCGGCACGCAGTTGTGCTATTTCCGCTGATACCAGCCGCGTGTCCTCATCCACGACCGTTTCGATCCGCTCGACGGTGTGTTCCTCTTCCTCACGATGCATGGTCTGCATGGAATCAACGATGATCGCGATAAACAAATTCAGCACGGTGAAGCTGGAGATAATGATGAAGGGGACAAAAAAGGCCCAGGCATAGGGGAACTGCTCCATCACAGGACGAACGATGCCCATGGACCAGCTTTCCAGCGTCATGATCTGGAACAGCGAATACATGGATTCACCGATGGAACCAAACCACTGGGGAAATTCGCCACCAAAGAGCTTGGTGGCGATGACGGCAAAAACGTAAAAGATCAGGAACAGAAGCACCGCCACCGCGCCAATACCCGGCACGGCGCCCAACAACGCTCCAACGACACGCCTCAGACGCGGCACGCCTGATACAATCCTGAGGGCACGCAGCACGCGTAGCGCCCGCAGAACGCTGAGCTGCTCACTGGCCGGGACGAGGGCTATGGCGACGATCACAAAATCGAAAACGCCCCAGGGATCGCGAAAGAAGGCCGGTCCGTGCGCATAAAGGCGAAGCGCCAGTTCGGCAACGAATATCCAAAGAATAATGTGGTCGGCCCATATCAATACCTCGCCGGCCCACGCCATGACGGTCGGCGAGGTTTCCAACCCCAGGATAGCCGCATTGATTCCGATCAGGACGAGGATCGAATAGCGAAATCGGGGACTTTCGACAAACAGGCGAAGCCGCGCCCGATGATCGTCAGCTACGGCAAGGGTCTCGTCATCTCTCATATATCACGCTCCTGGTCGGCGGATTATTTAGGCGCGCGGCGGCGATCTGACAACGGTTTTCCGCACCCAACAGCCTATAACAAATCGGAATATATTCGTTCACAGACTGTTTAGTTGAGTAATGGCGTGCAATCGTCACAATACGTTGGTTTTTTAATCGCCAGTGGACGTTCGATCCAACAACATACTTGGGGGAGAAATCGATGAGGAAAACCTTTATTGCATTTTCAGTAATCGCCGCCGCTTCGGTAACCGCCTTTCAGGCAGCACCGAGTTGGGCCCAGACCGTCAAGATCACCGGAATTGGTAGCCACGACGGCGAGTTCTGCCGCCGTGACCGCGCCATGCTGTTCGAAGATCCGGATGGCACGCGGCTCCTGTTCGATCCCGGATTTACGGTGGCCGGTTCCGGCGATCCACGCCTGGGCAAGATCGACGTTGTGCTGCTTTCGAGCGTGCATGGCGATCATCTGGGTTCACGGCGTCTTCCCAACCCGGGGGCAGGCAGTTGCGGCAAGCCCAAGGCCAGCGTGAAACTTCCCGACAGCAACACCGCCGAGATCATTGTCGGCAAGAAAGCCCAGGCGTTTCTGGGTGGTGAGATGCGCAACTTCATCCGCGCCAAGGTCAAGAAACTCGGCGGTAACGCCAAAAAGCAGGTGAACGTTCTGCGCTTTGGCGGCGAGCGGAAAGTCGGCGGCGTGCGCATCGCCATTGTCCCCGTCACCCACAGCAACGGGATCGGCCCTTCGTTCCTCAGCAAGGACCTTGCCGCCCAGTTCAAGAAGGACGGTCTGACCGCCTATGTCGGTCCTGATAACGGCTACGTACTGACCTTCTCAAACGGGCTCGTGGTTTACATGTCGGGCGATAGCGGTATCAGTGCCGATCAGGACGTCACGGTGCGGGGCTTCTATGGCGCACAAATCGCCATCATGAATGCCGGGGGCACCTTCACATCGGGCCCCAAGGAAGCCGCCTATTCCGTCAATCAGCTGATCAAGCCCACAGCCGTCATCCCGCAGCACACCAACGAGGAGGCCACCAAGGGCGGCAAGCTCAAAGCCGGCACCAAGACCGCCCTGTTCAAGAGCCTGATCGACAAGAAAATTTCTTTTCACGTACCCCTTAGCGGCGTGACCATGGAGTTCGATTCCAGCGCCAAATGCGTCAAGGGCTGCTGACACCCACCATTTTAGTGCGATATCAGGCCCCCGCCCCGTGCGGGGGCCTTTTCTTTGGGAGAGGCTTCTCTGGGAAAGGCCATTCTCTTGACTCCTTCCCTCGACTCACGATAAGAACAAAACAAGAACATTTGTTAATCAATTACCTGTAATGAAGAGACCATGCCCCGGGATGCCCTTTTGCCGGCCGCCGGCCCCTCCCCGTCTCTCCGCGCCTCACCGCAGCGGATCGAGACCCTGCGGGCTTATCTCCGGCAAGCCGAGCGGCCTAGCTTGCCGGAGGGCAAAATGGCCACGGCCGCCTTTGGCATCCCCGAAATCGACGATTACCTGCCGGCCGGCGGGCTGGTCCGGGGCGCCCTGCATGAGCTTATGCCCCAGACCCCCGGCGATGCCGGCGCCATTACCGATTTCTGTACCGCCCTGCTTGTCCGGCTTCTCAAGGGTCATGAAAAGCCGGTCCTGTGGTGTCTGCAAAATCAGGCAAGCGATGCCGGCGATCTTTACCCGCCGGGTCTTCTCTGGCTGGGGCTGGAGCCTGCCCGACTTCTCGTCGTGAGGACCAGTCACGATGCCGACACGCTCTGGGTTCTGGAGGAGGGATTACGGTGCGGCGCGCTGGCCGCCGTTGTTGGCGAGATAAAGACAGCCGATCTGACGGCAAGCCGCCGCCTGCAGCTTGCCGCCGAAACCAGCGGCTGTACGGCCCTCCTGCTGCGCGCGTCCTCGGATGCGCCCGAGCCATCGGCCGCCGCGACCCGATGGCGTATCAAGGCCGCCCCAAGCCGGCCACGGGGTTGGGCCGGCGGGCTTGATGAGCCGGGGACGGTTTGCTGGCAGGCATCCCTGTTTCGCTGCCGGGGCGGCGCCCCCGGCAACTGGTTGATGGAATGGCGCGATGAGACGAGTGATCTCGCTCTGGCTGCCCCGCTTCGCGATCGATCGGGTGAGCCGTGCGACACCAGACTTGCGGGCTAAGCCCGCTGCACAGGTGCAGGAACGCGGAGCCCGGCTCGGACTCTATGCGGTCAACGACGTCGCCGGTCATGCCGGGCTGGCACCGGGCATGGCGCTGGCCGATGCGCGGGCGATTCTGCCGTCCCTGACCGTCCTTCCCGCCACGCCACGGGACGATGCCAAAGCCCTGGCCCGCCTGGCCGGCTGGTGTGGCCGTTATAGTCCCTGGACAGCGGCAAGCGAGGCACAGGGGGAAATTCCAACAGGCGAGGAGCCACCAATTTCCCTCGAAGGCGCAGGCGGTGGCGGGATCTGGCTCGATGTGACCGGGTGCGCCCATCTGTTCGGCGGCGAGGAAACGATGCTCACCGACATGATCGATCGCCTCACGCGATCCGGTTTCATGGTACGGGCGGCCATGGCCGACACCCCGGGCTGCGCCTGGGCCATGGCGCGGTTTGCCGATGATCAGGCGCCAGGGATCGTGGTGCCGCCGGGTGAGGCAGAGGCGGCGCTCACCGGGCTGCCGGTGGCGGCGCTAAGGCTCTCCGCCGCCACCGTGACCGGCCTGCATGGCCTCGGCGTGAGACGCGTTGCGGATCTGCTGGCCTTGCCGGCCGCCCCCCTTGCCGCACGCTTTGGCGAAGCGGTCGGCGCGCGGCTGAACGCTGCCCTGGGAAATATTTCAGAGCCGATCTCCCCTGCCCTGCCCGTGACATCGCCTCTTGTCCGGCTCGCCTTTGCGGAACCGGTTGGCCGGATCGAGGATATCGCCGCCGCGCTGAACCGGTTGCTCGGCATCCTGTGCCGCACGCTCGAACGCAGCGGAGAGGGCGCCCGGCGTCTGGTCCTGATGCTCTACCGGCCCGACGGCACCACTGCCCGTCTCGCCATCGGCACCGCCCGGCCCAACCGCGACCCCGCCCATCTCGCCCGGCTTTTTGCCGAGCATCTCGATACCATCGATTTCGAGTTTGGCATCGATGAGGCCGTGCTCGCCGCCATTGTCACGGACACCATGGGAGCCGCCCAGACGGCTCTGGTGCACAGCTCACGGAACGGCAAGGGCGATCCTGCCGCCCTCGACACGCTGATCGACCGGCTGGGCAATCGGGTCGGTGGAAAAAATGTCCTGCGGCCCGCCCTGCGGCAAAGCCACCTGCCCGAGCGGGCCGCCGGGCTCATGCCGGTCTTTGGCAACAAAGAAAACAACAATGCGCTTGCGGAAACAGCTTTTCCCTCGCTCACCCCGCGTCCGTCGCGGTTACTGCGCCCACCGGAACCCATCAAAGCGGAGATCCATGCCACCAGCGCAGCACCGCACCAGTTCCACTGGCGCCGAGTACTGCACCACATCGCCCGGATCGAGGGCCCGGAACGGATCGCACCGGAATGGTGGCGCACGGGACACCATACGGACCGGCCGCCTCATAGAGGCACCCGCGATTACTATCGCGCCGAAGACAGGAACGGTCAGCGCTTCTGGATCTACCGCGAAGACACGGAATCCGGCAGCGACTGGTATCTCCACGGCCTGTTCGGCTGATGCCTTCCCACTCACATACCCCCACGTCATGGTCGGCGAAGGCCGCTGGTCTCCGGTTTCATTGTCGGCAGATTCTTCTTGCGCGTCAGACGACGCGCTACCCCCCACCTACACCTCCTCCCTATAGAAGGGGGAGGAAAAATATTTCAGGGACTTGCTCCTTTAAATCCCCTCCCCCTCGATGGGGGAGGCTGTGGCCGCAAAGCGGATACAGGGTGGGGGTGATACGGCTCCGACCCGGAAATCAGAGTCTCGATGGGCTCGAACGCCTCACGACGGCGCAAAAGTTATTAGGGATGGCCCCGAGACCCGCCCCTACAGCGTTCCCAGAACAACAGACATGACCGCTCCCGCCTACGCCGAGCTGCAGATCACCAGCAATTTCAGCTTCCTCCGGGGGGCGGCGCATCCCGAGGAGCTGGCGGCGCGGGCGGCGGAGATCGGGCTGGCGGCCATCGCGATCACCGACCGCAATACGCTGGCCGGTGTCGTACGGGCCCATCTGGCGGCACGCGAAACCGGCCTCCGTCTGGTGGTCGGCGCAAGGCTTGATTTTACGGATGCGCCGGGTCTGCTGTGCCTGCCGACCGACCGGGCCGCCTATGGAAGGCTGTCACGGCTGATCACGCTGGGCCGCCGCCGCGCACCCAAGGGAGAGTGCCATATCGGGTTTTCCGATTTTCTGGATCATGCCCAGGATCAGATCGCTATCGCTCTGCCTCCCGAGACGGGCCTTCCGGATACGGACTTCGCCGACCACCTGGGAATGCTCGCCGGCGCGCTTCCCAGCCGCAGCTATCTCGCTGGACAGAATCTGTTACGGGGCGGTGATCAACGGCGGCTCGCGGCGCTGGCAGACTTGGCAGAAGATAAAGACGCGCCACTGGTCGCCACCAACGACGTACATTATCACCTGGCCGCCCGCCGCGATGCGCAGGACGTACTATCCTCTGTGCGGGAACATTGCACCATCGAGGCGGCCGGGTTTCATCTGTTTCCCAACGCCGAACGGCACCTGAAATCCGCCGACCACATGGCGCGGCTGTTTCACCGCTATCCCGACGCCGTTGCCCGGACCATCCATATCGCCCATGCCTGCCATTTCGATCTCAGCGAACTGGTCTATGAATATCCCGATGACGAAGCGCCGCCCGGTGTCTCGCCCCAGGAAGAGCTGGCCCGCCTTACCTGGGAGGCCGTCCGCCAACGGTATCCCGATGGGCTGCCAGAGAAAATACGAACCCAGCTCGATCACGAACTCGCCCTGATCGACCAGCTTAACTACGCCAATTACTTCCTCACCGTTTATGACATCGTCCGCTTCGCAAGAAGCCAGAACATTTTGTGCCAGGGGCGTGGATCGGCCGCCAACTCGGCGGTGTGCTATTACCTCGGCATCACCGCCGTCGATCCCGAGCAGGTGGATCTGCTGTTCGAGCGTTTTGTCAGCGCCGAACGCAATGAGCCCCCCGATATCGATGTGGATTTCGAGCATGAACGGCGTGAAGAAGTCATCCAGTACATCTATCGGAAATACGGGCGCGATCGCGCCGGCCTCGCCGCGACCATCATCCATTATCGCGGCCGCAGCGCCATGCGCCAGGTGGCCAAGGCGATGGGACTGACACGCGACGTGGAAGACGCGCTGGCCACCATGACCAAGATGCGGCGGCGCTCCGCCATGGATGACAGCCATGTCCGCGAAATCGGGCTCGATCCCAATGAACCGCGTCTTGCGCACAGCCTCCGCATCGCGCGCGAGATCACCGGGTTCCCGCGGCACCTGTCGCAACATGTGGGCGGGTTCGTCATCACCCGCGGACGGCTGGACGAGATGGTGCCCATCGCCAATGCCGCCATGGAAGACCGGACGACCATTGAATGGGACAAGGACGATCTGGACGCGCTGGGTATCCTGAAGGTCGATGTGCTGGGGCTCGGCATGCTCACCTGCATCCGCAAGGCCTTCACCCTGATCGAACGGCACTATGGAAAATCATACGATCTTGCCAGCGTGCCAAGAGAAGATCCGAAGGTCTACGAGATGCTGTGCCAGGCCGATACCATCGGCGTCTTCCAGGTCGAAAGCCGCGCCCAGATGAGCATGCTGCCGCGGCTCAAACCAAAAAAATTCTACGATTTGGTGATCGAAGTCGCCATCGTCCGGCCGGGACCGATCCAGGGCGACATGGTCCATCCCTATCTGCGCCGGCGGGATGGCAAGGAAGAGGTCGATTATCAGAAGGAAGAGCTGCGCGCGGTCCTGGAAAAAACATGCGGCGTACCCCTGTTCCAGGAACAGGCCATGCGGATCGCCATCGTGGCCGCCGGCTTTACCCCGTCGGAAGCCGACCAGCTGCGCCGCGCCATGGCGACCTTCCGACGGCTTGGCACCATCCATAAATACCGCGACAGGATGGTCGAAGGAATGACGGCGCGCGGTTACGACCGCGACTTTGCCGAACGCTGCTTCAAACAGATCGAAGGGTTCGGCGATTACGGCTTCCCGGAAAGCCACGCGGCGAGCTTTGCCCATCTCGTCTACATCTCCTCCTGGCTGAAATACCATTATCCGGACGTCTTCACCTGTGCCCTGCTCAACAGCCAGCCCATGGGGTTCTATGCGCCGGCTCAGCTGGTGCGCGATGCGCGCAACCATGATGTCGGAGTCCGTCCCGTCGATGTGAATCACAGCAACTGGGACTGCACGCTGGAATCGACACATGACGATCAGACAGTTCTGCGTCTCGGTTTTCGGCAGGTAAAGGGACTGGGCGAGAAGCTGGCCGGGACATTGATTGCCGCCCGAGATGCCGGCAATGGGCGGCCTTTTTCCGATATGGACGATCTGTGGCGGCGCAGCCAGATCATGCCGTCGGCCATCGAACGGCTTGCCAGGGCCGACGCCTTTGGATCGATGGGGCTGACGCGCCGCCGCGCCCTGTGGGACGTCCGCCGGCTTAATCCCGACCAGTTGCCTCTCTTCACGGAGATGGGTGAAGGGATCGTTGAGCCGGATGTCGGGCTTCCTCTCATGGCGCCGGGCGAAGAGGTCAGCCACGACTACGCCTCTATCCGCCTGTCGCTCAAACATCACCCGCTCGCGCTGCTGCGCGCCGAACTCGATCCCGAAAATGTGATCCCCACCGCGCAGCTCGCCGAAACCGAGAACGGCAAACAGGTGACCGTCGCCGGGCTGGTCATCACCCGGCAGCGTCCCGGCACGGCAAGCGGCGTGATCTTCGCGACACTGGAAGACGAAACCGGTATCGCCAACGTGATCGTCTGGCCAAAACTGTTCGAACGCTATCGGCGCGAGACGCTGGGATCCAAGCTTCTCTGCGTCACCGGCGAACTGCAGCGCGAGGGCATCGTCATCCATGTGATCGCAAGGAAAATGCGTGACCTGACCGGTCGCCTGATGACTCTCGCCAACGAAACCAACCCCGTCCTTGAGCCGCCCCACTATGCAGGCGATGGGGCCAAACGCCCGACTTACATCAAACCCGGCCTGTATCCATCACGGGATTTCCACTAACCCGTCCGAGCCGGTCAAAGAGTTAACCGAGGTTAGCGTGTCGTTAACCATATTGGGTTCACACTTTGAAAAGACTGAACATTGAACAGCACTACCAGAACGACGTTGGAGAGTTGCGATGTCCATGCTTGCTGCAGAAGTATTCGACCTTTTTTCTGAAATTTATGACCAGGAACGCCGGGAGGACATGAGCCTCACGGATTACCTCATGGGGTGTGGCGACAACCCGATGATGTTTTCCACCGCGGCAGAAAGAATGATCGCCGCCATCGGTGAACCGGAAACCATCGATACAAGCATGGATCCCCGTCTGGGCCGGATCTATCTGAACCGAACGATCAAGGTCTACCCGGCCTTCGAAAAATTCTACGGCATGGAAGATACCATCGAGAGAATCGTTGGTTACTTCCAGTACGCCGCGCAGGGTCTCGAGGAAAGAAAGCAAATTCTTTATCTGCTGGGGCCCGTCGGTGGCGGCAAATCGTCCCTCGCCGAACGGCTCAAGCAGCTGATGGAAAAACAACCCATCTACGTGCTCAAGGCCGGTGACGAGATCAGCCCGATCTTTGAATCGCCGCTGGGCCTGTTCGACCCCGACCACATGGGCGATCTGCTGGAAGAGAAATACGGCATTACAAAAAGGCGATTGAACGGCTTGATTTCCCCCTGGGCAACCAAGCGGCTCGACGAGTTCGACGGAGATATCTCCAAGTTCTCGGTGGTTCGCCTGCAGCCTTCCAAGCTGCGCCAGATCGGCATTGCCAAGACCGAGCCAGGCGACGAAAACAACCAGGACATTTCGGCCCTGGTCGGCAAGATCGATATTCGAAAACTCGAGCATTACAGCCAGAACGATCCCGACGCCTACAGCTTCAGCGGTGGCCTCAACCATACGACCCAGGGCCTCCTGGAATTCGTCGAAATGTTCAAGGCGCCGATCAAAGTGCTGCACCCGCTCCTGACCGCCACCCAGGAACGCAACTATCTCGGCACCGAGAACCTCGGCGCCTTCCCCTATCAGGGCGTGGTACTGGCCCATTCCAACGAAGCCGAATGGACCCAGTTCAAACAGAACAAGAATAACGAGGCCTTCCTCGACCGGATCTGTGTCGTCAAGGTGCCCTATTGCCTGCAGGTCACCGAAGAAGCGAAGATTTACGAAAAACTTCTTCTGGAGAGCGAGTTGGGCGAAGCGCCCTGTGCACCAGAAGTCCTGGAAATACTCAGCCGCTTCAGCGTTCTGTCACGGCTCCATGAGCATGAAAATTCGTCCAACTATTCCAAGATGCGGATTTACGACGGCGAAACCCTGAAGGACACCGATCCGAAGGCCAAATCCATCCAGGAATATCGCGAGACCGCTGGCGTCAATGAAGGCATGACCGGCATCAGCACCCGCTTTGCCTTCAAGGTCCTGTCAGCAACCTTCAACCATGACACCGAGGAAGTCGCCGCCGATCCGGTACATCTCATCTACGTGATCGAACAGGCGGTGAAACGGGAGCAGTTCCCCGAGGAAACCGAAAACCGTTATCTCGATTTCATCAAGTCCGAACTCGTGCCGCGCTATGCCGAATTCATCGGCCACGAAATACAGACAACCTATCTGGAATCCTACGGCGAATACGGCCAGAACCTATTCGACCGCTATATCGCCTATGCCGATGCCTGGATCGAGGAACAGGATTACAAGGACCCCGATACGGGCCAGGTATTCAATCGGGAGATTCTCGACGCCGAGCTTTCCAAGATCGAAAAGCCGGCGGGGATCGCCAACCCGAAGGATTTCCGCAACGAGGTCGTAAAATTCTCGTTACGGACCCGGGCCAACAACAACGGCAACAACCCTTCTTGGACCAGCTACAACAAGATCCGCGAAGTCATCGAAAAGCGCATGTTCAGCCAGGTCGAGGAACTGCTGCCGGTCATCAGCTTCGGTAGCAAGAAAGACAAGAAAACCGACAAGCAGCATGCTGAATTCGTCGAGCGCATGATTGGTCGGGGTTACACCGAACGTCAGGTCAGACGTCTCGTCGAATGGTACATGCGGGTCAACAAGGCCGGCTAAGGACCGTATGAGGAACCAGAGTTTGACGTAGTAAGGGACCGTATGCCCAACCTGATCGATCGGCGCCTAAACCCCAAGGATAAGAACCTTGGCAATCGTCAGCGGTTTCTGCGGCGCGCCCGCGAACAGATCAAACAGGTCGTCGATCAATCGATCGATCGCTCCAAGGTTTCGGACGCCGGACAAAACGGCGAAATATCGATTCCGACCAAGGGAATTGGTGAACCGCGGTTCCGTCATTCGAGACGGGGCGGCTCCCGCCAGCGCGTCTTCCCGGGCAATAAGGAATTTGTAACAGGCGACCAGATCGCAAAACCCCGAAGCGGTGGCGGCGGTGGCGGCGGCAAAGAAGGTTCTGATAGCGGCGAAGGGGAAGATGAGTTCGTTTTCACCCTGTCCCGCGAGGAATTTTTCGAATTCTTTTTCGAAGATCTGGAACTGCCGGATCTCATCAAAACCAGTCTCAAGGAAACGCAGGCCGTAAAGCCCCATCGGGCGGGATACGCCACCAGCGGCACCGCGAATAATCTCAATATCCGCCGCACAATGGCCAATAGCATCGGCCGCCGGCGGGCGCTCCGCCGGCCCATGAAAGGCCACGTGGAAGCCCTGCAGGAGGAGGCCGAAGCGTTCGAAAAACGCGACGACCTTACCGCCGCCGAACTAAGCCGCCTGGCCCAGCTTCATATTGAAATAGAAGATATCAAGCGTCGCCAGCGCGCCATACCCTTCATCGATCCGATGGACATACGCTACAACCGCTTCGAGCAGCGTCCCGAGCCCAAGACCAAGGCCGTCATGTTTTGCCTGATGGATGTATCCGGTTCCATGGGTGAACGGGAAAAGGATCTCGCCAAGCGCTTCTTTATTCTTCTCCACCTGTTTCTGGAACGGCGCTATGAAAAAGTGGATCTCGTCTTCATCCGCCATACCCATAAGGCGGACGAAGTCGACGAGCACACGTTTTTCCACAGCACGGAAACCGGTGGCACGGCGGTCAGCACGGCCCTGCAGACCATGCACGAGGTCATCAGCGACCGCTATTCGCCGACCGACTGGAATATCTATGCCGCACAGGCCTCCGATGGCGACAATTTCATGGGCGATACGGCCCGCTGTCTCGAGCTGCTGAGCGAAAATATTCTCCCGGTCTGCCAGTATTACGCCTATGTGGAGATCCTCGATGAACGCGAATACGCGCTGTTCGAAAACTCCGCCGAGAGCAAGGAGCTTTGGCGGGGTTACATGGATGCCGACGGCCAGTTTCCCAACTTCTCCATGAAGCATATTTCGAAACGAGGCGATATTTACCCAGTCTTCCGCGAGCTGTTCGGGAAGCAGGGACAGCAGAGCTAGGGGGACCTGAACTTTGGCTAGAGCCACACAGGCGCGCAAGAAAAAGAAAACCGTCCAGCCGCTGTTTGACGGCGCGGAATGGGATTTTTGCACCATGCGCGATGCCTATAACGCCATCGAAGAAATTGCCCTGAACGATCTGGGTCTGGACGTCTACCCCAATCAAATCGAGATCATTTCGGCGGAACAGATGCTCGATGCCTATTGTTCCATCGGCATGCCGCTGATGTACCAGCACTGGTCTTTCGGCAAACGGTTTGTCCAGGAGCAGGAAGCCTATAAGACGGGCCAGATGGGCCTTGCCTACGAGATCGTAATCAATTCCAGCCCCTGCATCAGCTATTACATGGAAGAAAGCACCATGCCCATGCAAACGCTGGTGCTGGCGCATGCGGCCTTCGGCCATAACCATTTTTTCAAGAACAATTACTTGTTCCAGCAATGGACCGACGCCGAAGGCATTCTGGATTATCTGGAATTTTCCAAGCGGTATATTGCCCAGTGCGAGGAACAACACGGATTAAGCGCCGTCGAAGAAATCATGGACGCCGCCCATGCCTTGATGGACCAGGGCATCTTCCGCTATCGGCGGCAACCCAAACCCAACCTGCGCAAACAGGAAGAACGGGAACGGGAACGCCGCGAATATGATGAAAGACATTACAACGATCTTTGGCGAACCCTGCCACAGGTCGACAACCCGGAAGATTCGTGCGCAACGCAAAAAGAACTGGCGGAGCGAAAGAAGCGGCTCAAGCTGCCCGAAGAAAACCTTCTCTATTTCATTGAGAAAAACAGCCCGACCCTGAAGGGCTGGGAACGGGAACTGCTCCGCATCGTCCGTAATATCTCGCAATATTTCTACCCGCAGAAACAGACAAAGATGATGAATGAGGGGTGCGCCACCTTCGTCCATCATTACATCATCAATGAGCTCTACGATCAGGGCCTGATTACGGAAGGGGCCCTACTGGAAGTCCTCCATAGCCATACCAGCGTCGTGATGCAGCCCGGGTTCGACGACCCGCGGTTTAGCGGCATCAATCCCTATGCGCTCGGCTTTGCCATGATGAAGGATATCCGCCAGATCGTGACCGATCCGACCGAGGAAGACCGGGCCTGGTTCCCCGAGATTGCGGGGACAGGCGACTGGCGCGGCGTTTTGCGGGACGCCTGGGCCAATTACCGTGACGAATCATTTATCCGTCAGTTTTTGAGCCCCCGCCTCATGCGCGAGTTCAAGCTGTTCCAGTTGGACGATGTCTCAAGCGAAGGACATCTGACCGTCGCCGCCATCCATGACGATGCCGGTTACGAAAGATTGCGGAATTCCTTCGCCCAGAGTTACGAAATCACGGCGCTAGAGCCGGATATACAGATCGTTGACGTCAATTTACTCGAGGACCGCGAGCTTATTCTGCATCACACCGTGCAGGACGGGATTCCGCTGGCCATGCGGACACGGAAAGCGGTCCTGACGCAGTTGCGGCGCCTCTGGGGATATGACGTTCAACTTGTCGGCATAGATGGTGAAACGGGCGAAACCCGATACGAGGCGCGACCCAATGCAACAGCCAGCGATAGCGGAAAAAGCGCTTAACACAGGCGTTGAAACCACACATCCGAACCCCATGGGAACGGATGGGTTCGAATTTATCGAATATACCGCGGCAGATACGCGGGAACTCGAGACCCTGTTCGATCAAATGGGTTTTGCATTGGTTGCCCGGCACCGCTCGAAAGACGTCGCCCTCTACCGCCAGGGGAACGTAAATTTTATCGTCAACCGTGAGCCAAATGGCTTCGCGCGTTCCTTCGCCCGCAAGCATGGGCCGTCCATCGCGGCATTCTCCATTCGCGTGTCCGACGCGGCGGCAGCCTTTGAACGTGCAGTCAGTCTGGGCGCCACGCCCTTTCAGGGCCCCATCGGCCCCATGGAGCTGAACATCCCCGCGATCAAGGGCATTGGCGACAGCCTGATTTATCTAGTGGACCGGTACGACAATTCAACCATTTACGACGTGGATTTCGTCGCACAACCCGATACGCCGCCCGACCCCATTGGCGTCGGTCTTCTGGGAATCGACCACCTGACTCACAATGTCTTTCGGGGTCGAATGGACAAATGGGCGGAATTTTACGAAAAGCTGTTCTCCTTTCGCGAAACCAGGTTCTTCGATATCGAAGGACAACTCACGGGTCTCAAGTCCCGCGCCATGACAAGCCCGTGCGACAAAATACGTATCCCGATCAACGAATCCGCCGACGATCAATCGCAGATCGTCGAATATCTCGATGCGTATAAAGGCGAGGGTATCCAGCATATCGCGCTCTCCACCGCCGATATTTACCAGACAGTCGATGCGCTGCGCGACCGCGGTATTCCGTTTATCGACCCACCGCCCGACAGCTATTACGATTCGATCGAAACACGCCTGCCCAACCATGGCGAAGATCTTTCCCGGCTGAAAAGCCACGGCATACTGATCGACGGCGAGCAGGGCCCGGAAGGAAAACGGCTGTTGCAGATTTTCACGGCGACGGTCATCGGACCGATTTTCTTCGAGATCATCCAGCGCAAGGGCGACGAAGGATTCGGGGAGGGCAATTTCAAGGCCCTGTTCGAAGCCATGGAGCAGGATCAAATCCAACGGGGCGTGCTCAAGGCCTGACGGAGATCGATCATGGTGGCCAAAGCCAACCATCAGATAGACGACGATTATGTTATTGATCAGAACTGGTCCACCTACACGGACGCCGATCATGCCATATGGCGCGATTTGTTTATGCGGCAATCGCACCTGCTCCCCAACAGAGCCTGCAACGAATTCATGGCCGGGCTTGAAGGGCTCGGTGTGGCCGCCGACCAGATTCCGGATTTCGAGGCCCTGTCGGCCATTCTGATGCAGGCCACGGGATGGCAAATCGTCGCCGTTCCCGGCCTGGTTCCGGACGACGTGTTTTTTCGGCACCTTTCCGAGAGGCGGTTCCCGGCAACCAACTGGATACGCCGCCGCGACCAGATGGATTATCTGCAGGAACCCGACGTGTTCCACGATGTGTTCGGCCATGTCCCCCTGCTGATGAACCCGGTCTTCGCCGATTATCTACAGGCATACGGCCGCGGCGGTTTAAAGGCGCTGGGATTGGGCGCCCTCCCCCTTCTGGCGCGGCTTTACTGGTATAGTGTCGAATTCGGACTCATCAAAACCGAAGACGGTTTGCGCATCTACGGCTCCGGGATCGTCTCTTCCTTCAGCGAGACCCGCTATTGCCTCGAAAGCAATACGCCGCTCCGTCTGGGCTTCGATCTGCGCCGCATCATGCGAACCCGCTACCGGATCGATAATTTCCAGGAAACCTATTTTGTCATCGACAATTTCGATCAGCTTTTCGACGCAACCGCACCGGATTTCTCACCGATTTATGAGCGCGTCGCCTCGCTGCCTGAAATCAATCCCGGGGCGGCCATCTCCAACGACACCATGATCACCCTGTCTCCCTGAACGTTAATTAGGGCGGGGCGCTTGCCCTCTCACGAGGCCGCGCTTAGACTTTTGTTCGCACAATATAATTCGAACAACCCATCCGAGCAGGGAGGTAAAATCATGGCCGAGCGTATCTGGGATAAATTTCTGACCGAGCGGGATAAAGCCGTATTCGAGGCATCCGGTTATGGCGCAAAAGCCGGCGGCGGCAAGAAACCGGCGCTCCTCATCATCGACGTGAATTACGCCTTTTGCGGCGAACGCTCCGAACCCATTCTCGATTCAATCCAGAAATGGCGGACTTCGTGCGGCGAAGATGCCTGGGAATCCCTGCCCCATATCCGCAAACTCATCGACCGCTGTCACGAAAAGGGCATTCCGGTCATCTACACCACCGGCACCGTCCGCGACGACGGGTGGGACAAGGGAGGCTGGTCCTGGAAAAGCTCACGCAGCAACGAAGATGTCGCCACCGGCGCCCCGGACGCCCGCGATACCAACCGTGACGGTAATGACATCATGGATGAAATTGCCCCCTCGCCCCAGGACATCGTCATCCGCAAACACAAACCCAGCGCCTTTTCGGGCACGGCGCTCATGGCCTTTATCAATGATCTCGGTGCCGATTCCCTGATCGTGACCGGCACTACCACGTCGGGCTGCGTACGGGCCTCGGTACTGGATGCCTTCAGCCAGAACCTGCGCTGCACAATCGCGGAGGAAGCCTGCTTCGACCGATCGCAGGCGTCGCACGCCATCAATCTATGCGACATGAACGCCAAATACGCCGATGTGGTCTCAACCGACGAAGCCCTGGCCCACATCGAGGAAATCGATGCGGACTACAATCTACCGTCTGGCAAACCTCTGAACAGTTAAGTCAGCCTATTGGACAAGGAGCCAGACCATGACCGAACAGATATGGGACAAGTTTCTGACCGACCGCGACAAGAGCGTGTTCGCCACGGGCGGTTTCGGAGCCCGGGCCGGATTCGGTAAAAAGCCGGCCCTGCTGGTCATCGACGTCAGTTACAATTTTTGCGGCGATAAACGCGAGCCCATTCTGGACTCCATCAAGAAATTCCATAATTCCTGCGGCGAGGATGCCTGGGATGCCCTGCCCCATATTCGCAAGCTGATCGATACCTGCCACGACAAGGGGATCCCGGTCATCTACACCACCGGCACGTCGCGTAACGACGGCTGGGACGCCGGTGGCTGGGCCTGGAAAAACGCCCGCACCGAAGAAGACGTTACCGCCCCCCATGCCAGCGGGTTCAACCGCGACGGCAACGACATCATGGATGAGATCGCGCCGAGTCCGCAGGACATCGTGATCCGCAAACACAAGCCCAGCGCCTTTGCCGGCACGGCGCTCATGGCCTTTATC
>JABJKO010000222.1 GCA_018660305.1 Rhodospirillaceae bacterium
CTTGTTTTTGTCGTGTTTCGCACTTTTTAAACCGGCAACGGCACCAGCTCCAGCCCCCGCGACGTGCCGGTCCGGCCGGTTTCCGGGTTGAACATGACCTGATCATAGCTGCCCGGCTTGGTGGTCCTGACCGTGATGGCCACCGAGCGGTCACTGTTGCCCCATTCGGCGTGGGGGACATGGGGCGGTACCATGTCCACATGGCCAGTGGGCGCATCGGACTTGCCGGCCAGCTCGATCTCCGCATAGCCCGGCTTGCTGCCGTCATCCAGCCGGTTATAAACATGGGTGATTTCCTGGCCGTCGAGCACGCCATAGATGGTCCAGGTCGGTCCGTGATCGTGAACCCCGGCCACATGATTGGGCAGGCGCACTAGCGCGCCCACGAAGAAATCATGATCGGGATCGTGGTGCAGGATATATTCGCGGCCTTTCCTGGCCTCCCAGCCGCGCGAGACCCCGCGCATGACCTCGTCAGCGACCAAGGGCGTCAACAGGGTGCGAACACCTTCCCAATGTTCCTGCTCGGGAAGGTTTTTAGAAAAATGCGCCCTCATCTCGTCGATGAATTTAGAGAACGCGGGAACCGTATAGTTAGTCATGGGGGCCTCTCCGTCGTTTTTATTTTTGCCTTTGAGCGAATTTACACCGTTAGCGGCACCAGGTTAAGTCCCTGCGAAACCCAGGTCTTGCCGGTCTCCAGATCGAACCGGGTCTGGTCATGGGTATTGGGGTTGGAATTCCGCACCGTGATGGCCACTGAACGCTCCCCCATGCCCCATTCGCAATGGACCACATAGGGCGCCACCATATCCACGTGACCAGTGGGCGCCTCATATTCGTGCGACAGCTTCAGCTCGGCATGGCCTGGACGGCGGCCATCATCGAGACGGTCATAGATATGTGTTCGCTCATCGCCATCGAGCACCCCATAGATGGTCCAGGTGGAGCCATGGTCATGAACACCCGCCCGATGATGGGGTTCGCGCACCAGCGCGCCGACAAAAAACCCATGGTCGGAATCCTGATGCAGAATATATTCCCGCCCCTTCTTGGCCTCCCAGCCGCGAGACGCCGCGCGCATGGCCTCGTCGTCGCAGAGGCGTTTTACCAGATCGCGCACCCCCTCCCAGAGCGTCTGCTCCGGCGGATCTGCGACAAAGAGCGTGCGCATATGGTCGATGAAGTGGGCAAAGGCGGGAACCGAATAGTCAGCCATCGAAGCCTCCTGCTTATTTCCGGGCCACCGTCAGGTCCATGCCGCCATCGGCATCGGATCGGGGCCGTAGACAATAAGGTGCCGATTGTATCTGTGTTGCTGCGTTAAGCTACGTATGGAGCACCGAATCATGGAACAGACTTTCGGCTGACATGGGCGCATCAATGATATGCTGTTCGTGGCAATAGCCGATGAACTGTTCCAGGTCGCGGCGGTTGGCGGCCAGGCCTGACGGCCACAAATTTGTCCCCATGGTCTCGCGCTGTTCCTCGAACGTGTCGCGTCCCCACGCCAGAATCGAATAGTTGGGATCGTCGTAATAGTCGTGCACGAGGCGGTTGGCGGCCTCGAACATGTCGTACAGCGCCCCTGCCAGCCACGGCTCCCGTTCCAGCAATTCCTGTCGCACGACGATCAGGTGCATGATGGGGAAAAATCCCCGCGATCCGAAATAGTCGATGATCGCGGTCTTCGGATCTTTAAATAACGGCTGTATGCGGTCGCTCCCGCCAAGTAGAGGGGCTGGAATGTGGGGACAGAAATGGGCGTCGATTTCACCGCGCAGCAGCATCTCGCCGATACTCGAACCGGGTCCAAGATAGTCGATGGACAGATCAGGGATTTGTTCGGACTCAAAATGCTCGTCGACCGATGCCACCCAGCTTATGTCCTGCCATCTGACGCCGTAATCCGCCAACAAATCGCCTTTGGCGAGGATCGCAAGAGAGTTCTGGAAGGAGTTCAGCCCTACCTTCTTGCCGATCAGGTCGCCGGGTGAATCGATCCCGGCATCGATGTTGACATACATCCGCCCCTGGCTGAACAACCGCCTCGGAAAGACCGGAATGGCGGTCATCGGGAAGTCCGGCATTCGACTTTTTGCGATGATATAGGGTGCAAGTCCATACTCCGCGACGTCGAATTCGCCGCCCGGAAACGTACGGCGGTTGCGGTCCGTGCCATGGATTCCAACACCGCCCTGGCCGACATTCAGACATTCCAGTTCGACATCCGGCGGCCCGGATACGGCACCTTCGAACAGCGGACCGTGGCGGTCGTACCGGTCCAGCGCAATTTTCAATTTCAGTTTCGCCATTTTTAAGTATCGAGGACGCTTTCGTGGAACAGCTCCTCCACGGGATAGGGCGCATCGATCAGGGTCTGGTCGGTCAGGTACTTCATGAAGCGCTCGACGCTGGCGCGATTCACCTTGAGGCCTGACGGCCAGATATCGGCATCGAACAGGGATTGCTCTTCCTCGAAATTGTTGCGCGCGAAGGCCAGCTCGGCATAGCCGGGGTCCTCATAGAACTCCGCCGCCTGATGCTTGGCATCCTCCCACAGGGCCATCAGCTCCCGCGGAAGATTGGGATGGGCATCGGCGATCTCCTGCTTGAAAACCAGCAGATGCATGATGGGATAGTCGCCGTATTTTTTGAAATAGCGCGCGCATTCGGTCTTGGGATCGGGGAACAGACGGTGCAGCGAGCCATCGCGCAGGCCGGCCAGAAGTTTGGGCGGCGGGTGCGGGTGGATCATCATGGCCAACTCACCGGCGATCAGCGCATCGGGGGCCGATGGCTCGTCGATCAGTGTCAGGTCGGCCGCCTCGCGGCCCGGCCAGTCCACCAGTTCGGCGCTCATGGTCTGCCAATCCAGCTCGCGCCATGGCACGTCATATTCGAAGGCGAGATCGCCCTTGGCCAGCACCGACATGGTGGTCTGGAAGCTGCGGCAGCACACCTTCTTGCCGATCAGATCGGTCGGCTTATGGATATTCGCGGCACTGCTGACGAACATGTGGTTCTGGCTGAACAGCCGGCGCGGAAAAACCGGCACGGCGCTATAGGCGAGGCCACGGCTCTTGGCGGTCAGATAGGACGATACCGACATTTCGCAGATATCGAATTCTTCGTCCTGCATGAACCGGCGGTGACGGTCGATGCCGTCGCGGCGCGGCGGCGCCATGCCCACCTCGAGCGATTTTAGCGTAACGCCCTCAGGCTGCGGCACCATCCCCATGAAAAACGGGACATGGCGGTCATAACGTTCCAACGCGATGGTCAGTTCAGTAGCCACTTGATCCTCCCTTAAATATGTTTTTTTGATGCTAGAACATTTTCCATAAAGACGGAACCAGCCCGCTCCCCCACCCGGCCACCTGTCTGTAGTTTGCCCACCGCCGCCGGCCAACCCGGCGGGCATCAAGGGTTGGCGTGACGGGTTGGTGCCCGCCGGGGATAAAGAACCGGTGGCCGGGTGGGGGAGCGGGCTGGTGCGAATCAATATGATCGAAACACCGCAACGGTTCCTCTGTATCCGACGCACCGGTTCCATTAAACTTCCGCCATGCGCCTTCTCTATCATCTGTGGCTCTCACCGCTGTGCCGTAAGGTTCGCGTCGTCCTGAAAGAGAAAGGGCTCGAGTTCGAGCTCGAGACGGAAAATCTGTGGCAGCGCCGTCCGGAGTTTCTCGCCCTCAACCCCGCCGGCGATGTGCCGGTCATGGTGGAGGACGACGGCCTGGTGCTAAGCGACTCCACGGCGATCTGCGAATACCTCGAGGAAATCGAACCGGAAACCGCCCTGATCTCGGGAACACCGGCGGAGCGCGCCGAGATCAGACGCCTGGTCGCCTGGTTCGATGTGAAATTCAACCGCGAGGTCAGCGACAATCTGGTGGGCGAGAAAATTCTCAAGCGGTTTCTCAGGCGTGGCTCGCCCAACGCCTCGGCGATCCGGGCCGGCAAGGAGAACATCCATCATCATCTGGCCTATATCGGCTGGCTGACCGACCGCCGCACCTGGCTGGCCGGTTCCAATTTTTCCCTGGCCGATATCGCCGCCGCGGCCCACTTCTCGGCACTGGATTATCTCGGCGATGTGCCGTGGGAGGATTATCCCGATGCCAAGGACTGGTACATGCGCATGAAATCACGCCCGTCCTTCCGGCCCATCCTCGCCGACCACCTGCCCGGCGAACCGCCGCCCAAGCATTACGCCAATCTGGATTTTTGAGACTCATTAGAAAGCGCTCCGGCTCTCTATTTCTTCTTTAGATCCATGATCTCCAGATTGCGGCGCGCCGCCTCGGTGAGCGGGCCGGTGGCAGCGATCTCAAGCACCCTCAGCCAGTCGGCCCGCGCGCCGGCCACATTGCCGCCGGCCTTTCGGATCAGCCCCCGTTCCAGCAGCGCATCGGGATAGTCGGGATCCAGGACCAGCGCCCGATCCACGTCCTTGCCGGCCAGCTCCGGCGTCTTGAGACGGCGCCAGACGCTGGCCCGGAGCGTCAGGGCATCCTTCCGGTCGCGCTCGAGATCCAGCGCCCCGTTGAGATCATCCAGCGCTGCCCAGATCTTTTTGAGCGCGACGCGGGCGATGGCGCGGTCTATCAGCAACTCCGCATCGCCGGGCTTCAGGGCAAGAGCCTTTGTCAAAAGCGTCTCCGCCGTTTGCGGACGGTCCGCGACGATCCAGGCATTGGCGGCTTGGCCGAGAAGCCCGGCCTTTAAATCAGGCCGCCTGGCGTCCGTCCGCCCGGCCAGTTCCGCCAGCATCTCGGCCGCCTGGCTGGTCTCGCCGAGCCCAAGCAGGGAGACGGCGATGCAGTGGATGGCGGCGTTGCCGCCGGCCTTCGCGCGCCACGCCAGGGCGGAGTCATGGGCCGCCTTGGGATTGCTGCGGGCCAGTTTCATACAGGCCGCATATTCACGGGCCTCGAGGCTTTGCGGCGCATATTTATCAGGGCGCTGAGCAACCGCCGGCAATCCGGCCGCAACCAATCCGGCCAACAGCGCGAGGCCCGGAACAACACTCTTCGCCTTGCCTGCCATGGTCCCTGCGCGTTTCCTCCTGGCCGAAATTCGGTTTAGTGTCTCCGCCGCCGCGACCATAAACCGGGTCGCCGTTACTGGAAACACAGATGCCCCGCCTGTTCTGCTTCGGCCTTGGATATTCACCGTCGCATCTCGCCGAGTCGCTGCACGCCGAAGGCTGGACCATTGCCGGCACCAGCCGCAGCGAGGAGGGCTGTGCCACTCTGGCCGCGCAGGGTTTTGAGGCCCATGTGTTCCATGGCGCGGCGCCGCTGGCCGATCCCGGCGTTCTGGACGGCGTCACCCATCTGCTGACCGCGGTGCCGCCGGATGAGGCGGGCGATCCCGTGCTTGCTCATCACAGCGCACACATAACGACCATCGAGACACTCTCATGGGCGGGCTATTTATCGGCCACAAGCGTCTATGGCGACACCGGCGGCGCCTGGGTCGACGAGACCGCGTCCTGCCAGCCGAGCACCGAACGTGGCCAGCGACGGGTGGCAGCGGAGGCGGAATGGCTGGCGCTCTGCCATGAAGACCGCTTTCCGGTGCATGTATTTCGGCTCGCCGGCATTTACGGTCCGGGACGCAGCGTGCTGGATCAGGTGCGGGCCGGTACGGCACGGCGCATCGACAGGCCGGATCATCTGTTCTCGCGCATCCATGTGGACGACATCGTTGCCGTCCTGCGGGCCTCCATGGCCCGGCCCAATGCCGGGGCGATCTATAATCTATGCGACGACACGCCGGCGCCGAGCGCCGATGTCACCTCCCATGGCTGTGAGCTTCTCGGCATTGAGCCGCCGCCCCTGGTTGCGTTCGACGATGCCGGCCTCAGCCCCATGGCCCGGAGCTTCTATGCCGACAATCGGCTGGTCCGCAACGATCGCATAAAATCGGAATTGGGGGTGACCCTGAAACACCCGGATTATCGCAGCGGATTGCGCGCAATCCTGGCGGCTGAAGGCTAACCCGGCTCGGAGGTGCGGGCCGGTCTGATGCTAAACACGGTCCTGCCCGACCTCGTCGCAGGTCGTATCCAGGATACGGAGAAGCCGCGCGATATCCTCGTCGCGGGACAGGCGGTGGTCGCCGTCCTTCACCAAGGTCAGGGTGACATGCTCCGAGAGAAGCTTTTCCGCAAGGGCCAGCCCGTGCTCCCATGGCACCGAGCTGTCGGCCATGCCCTGGATCAGCCGCACCGGGCAATGGATGGCAATGGGGCGTTCGAGAAGCAGGTTGTCGCGCCCATCCTCGATCAGCTTGAGGGTGATAATATAGGGCTCGTCGTCATAGTCGGAAGGTTCCGAGAAGACACCGTCGCGCAGCAGCGTCTCACGGGTTTCCGGGGAAAAATGCTGCCACATGAGAGATTCGGTAAAATCCGGCGCCGCGGCTATGCCGACCAGGGCGGCAACCCGATCGGGCCGCGCCAGCGCCGCCAGCAACATAATCCAGCCACCCATGGAAGAGCCTACCAGCACCTGCGGCCCCTCGGTCACCTCATCGAGAACGGCAATGGCATCCTCTGCCCATTGGCTGATGGTGCCGTTCTCGAACCGGCCGGAAGATTCTCCGTGGCCCTGATAATCGAACCGCAGGAACGCCCGGCCCGCCGCCCGGCAATGGGCTTCAAGCGCGACCGCCTTGGTGCCGGTCATGTCGGATTTGAATCCGCCGAGAAAGATGACACCGGGCCCCTTGCCATCACTTTTATGGTAGGCGATGGTTGTGCCGTCGGCCCGTGTTAGAATTTTCGGTGCCGCGTTCTGCGAGCGATCGTTGGCCGGTCGGGGCGTGTCTATCATAATGGGTAGGATCAACCCGGTTCCACGTGTATAGACACGTGATTGGCGTCATGGAGTTTCCAGCAATCGAACCTAACACCACAGTGGCCGAGACAAAAGATAAGCCTGTCGTCCTGCAGATCCTGCCCTCGCTGGAGACCGGCGGTGTCGAGCGGGGCACGGTGGATATCGCCCGGGCTCTGGTCCAGGCCGGCTGGACATCTCTGGTGGCGTCGTCGGGCGGCATCATGGTCCGGGAGGTGCAGCGCGCCGGCGCCGTCCATATCGATCTGCCGGCGGACAGCAAGAACCCGCTGGTCATGCGCCGCAATGTCAAACGCATCGCCGAGCTGGTGCGCCTCTATAATGTCGACATTCTTCACGCGAGGAGCCGGGCGCCGGCCTGGAGCGCCCTGGCCGCCGCCAACCGGACAGGCGTCCATTTCGTGACGACCTTCCATGGCAATTACACGGCAAGAAACCCCGTCAAGCGCTGGTACAATTCGGTCATGGCCCGCGGCCACCGGGTCATCGCCATTTCCGAATTCATTGCCGAGCAGGTTTGTTCGCGTTACGGCGCCGATCCGGAAAAAGTCCGCATCATCCCCCGCGGTGTCGACACCAGCCTGTTCGATCCGGCGGCGGTGAGCGCCCAGCGCGTCATCCAGCTCGCCGAGCAATGGCGGCTCCCCGACGATTACCGCATTGTCATGCTGCCCGGCCGTCTGACGCGGTGGAAAGGCCACTGGGTACTGATCGAGGCCCTCGCCCGGCTGGAAGACCGGACGAATTTACGCTGTATCCTGGTGGGCAGCGATCAGGGCCGGTCGGGCTATGTCAGGGAACTGGAATCCGAGATTGCCCGGCGGGGACTCCAGGGCGTGGTTCAGATCGTCGGCGATTGCCGCGATATGGCGGCCGCCTTCATGCTGGCCGATGTGGTCGTGTCGACGTCGATCGAGGCCGAGGCGTTCGGCCGCGTCATCGCCGAGGCCCAGGCCATGGGACGGCCGGTGATCGCCACCGACCATGGCGCGGCGCGGGAAACTGTGGCCCAGGGAGAAACCGGCTGGCTGGTGGCCCCGGGCGATGCCAGCGCGCTGGCGGCTGCACTGCGCGAGGCGCTCGGCCTCGCCCCCTCGGCCCGCGAAGCACTGGCCGGCCGGGTGATCGCCAATGTCCGGAATGACTACACAAAAGAGCTGATGTGCGAACGGACGCTCACGGTGTACGAAGAGGTTTTGTCAGAGCCACGGAATAATGGCGGCTGAGTCCGCCGCAAGCATTCTCGTCATCAAACTGGGAGCGCTGGGCGACATGGTGCTCGCGCTGGGCCCCTTCGCCGCCATCAGACGGCACCATCCCGACGCTCGCATCACGCTGCTGACCACGCAGCCCTATGAAGAGTTCCTCCGCGCCAGCCCGTATTTCGACGATATCTGGATCGACAGGCGGCCCTCGCTCCTGCGCATGGATCAATGGCTGGCCCTGCGAAGCAGGCTGCGGGGCGGCCGTTTCGACCGGGTCTATGATCTGCAGACATCGGACAGGAGCGGCTGGTATTTCCGTCTGATGGGGCCGGGACCGCGTCCCCAATGGTCGGGCATCGCGCCGGGCTGTTCGCACCCGCACGCCAATCCCGGCCGCGACTTCATGCATTCCATCGAGCGCCAGAACGAACAGCTTAAAATGGCCGGCATCGACGACGTGCCGGATGCGGATCTGTCCTGGGTGGCCGGCGACATATCCCGGTTTGTTCTTGCCGAACCCTATGCGCTGATGGTGCCGGGCGGCGCGCCACACCGGCCGGCCAAGCGGTGGCCGGAATCGTGCTATGGCGATTTGGCCGGGAAGCTGGCCACCGACGGCATACAATCTGTTATCCTCGGCACCAAAGGCGAATCCGGCCTGGCCCACGAAATTGGCGCGGCCTGCAAGGACGCGCTCGACCTGACCGGACACACCGATCTAGGGCAAATAGCAGCCCTCGCGCGGCGGGCCACCATTGCCATCGGCAATGATACCGGGCCCATGCATTTAATCGCCGCCGCGGCCTGTCCATCGGTGGTCTTGTTTTCCGCCGACTCCGATTACACCTTAACCGCACCGCGCGGGCCCGCCGTGACGGTGCTGCAACGAAATTCTTTGGCCGAACTTCCGGTCGATGAGGTTGCCGCGGCGTTAAGATTGCGTTAAACGGCAAGGTCTAGCGTGCCTTTGATGCCGTCTTTTGGAGTGATGACTGTCCTGATGTTCGCCCGATGAGCAATGCGAACGAAAGCGCGCCGCGTGATAATGCGGCGGGCGCGGGTGTGTCCATCACCTTGCCGGACGGCAGCGTGCGCCCGTTCGACGGTCCGGTGACGGGCTACGACCTTGCCGCCTCCATCGGTCCCGGTCTTGCCAAAGCCGCCCTTGCCGTCGCAATCGACGGCGAAATCCGCGATCTTTCCCGGCCCATCGAACAGGATGCCGCGGTCCGCATCATCACCCGCAAGGACGAGGATGCGCTGGAGCTGATCCGGCACGATTCCGCCCATATCATGGCGCAGGCCGTCCAGGAACTTTATCCCGGCACGCAAGTGACCATCGGCCCGGCCATCGAGAACGGCTTCTATTACGATTTCGCCCGCGAAGACCCGTTCACGCCCGAGGATCTGGAAAAGATCGAGGCGAAGATGCGCGACATCGTCAAAGCCGATGAGGCCTTTGTGCGCGAGGAAGTGGACCGCGCCGAGGCCATCGAGACATTTTCAGGCATGGGTGAAAAATACAAAGCGGAGCTCATCGAAGGCCTGCCGAGCGACGAGGCGGTGTCGATCTACCGCCAGGGCGACTGGTTCGATCTGTGCCGCGGGCCGCATCTGCCGTCGACAAAACATGTGGGCACCGGTTTCAAACTGCTGAAGCTGGCCGGAGCTTACTGGCGCGGCGATTCAAGGAACGCCATGCTGCAGCGCATCTATGGCACAGCGTGGCGCGACGACAAGGAACTCAAGGCCTATCTGCATCAGCTTGAAGAGGCCGAAAAGCGCGATCACCGCCGTCTCGGCCGCGAAATGGATCTCTACCATTTCCAGGAAGAGGCCATGGGTCAGGCTTTCTGGCATCGCAAGGGCTGGACGCTGTACCGCGCCATCGAGACCTATATGCGGACCCGCCTCGAAGCCGCCGCCTACGAGGAAGTAAAGACGCCCCTGCTGTACGACCGCGTGCTGTGGGAGAAATCCGGCCATTGGGAAAAATTCCGCGAACATATGTTCACGGCCGATACCGACGATGACCGCACGCCGGCGGTCAAACCCATGAACTGCCCGGGACATGTCCAGATCTTCCGCCAGGGTATCAAGAGCTACCGCGATCTGCCCCTGCGCATGGCCGAATTCGGCTCGTGCCATCGCTATGAGCCGTCGGGCGCGCTGCACGGTCTCATGCGGGTACGGGCGTTCACCCAGGATGATGCCCATATTTTCTGCACCGAAGACCAGGTCACGTCGGAGACGCTGAGCTTCTGCGATCTGCTGCTATCCATTTATCGGGATTTCGGCTTTGAAGAGGTGGTGGTGAAATTCTCCGACCGGCCGGAGATCCGCGCCGGTGAGGATTCCACCTGGGACAAGGCCGAAGGCGCGCTTATGGAAGCGGTCAAAGAAGCCGGGCTGGATTTCTCGCTCAACCCGGGTGAGGGCGCCTTCTACGGGCCGAAACTGGAATTCGTGCTGCGCGACGCCATCGGACGCGACTGGCAATGCGGCACGCTGCAGGTGGATTTCGTGCTTCCCGAGCGGCTCAACGCGGAATATGTCGGCGAGGACGGCCAGAAACACCGGCCGGTCATGCTGCACCGGGCAATCCTGGGCTCGTTCGAACGCTTTATCGGCATTCTGATCGAGAATTATGCCGGCCGCATGCCGCTCTGGCTGTCGCCGGTCCAGATCATCATCGCCACCATCACCGAGGCGGCCGACGAGTATGCGCTGGAAGTCCAGGCCGCCTGCGCCAAGGCCGGGCTGCGCGCCGAGCTCGATCTGCGCAACGAAAAGATCAATTACAAAATTCGCGAACACAGCCTGGCGAAAGTCCCCGCGATCATCGTGGTGGGCGCCAATGAGGTCGCGGACCGTACAGTGGCCATCCGCCGGCTTGGGGGTAAGTCTCAGGAAGTCCTTGCCTTGGCGGAAGCGCTCGATAGACTCACGGAAGAGGCCGCACCACCCACGGGACAGCCCTAAATCCCCCGTGGTGGTTCGGATTTAACAACACAGGAGAAACGCAGATCGCAAGACGACCTTATCAGCAGCCGGTGCCTCAAAAGGACGACCGGCGCATCAATGACCTGATCGTGGCTTCGGAAGTCCGATTGGTTGCCGCCGACGGCGAAGTCCTCGGCGTAATTCCCACAGCAGAAGCCCTGGCAAAAGCGGAAGAAGCCGGTCTCGACCTGGTCGAGATGGCCGGCAATGTGGATCCGCCGGTATGCAAGATTCTGGATTACGGCAAGCTCAAGTTTGTCGACCAGAAGCGCAAGGCCGAAGCGCGCAAAAAGCAAAAGACCATCGACATCAAGGAAATCAAAATGCGGCCCGGTATCGAGCAGCATGATTACGATGTCAAAATGAAGGCCATGCGCCGGTTTCTGGAAGAGGGCGATAAGGTCAAGGTCACCCTGCGTTTCCGCGGCCGCGAGTTCGCCCATCAGGATCTCGGCATGAAGGTGCTTCACCGGGTCAAGGACGATCTGGAGGTGGAAGCCAAGGTCGAATCCATGCCGCGCATGGAAGGCCGTCAGATGGTGATGCTCATCGCGCCCAGGTAGGGCGCCTCTCCCCGATTAAAAGACGGGTTTGCAAGGGATGTCCTAGATTCGGGACCCTTGCAATTTGCCGCGTCTGGCTATATAAACCCGCGCTTTCGTGGGCGGTTGGCCCGCGAAATGGATGGCCCGGCCTGAAAAGGGCATGCCGAGGTGATCCGGAACGGTAAACCGCTAGAATAAGGACGACCGAAATGCCCAAGATGAAGACCAAATCGAGCGCCAAGAAGCGCTTCTCCAAGACCGGCACGGGTAAAATCAAGCGTAATTTCGCTTACAAAAGCCATTGTCTCGAAGAAAAGCCGAAAAAGATGAAGCGCAAGGCGCGCGGCACGACCATCATGTCGCCGCGGGACGCCAAGCTCGTCCGGCAATACATGCCGTATCTCTGAACAGCCATTTTGACGGAGGAAACATATGTCACGCGTCAATAGCGGCGTTCAGGCTCATGCGCGCCACAAGAAAGTTCTCAAACAGGCCAAGGGTTATCGCGGCCGCAACAACGCGGCGTTCCGCATCGCCAAGGAAAAGGTCGAGAAGGGGCTGCAATATGCCTATCGCGACCGCCGCGTCCGCAAGCGCAATTTCCGCAGCCTGTGGATCCAGCGGATCAATGCCGGGGCCCGCGAATGCGGACTGACCTACTCACAGCTCATGAACGGCCTCAAGAAGGCCGGCATCGAGATGGACCGGAAGGTGCTCTCCGATCTCGCGGTGCGGGAGCCATCGGCCTTTAAGACCGTTTGCGAGAAGGCACAGGCAGCGCTCGGCAGCTAAGCGGCCGGGCGCGAACCGCCCCACCCAACCAGTCGCCACCGGGATAAGGGCCACCGGATAACGGAATGACGACGGATAATCTCGATAGTTTGCGCGACGGGCTTCTGGCCGAGGTGAAAGCCGCCGCCGATCTGGAGGCGCTGGATTCGGTCCGGGTGTCGGCGCTGGGCAAGCAGGGGCGTATCACCACGCTCATGAAGGGCCTGGGCCAGGTCGCACCAGAGGAACGCCGCGCCCGCGGCCAGGCCCTCAACGTGGTCAAGGATGCCGTCGCCGAGGCCATCGCCGCCCGTCAGGAAGGGCTGGAGACCGCCGCGCTGGATGAACAGCTGGTCCATGAGCGCATCGACATGACCCTGCCACCGCGCCCCGAGAGTGCCGGGCGCATTCATCCCATCAGCCAGACCATCGACGAGATGGTGGCGATCTTCTGCGAGATGGGGTTCGAAGTGGCCGAAGGGCCCCATATCGAGACCGATTTCAATAATTTCACCGCCCTCAATATCCCCGCCGAACACCCGGCCCGTCAGGAACACGACACGTTCTACCTGCCCGAGAAAGACGACGGCTCGCGGCTGGTGCTGCGCACCCATACCTCGCCGGTGCAGATCCGCACCATGCTGGATATGGCGCCGCCCATCCGCATCATTGTACCGGGCCGGACTTTCCGGGCCGATTACGACGCCACCCATTCGCCCATGTTCCACCAGATCGAAGGTCTGGTGATCGACGAGACCACCCATATGGGGCATCTCAAGGGCTGTCTGATCGAGTTCTGCCGGGCATTCTTCGGCATCGACGATCTGCCGGCACGCTTCCGCCCAAGCTATTTCCCGTTCACCGAACCTTCGGCGGAAATGGATATCGGCTGTTCGCGCGAAGGCGGCGGGCTGACCATCGGCGCCGGCGCCGACTGGCTGGAGATCCTCGGCTGCGGCATGGTGCATCCCAACGTGCTGACCAATTGCGGCATCGATCCATCCCGTTACCAGGGTTTCGCCTTCGGGCTCGGCATCGAGCGCGCCGCCATGCTGAAATACGGCATTCCCGATCTGCGGACTTTCTATGAATCCGATCTGCGCTGGCTGCGCCATTACGGCTTCTCCGCCCTCGACGTCCCCACCGTGGCGGGGGGGCTGTGATGAGGAGCAACCACCAGGGATACCAATGCCGCAGCCAAATCAATTTCGTCACCCTCGCACTTGATGCGAGGGTCTCCCACCGTGGGAGCCTCCGCCGGCACAAGATCCTCGCATCAAGTGCGAGGATGACGAAAAAAAGGCGGGGGAAACGCTCATGAAATTCACCCTGGGCTGGCTCAAGGAACATCTCGAGACCGACGCATCGCTCGACGACATCACCGACCGGTTGTCCATGCTCGGGCTCGAAGTCGAGGAAATCGACAATCGCGGCGACGCCATCGGCGCCTTCGTCATCGGCGAGGTCAAGGAAGCCCGGCAGCACCCCAATGCCGACCGGCTGCAGATTTGCATGGTCGAGGCCGGAGACGGCGTCATGCAGGTGGTGTGCGGCGCGCCCAACGCGCGGACCGGGCTTAAAGGCGTATTCGCCCCCAGCGGGACTTACATCCCGGGCACGGACATGACCCTCAAGAAGGCCAAGATCCGCGGCGAGGATTCCAACGGCATGCTGTGCTCCGAAAAGGAGATGGGGCTGTCGGGAGATCATGAAGGCATCATCGAACTGCCCGCAGACGCCCCGGTCGGGGCGCCGTGGGCCGCCTGGGCCGGGATGGACGATCCGATCATCGATATCGCGCTGACCCCCAATCGCGGCGACTGCGCGTCGGTCCGCGGCATCGCCCGCGATCTCGCCGCCGCCGGTCTGGGGACACTGAAGCCGCTGGACGGCAAGCCCGTTAAGGGCGCCTTCGCCTCCCCCATCAAATGGCTGCGCGATTTCCCCGCCCATAGCGGCGATGCCTGCCCCCTGGTGGTCGGGCGCTATTTCCGCAATGTGAAAAACGGTCCGAGCCCGCAATGGCTGCAGGACCGGCTGCGCGCCATCGGGCTCAGGCCCATATCGGCTCTGGTGGATATCACCAACTGGTCGACCTTCGATCTCGGCCGGCCGCTGCACGTGTTCGATGCCGACGCAATAGCCGGCGACCTGACCATGCGGTTCGCCCGCGCCGGAGAAACCCTCGGCGCGCTGGACGAGCGCGACTACACCCTCCATGACGGCATGATCGTCATCGCCGACGATGACGGGGTTCAGGGCATCGGCGGGGTGATGGGCGGCGCCGGATCGGGCTGTACCGAAGAGACCACCAACGTATTCCTTGAGGTCGCCCTGTTCGACCCCATCGCCATCGCGGAGACCGGCCGCAAGCTCGGCATCGCCTCCGACGCGCGCTATCGGTTTGAGCGCGGCATCGATCCCACCTCGGCGGTTTGGGGCACGGAAATCGCCACGCGCCTGATCCTCGATCTGTGTGGCGGGGAAGCCTCGGAAATCGTCGCCGCCGGTGAAGCGCCGTCCTGGCAGCGCGATTGTTTTCTCCGCGCGCCGCGGGTGCTGTCGCTGGGCGGGATCGATGTCCCCATCGCGGAATCCGAAAGCATCCTGACCACCCTCGGCTTCGAGACCCGCATCGACGGCAACATTCTTCATTGCGCCATCCCGCCCTGGCGGCCGGATATCGAGGGCGAGGCGGACCTTGTCGAGGAAGTCCTGCGGATCCACGGCTACGACAAGATCCCGAGCCTCGATCTGGCGCGCTCGGGCACCGTGCCGAAACCGGTGCGCGATGCCGCCCAGCAGCGGGCCGAATTTGCCCGGCGCGCCCTGGCGGCGCGGGGCCTGGTGGAGGCCGTCACCTATTCCTTCATGGACGAGAAAAGCGCGGCGCTGTTTGGCGGGGTCACCGACAGCGTCCGGCTGGTCAATCCCATCAGCGCCGATCTGGCTGTCATGCGCCCGTCGATCCTGCCCAATCTGGTGGCCGCCATCGCGCGCAACCAGGCCCGTGGCGCCGAGAACCCCGCCCTGTTCGAGCTGGGTCCGCAATATGCCGACGACACACCGGAGGGCCAGGCACTGGTCGCCGCCGGTGTCCGGGCCGGCAGCACCGGTCCCCGCGACTGGGCCGCGACCCCCCGGCCGGTGGATGCGCTGGATGCCAAGGCCGATGCGCTGGCGACGCTGGAAGCCGCCGGTGCGCCGGTGGCCAATCTGCAGATCAGCAATGATGCGCCGGACTGGTATCATCCCGGCCGGTCGGCCTGTGCCCGGCTTGGGCCTACAATTCTGGCCCAGTTCGGCGAGCTGCATCCGCGCATCGCGAGCGCCCTGGAAGCCGATGGCCCCATCGCCGCCTTCGAGGTGTTTCTCGAAAACGTTCCCCCGGCACGCAAGAAAGCCGGCGCCGCCAAGCCGCTGCTCACCCTGTCCGCGTTCCAGCCGGTCCATCGCGACTTCGCCTTCATCGTGGACGAGGATGTCGCCGCCGGCGATGTGATCAAATCCATCAAAGGCACCGACCGGGCGCTCATAACGGATGTCGCCCTGTTCGATGTCTATCGCGGCAAGGGCGTCGAAGACGGCAAGAAATCCCTCGCCCTGGCGGTCACTCTTCGGCCCACCGACGCCACCATGACCGACGAGGAAATTGACGCCATCGCCGACAAGATCGTCGCCGCCGTCGCCAAGCAGAATGGTGGGGTTCTGCGGGGATAGAGCAGTATCCCGTGGGTTGCGAATCACTCTGGCCCTTCCTATCTTGATGGGGGAGGGCATCACATGAAAAAAGTTCTTATCTCATTGGTCATCGGCGGGATCGTTGGTGGCGTTATCGGATTCGCCGGCGGTATCGTTGGTTTCCCCTACTTGTTTCCACCTCCGGCGGCCAATGAGCAGGTCGCCGACCGCGCCTCCAAAACCGTTGTGGCGGCCGGTATGTTTATTCATGCCAACCCGTCCGACCCCATCCATTACGGCAGCGGCAAGGTGGAGCTTCTGAAGGGCGCGGATGGTGCCCGCATCGTCCATCTTCAGTCCGATTTCAAAGTCGGGCCGGGACCGCGGTTCCATATCTATCTGGCGGATCGCGCCGACATCAAGACCAACGACGATTTCGAAGCCGCCAAGGTCACAGACCTGGGCATGATCCGTGCCTTCGAAGGGAGCCAGATTTACAAGATACCCGCGTCGGTCGATCTCACACCGGTCAAAAGTGTGGTGGTCTGGTGCAAGGAGTTCGGCGTGCTCATCACGCCCGCGACGCTGAAGAAGGGCGTTTAGAGACCCCAAATTCATGGTCGGGGCTGTCTCCCCCCTCCCTGTATCCGCTTCGCGGCTACAGCCTCCCCCACGATGGGGGAGGGGAAATTAAAGTTGGAATCCGCTGCATACACTTTTCCTCCCCACTCTATAGGGAGGGGAGGTGTAGGTGGGGGGTCGCGCGCCGTCCGGCGCGCAAAACGTCAATGCAGCACGTAAACCGGACAGCAATGGACTTGACCCGGATATCCGGGAAATGGTTCGAATGGCCCCCATCCTTCCCATTGGAACGCACCCATGACCCTCACCCTCTATAATTTTCCGCAATCGACCTGCAGCCAGAAAGTACGTCTGGTGCTGTGGGAAAAGGGACTGCCGTTCGAGGACCGCATCGTCGATCACAAGAGCCGTGAGCATCTGCAGCCGCCTTACCTGGCGCTGAACCCCAACGGGGTGGTGCCGACGCTGGTGCATGATGACGAGGTCATTATCGATTCATCGGTGATCGTGGAATATCTCGATGAGGTGTTTCCCGAAAATTCCCTGTCCATGCCCGACGCCGTGGGCCGCGCCCATCTGCGCAAATGGCTGCGCTATTTCGAGGAGGTGCCGACACCGGCCATCCGGGTGCCGTCCTTCAACCAGTATCTGGTCAAGCGCTACGCCACCATGTCCGAAGACCAATATGCCGAGATGGCGGACAACCATCCCATCCGCAAGCATTTTTACCAGCGCCTGAACAAAAGCAGCTTCAGCGACAGCGAAACCGGCGAGGCCCTGGACCGGCTGCAGCAGACCGCCGACCGGGTGGAAAGCGCGCTGGGCGCCGATGGGCGGCCATGGCTGATGGGCGAGCGGATTACCCTGGCCGATGCCTGTCTGCTGCCCACCATAGACCGCGCCGCCGATCTGGGTCTCGGCCGTCTGTGGGAGGGCACGCATCCCGCCGTGACCGGATGGTATGAACGCTACCGGGAACGTGAAGCTTATAAAAAGACGTATTATCCGGGTACCCGCCTGACCGAAATTTTCGCCAGCGCCGGGTGATCAGACTCCGGCTGACTAGATCGTGCCGGGATTACGGGTCCCAATGACGGCCATCGATTAAGATTCTGTTCACCATTTCCACGGCAAAAATCAGGCGTTGCAAGCCACTTGCCGTAAACCGCCCGACTCCTTATGTTCCGCCGGACTCTAATGAACAGAACGGAACCAGCCCTCTCCCCCTCCCGGCCACCCATCGCGAGTATCCTGTGGGTGGCCGGGAGGGGGAGAGGGCTGGTTCCGTTCTGTTCATTAGAGTCCGGCGGAACATAAGGAGTCGGGCGGTTTACGGCAAGTGGCTTGCAACGCCTGATTTTTGCCGTGGAAATGGTGAACAGAATCTTAA
>JABJKO010000320.1 GCA_018660305.1 Rhodospirillaceae bacterium
GCCGTTGGACGAGACGGTACGGGCCTTTCAGCGCGATCACGGGCTCAAGGAGGATGGGCTGATCACGCCCGCCGGTCCCACCGAGCGCAATATCCAACGTGAGCGGGGAGCATTTCCCGCCGAACCGTCCTTTGATCTAGCGGAACTCGACATCACCGCGCCCATTGGCAACGGCCTCACCAACCAACCGCAAGACATTATTGGCGTCTCCAAGGCGCTGGGCCGGCTCGGGCTGTTCAATTTCGATAAGACCCGGGACCCGTTGCCCATCATCACCCGCCGGCTGGTGGCGGGCATGGAGAAATTCCAGCAGGATAACGGCCTGCCGGTAACCGGAGAACTGAAGCAAGGCGACAAGGCCCATGAAGCGCTCTTGACGGCAGTTGCGGAAAAGACTGCGCCTGCCAAAACGTCGAGGGGCCGTTTCAAACCGGACGCCGTGACCCGATCGGTAGCCGAGCGGGAAGATGCAATGAAACGACGTAACGATCTGGACGCCGATACGAACCCAAGGCCGCGTGGTTTTATACCGGCCGATGAACGGCTTTCCGAAGCAGAGATCAGAAAGCTCGATAAACTGACGTGGAAGCCGACCGCCGTGCCATTTGGGAGCGGAAAGCGAGAGGTGAATGTCAAAGGCCCGATCAGAGTCGATGCAAGCACCGCGACCTTAGGAAATGATAGTGTTGGCTATCGCGTGGACTGGCATCCACTGGACGAAAACGGCAGGGTGTTGCCGGTCTTTCGCGATGATAAGAAGACTATGGAGCGGAGGGCAATGGCTGCAAACAATGTTAAAAAAGTCATTGGGTCGCAACAATATGCCGAACCACCCTTCGATTGGCCGCACGGTTTCCGGGCAACGGTTTTCATTCCGCCACAAGCGGATACCAGCGATATGTCGCTGGGGGTCTTGTTGCAGATAATGGCGCCGGAAGGGGGGGCTTTTAAATCCAAAAAAACAACCTTAAATAATAGTCATGACTGATGTTATGGCCGTTAAAGTAGTAGGCAAACCGAATAGGAAGGCCGAATTGAGGCGAATAATCATGGATACCCTTTTAACAAGGCGGTGGCGGGTGCAGCCGTTACGACCACGGTCGCCCGGTTTCCTGGCCGGACTGGTGTTCGTTCTTTTATCCGGGACACCGTTCGCGTCCAAAGGAGATACAGTGCCCAGCCCCGCCTGTTGGGTGGAGTTCACGACTTCGCCATCGCTGGAAGTACTCGCTCGAAGCAAAGTAACGTTTCCATCATTCAGTAATTTCGACCGGTACGCGGTTGTTACCGATCCCTCGGTTCCGGACTATCGAGAGGGTCTCACCGTCGACAAGCGCCTTTTCTTTTTATTCCTGGCAAGCTGCGAACGGAGCAAAAAAGCGATCTCCGTTTTGGTGGGTGATAATTTGAAGCGAAAATACCCACCCAAAATTGCTACCATGACAATTCGGCCGCCGACGCCCGATGACCTTCGGAGAATAGATTTCTACAGCGCTAAACCCAAATATTGGGTCAAGGAGTGTCTCGTGGCGGTCGACATCATTGACCCTCCACGGAAAATTATTCCTCGTGAGAAAGACATGCTGAGCTTTCTTTGGCAACATAGTCGAACGGCTGGACGGTCCCTTTCGGTTCCGTCAGCGGAGCGCCTTTACGACCATCAACTACCGCGCATTTATCTCCAGTTTTCGCACTCCTGCGAACGCCGTCTCGAGTTCGCCAAGCAGCTAATCGTTGCCTACAAGGCGTTCTACGATGACGGGGGGCGATACAAGATTCTTGAATTTGATGAAAAGCAGGGAAGACTTGCTGGGGTTTCGGGAGGACAAAAATGGCTCGACTATTATTTTCCGGACGATCCCCGAAGTCTTCATGTTTGGTATCTCGGACGTTACAGATAGTTCGACAAGAGTGGTCGGATCGCCGCACCATAAGGCGCTCTCGAATCCTTGTCCTCCTTAAGCGTTAACGTGGATTTATCAGGCGCCCCAACGGCACCTAGCGCGCTTCAGGCACCCGGTTTCCGGCTTTCCTCGCGCGCTATGTAAAGCGTGGCGGCAGCGATGATGGTGATGCCGACCAGGGTCCAGATGTCGATGGTCTCGCCAAATATAAAAACACCGATCAGGCCGGCATAGATCAGTCGGGCATATTCGCTGGGGCCGATGGCGTTGGCTTCCCCCACAGAGAAAGCGCGAACGTAACAGATCATGGCGAGGGTTTGTCCACAACCGAGCAGAAAGATGAGCAGCCAGTCCGTGCCCTCCGGTGTTTGCCAAACCCAGAAGGCCGGGCCGGCCAGCAGGAACACGCCGCCTAGATGATAATAAAACAGGATGCGGGTCGGCGGCTCTGTCGGGGCCATGAAACGGATCAGTGCGTTGGCCATTGCCATGGATAAGGCGGCGCCCACGGCTACGAGCGCATAGGGATCGATCACCCCGGCGCCCGGCCGCAGCATGACGATGACGCCCGCGAATCCGATGATCGTGGCCGTCCACCGGCGACCCGACACCAGTTCCGACAGGAACAGGACGGCGATTATCGTGGTGAAAAGCGGTTTGGAAAACATGAGCGCGGTCGCATCGGCCAAATTCATGTGGACGATGGAGATAAAGATGCCGGTCTGTCCAAGAGTCGCGAGGAAAAGGCGGCAGATATGCGGGCCGGGCCGTTGCGTCTTCAGACCAACAAAGCCCATCCGGTAGAACAGTGGCATCAGCACGATAATGCCGACCACATAGCGGAAAAACACCAGTTCCACCGGTGGGATGGTACGGCCCAGCATCTTGATGGCGGCGTCGGTCACCGAGACGATCAGCGTGCCGGCGGATAACCAGATGAAGCCTCTCAGATTGGCGGGAAGCTCAAGCCATATTTCGGTGAGACGGGTCAGAGGGGGAGGCGGTTTCATGTGAAACCAGTGTTTCTATCATGAAACCGCCGGCAGGTATCTCCTGTCGCTTATGTCAGCGCCGCCTTGCCCTTGCCACGCATGCAGACCGTGTCCACCAAGGCCGGCTTGCCTTTCTTGACCTGCTCGATGGCGCGTTTTAGCGCGCCCTGGACATCATCACCGTTCTCGATGGGCCCTTCGGCCCACCAGCCCTGCGACCGTGCGAGACCGGCGAAGTCGGGGTCCGGGTCCAGCAAATCCATGCCGATATACGCCCGGCTGGGATCGGTGCCGCGGTTCTTGGCGATGACGATCTGGTGGTTCCAGTCGTTGTAGTAGGCGCGGTTGTTGTACATGACGATGAGCATGGGGATTTCGTACTTGGCCGCCATCCACAGCGCGCCGGCATCGAACATCAAATCGCCGTCGGGCTGCAGATCGACGCACAACCGGCCCTTGCCCTTGTTGGCCAGCGCCACGCCCAACGACGTTCCGATCTGGGTGCCGGTGCCAAGCTCGCGCCCGCCATGGCAGTAGGGGCGGTCGAAGTCCCACAGGCGCCGGGCGGCGTCATGCATGGTGCCGGCGGTGAGCACCCAATCCTCGTCCTTGATGGCTTCCCACACTTCCAGCGCCAGACGACCCTCGGTCATGGGCTGGGAATCCCAGTCTTCTTCGGCGTCCTTGCGCCACTGGGCGCGGATCTCATTATGCTTCTTGCCGATGATCTCGGTGCGGTCGGCGATTTTCTGCGCCAGCCCGTCGGTGTTGGCGATGCGCTGTTTCAGCAGATCGGTCAGCAGCGGTGAGGCGGTCACCACATCGGCGGTCATCCGGATGTCCGGATAGAGCGTGCGGGAATAATCCATGGACCATTTTGAGATTTCCGTATCGGTCCAGCCGATATCGATCCATTTGGCGTCCTCTTTCACCGAAGGTTTCACCGAGCGGGTGGAAATATCGCGCACATGGGTGTGCTTTTCGAAATCGGCCACATCGAGCAGCAGCACGCAATCGACACCGTCGTAGCAGGCCTCCTGATCCATGGACAAATTCAGCGGGTGATTGCCCGGGAAGTTGAGCCGCGAGTTCACATCCCACACGCTGGCGCCCAATGTCTCGGCGAGATCCACAACATGATCCCAGCCATGGGGCGGACGGGCGGCGAAATCGGCGACGATGGCCGGGCGTTCCGCGGCGGCCAGCATATCGGCGGCCTCGGTCAGTGCCGTAGCGTCCGGTGCCGCCTGGGCCGGAACCCGCGCGGCGCTCTCCGGTGGCATGAGAACATCATGATCCAACTCGGCTTCCTGAAGCCCGGCGTCATAACACATGTAGATGGGACCCTGACGGGCGGTCATCATAACCGAATAAGCGCGGGCGAAAGCGTCCGGCACATAATCGATGGACGCCGGCTGCGCATCCCATTTGACGTAATCGCGCAGCACCTGGCCCTGCACATTGGCGGAGTGGATCCAGTCGATGAACGGCCGGCGCTTGTTTTCGGCGACGGGGCCCGTGGCGCCGATGACGAAGACCGGCGCGCGGTCGAGATAGGCGTAATAGACCCCCATGGGCGCATGCAGCAGCCCAACCAGATTATGGACAATGGCGATCATCGGCTCGCCGGTGGCGCGGGCATAGCCATGGGCCATCTGGACGGCGATCTTCTCATGGGTGCACAGCATCATGGGCGGGTCGTTCTCGCCGTGATTGACCAGACTGTCGTGCAGGCCGCGATAGCTCGCGCCGGGGTTCAGCGCAATATGCTTGAAGCCGAATTGCTTGATCAGATCGACGATGATGTCCGATTGATAGCGGCTATTGGATTTTTGGATACCACTCATGATGCCGTCCCTTGAGGTGTTGTTTTTGAAAGATCGTTCGGTTGCCCGAAATTAGCAGGTGACGCCGGTTCGGGGAATATCATCACGACAAAAAGTGTCATCCCGGCCGAGCAGGGCGAGAGCCGGGACCCACCGGACAAACGGGATCCCGGATCAAGTCCGGGATGACAAGCTAATGTGCGTTAGGCGGCCACAAATCTGTGTACCTGCGTTTCCACCGGAATATTCTGAAGGGCCGCCGCAAGATCACCGGACGCCTCGTCCCCCGGCAGAGCGGTGAAATAGCGTCCGGTGCAGCTTACATCGAGACTGTCCCCGGCGAACGGAAACGGTGCGAATGAATAGGTATCGTCACCAAGGGGTTTGACCGTCACCGACGCATCGCTGGTCCGTGATTGCGGCACGTGTATATAGATTTCTTCCGTCCGCTCGGTCGTGTGGCGCAAATTGAAATAAAGCGCCAGCGTGTCGCAGAACTGCAGCAGCTTGTAGTTCTGGAACAGGCGGTCTTCATCGACCCAGTCTTTTGTGGCCGGGTCCGCGGCCAGCATATCCTTCAGACGGTTCTGCCGGGCGATTTCCCCTTCGAGGATTCCATTGGTTTCATCGGCCATGTCCGGTGATATGGGGATCGACGTAGAGCCGCCGATCCGCACCCGAAAATCGGAATAGCCATAACGGGCGTTATACAGACCCCAGGTATGCATGGAGGCGAGCAGCCCGCTATAGGCGTGACGCTTCTCGTTGAACTCGGGCGACAGACGGGTTGTTTCCGCCCCGCCCGGACCCTTGGCCCCCCCGACGCCGGTTGGAAAACCGGATTTGGGATCCAGCACCGGATTGGCATCGAACTGATCCCAGCCGCGATCATGGTGGGAAATGGCATAGACCGTTTCCTCAAAGGGCACCGGCTTTTCGAACCGGTCATTGCCGAAGGCTTCGGCGAATTGCCGGCACAGATCCATATGCTCGGTCATCAGGCAGATGAAACGCGGTTCGCCGTCAGGCGCATTCTGTATCATCATGGGTGTTGTCTCCTGTGGTTCGTGAAACAGGTACTCAACACGGTGTCTGCTACGCTGCTTCCCCGGTCTTCCATCTCATGCGGCTTCGCCGCGGCGCCAGGTAATGACATCTATCAGGGCCGGTTTGCCTTTTTTCACCTGTTCGATGCCACGGGCGACGGCGGGGCCGATTTCCGCAGGGTCGAAGATGGGGCCTTCGGCATACCAGTCGAGACCCTTGGCGATATGGGCGAAGTCCGGCGCCGGGCCTTCGAGATCCATGCCGATGTAAGCCCGGTCGGTGTCGGTGCCGCGTTTGTTGGCCACCGAAATCTGATGCGCCCAATCGTTATAGTAGGCCCGGTTATTGTACATGATCACCAGGATGGGGATCTCGTATTTCGCGGCCACCCACAGGGCGCCGAGATCGAACATGAGATCGCCGTCGGGCTGCAGGTCGACCACAACCTTGTCGGTGTCCTTGTAGGCATAGGCAACGCCCAGCGAGAGGCCGAACTGCGTTCCGGTGCCGAGATCGCGTCCCGGATGCTGATAGGGCTTGTCGAAGTTCCATACCTTGCGGACCCAATCCTTGAGGGTGCCGGCGGTGAGGACCCAATCATCTTCCTTGATGGCTTCATAGACCTCGTGGGCCATGCGCGCTTCATGCATGGGCATCTGGTCCCAGGTATCCTTGACCTGATCCTGCCAGGCGGCCCATTGAGTGGCGTGTTTTTCTCCCACCACCTCTGTCCGGTCCTTGATCCTGGCGGCGAGTTTTGCATCGCCGTCGATGCGTGTCTTGCAGGCAGCGGTGAGGGCGGGGATGGCGTTGGCGGTATCGGCCAGGATACGCATGTCCCAATTGTGGTGCTTGTTATAGTCAGTGGCCCATTTGCTGATTTCGATATCGGCGAAGCCGATGTCGATCCATTTGCAGTCGGGCGTGGTGATGGCTTCCACCTCACGGGTTTCCCAGTTGGGCTTATGCGAACCCCGGGTCCAATCGACCACATCGAGCGCCGTGACCAAATCCGCGCCCTTGAAGGCGTCGTCATGCATACTGACATTGAGCGGGTGACGGTTGGGGAAGCCGAGACGTTTATTAATATCGAACACCGCCGAGCCGATGGTCTCGGCCAGCTCGACCGTATCGTCGAAGCCGATGGGCGCGCGCGCGGCATATTCGGTCAGCAGCACCGGATAATCGGCGGCCAGCAGCATATCGGCGGCTTCACCGATAATCTTGGGATCGGCGGCAAGGCGCGGCGGTACTTTCACCGCGTCGGCCGACGGGATCTGGACGTTTTCCGTCAGTTCCGCTTCCTGAAGGCCGGCATCGTAGACCATGTAAACCGGACCCTGCGGTTCGGTCATCATGATGGAATAGGCGCGGGCGAAGGCATCGGGCACGCCGTGGACGCTGGAGGGCTGATAATCCCACTTGGTATAATCGCGTACGGCGGAGCCCTGCGCGTGAGCGGTGTGGATCCAGTCGATAAACGGCCGCCGCAGTTTCTCGTCCATGGGGCCGGTGGCGCCAATGACAAAGACCGGGCAGCGGTCGATATAGGCGTAATAGATGGCGAGCGGTGCGTGCAGCAGCCCGACCACGTTATGAACCGCGGCGGGCATGGGTTTGCCGGTTGCCTTGGCATAGCCGTGGGCGATCTGTACGGCGATCTTTTCATGATTGCACAGCATCATGGGCGGATCGTTTTCGCCGTAATTCACCAGGCTGTCATGGAGCCCGCGATAGCTGGCGCCGGGATTGAGCGGAATCGCCGGGAAGTCATACATTTTGATCATATCGACGATGATGTCGGATTGGTAACGGGTGTTGGATTTACGGATGCCGGGACCGTCGCTCATACCTGATTGCCTCTTTTTCTGAGATGTTTTTAATCGCTGTGGCCGCCAAGATAGCAGGCAGTTGGTATCAATGTCACGGGATCGGGCGGCGCCCCTTTCCTTTAATGCGCGTCGCGAATATCATCCCGCCAAACCGGCCAGGCCGGGCGATGAGTTTTGATTAGGGAGCGCACAATAATGGTACAGAAATTCGGCATCGGGCAGCCTGTTCCCCGCTCCGAAGACCCGCGGCTTTTGACCGGCCGCGGCCGTTATATGGACGACAACGTCCTGCCGCGGGAAACCCGTGCCTATATCCTGCGCTCGCCCCACGCCCACGCCACAATCCTGTCCATGGATATCAGCACGGCAAAGGCGGCGCCGGGCGTGATCGAGATCCTCACCGGTCAGGATTACGTGGATGACGGGTACGGCATTCTGGAATGCACCCCCAAGCAGAAGCGCCGCGACGGCTCCCCCATGTTCGAGCCGGTCAACCGGGTGCTGGTCCTCGATGAAGTGAAAATGGTCGGCGATTATGTGGCTCTGGTCATCGCCGAGACACTGGATCAGGCGAGGGATGCCGCCGAACTTATCGAAGTCGATTACGATATCCTGCCGTCGGTTTCCACGCCCTATGAGGCGGCGCAGCCCGATGCGCCGAAAATTTGGGCCGATTCCGAAGACAATCACTGCTTTGTCCATACCGTTGGCGATAAGGCCGCGACCGATGCGGCGTTCGAGGCGGCAGCCCATGTGGTCAAGGGCCGCCTGCCGGTCAATCGCAGCGCGCATCTGACCATGGAGCCGCGTGGCGCCATTGGAGATTACAATTCGGGTATGGATTCATGGCTGCTCTACACCGGGTGCCATTACCCGTGGCAGATGAGAAGCGAACTCGCCCAGAAAATCTTCCGGGAGCCGGAAAGCAAGTTCCGTGTCATCGCCGGCGATATGGGCGGCAGCTTTGGTCTGCGTGGCGCCACCTACCGCGAACATGTTCTGGTCCTTTGGGCCTCGCGCCGTATCGGACGGCCGGTCAAATGGGTAAGTGACCGTTCGGAAGGTTTCATGAGCGATCACCACGGCCGCGATGTCTATTGGGAGGGCGAGATTGCCCTGGACGACAATGGCAAGTTCCTCGCCGTGCGGGCCAGAAGCTTTGCCAATGTGGGCGCCTATCTGGCGGGCAAGGGGACATTGCCGCCCATCGCCAATCTCGGCACCATGGCGGGGACGTATGACATCCCGGCCATGCACACGGATGTGACGGCGGTGTTCACAAACACCAACCCCATCTGCCCGTTCCGCGGCAACGGCCGGCCCGAGGCGTCTTATGTGATCGAACGCCTCATCGATCTGGCCGCCGACGACATCGGCATGGATGCGGCGGAACTGCGGCGCATCAACCAGATCCCTCCGGAGGCCATCCCCTACAAGACGGCACTGACCTTCACCTATGACAGTGGCAATTTCGGCGACAATCTCGAAAAAGGCCTGGTGATGGGTGATTATGCCGGCTTCGCAGCCCGCCGCGACGAGTCAAAGAAGAACGGCAAGCTGCGCGGTATCGGCGTTTCCAACAGCATCGAGCGGGCCGGCGCACCGAGCCTTGAATCGGCGGAAATCCGGTTCGACGCAACCGGCACCGTCACACTCTATGCCGGCACCAGCCAGCAGGGGCAGGGCCATGAGACCATCTACAAGCAGATCATGAACGAGACTCTGGGGCTGGATTTTGAGGATATCTCCTTCAACGAGGGCGACACGGCCATCCTCGCCTTTGGCGGCGGCACCGGCGGGTCGCGCTCGGCGACCCTCGGCGGCGGTGCCGTTCTGAGATGTTCGGAAAAGATCCTCGAAAAAGCCATGAAGATTGCCGCCCACATGCTGGAAACAGCGGAGACCGATATGGAGTTCGCGGAAGGGCAGTTTACCGTTGCCGGTACCGACCGCTCCATCAGTCTCCAGGATGTGGCCAAGGAATCCTACAAGCCCGGCAAGATGCCCGACGATGTGGAGCCCGGCCTGTCGGCGTTGCAGACTTTCGAGACATCGGCGGAGAACTTTCCCAATGGCTGTCATGTCTGCGAAGTGGAGATCGATGAGGAAACCGGCGTTCTCGATATCGTGAATTACAACGTGGTCGACGATGTGGGGACGGTGCTCAATCCGTTGACGCTCAAGGGTCAGATCCAGGGCGGTGTTGCCCACGGTGTCGGTCAGGCATTGCTTGAAGAAATCGTGTTCGACGAGGGGAGTGGCCAGCTTGTAACCGGTTCCTTCATGGATTACGCCATGCCGCGCGCCGACAACATGAGCTATGTGGAAGTCCAGAGTAACCCGTGCCCGACGGCGACCAACCCGCTGGGCTGCAAGGGCGCGGGCGAAGCCGGCACGGTGGGCGCGGTGCCCTGCGTGATGAACGCGGTGGTCGATGCGCTGTCTGTCTATGGCGTGCGCCACATGGATATGCCGGCGACGCCGGGCCGCATCTGGCAGACCATCCAGGACGCAAAAAAGGGACAGGCCGCCTGAGACCGGCATAGCGCCATGCTGATGATCGACAAGCCGGTTTCCATCGGCGGCGGCGATCAGGCACTGCATGGGTCCCTTGTCGTGCCCGAAGGCAGCGGCCCCTATGATGCCGTGTTGATCTGGTCCGGTTCGGGGCCAACCGACCGCGATGGCAATGGCCAGCCCGGCCTAAAGAACAACAGCCTCAAAATGTTGGCCCATGGGTTGGGCGAGGCCGGTTATATTTCGTTGCGAACCGACAAGCGCGGGATCGGTGAAAGCGCACCCGCGGTAAAGAACGAGGCCGATCTGCGGCTTGAAAGCTACGTGGACGATGCCGTGCGCTGGGCGCGGTTTCTGCAGGATGTGCCGAACGTTCGCCGGGTGTTTTTGCTGGGGCATAGTGAAGGCGGGCTGATTGCCACCCTGGCCGCACAGACCTTCAAGGCAAGTGGGCTTATTCTGCTGGCCGCTGTCGGCCATCCGGCCGCCGAAATGATCCGCCGGCAGCTTGCCGCCCCTGGCATTGCGATCCCCGACGAGCTGCTGGATGAAATCCACGCGATCATGAAATCACTGGAAGCCGGAACTCTGGTTCCCCAGATTCCGTCCGAACTCAACGCCCAATACCGGCCATCGGTTCAGCCCTATCTGATGTCCTGGTTCAAGTACGATCCGGTGAAAGAACTAGCCCTGGTGACGGTCCCTACGCTGATCATACAGGGTACGAATGATTTGCAGGTATCAGTGGAGGATGTAGACCGGCTGGCGGGAGCCCGGCCGGGTATTTCATCATTAAAAATCAATCAGATGAATCACGTTCTTAAAGTCGCTCCGCCGGACCGGGAAGGCAATTTCGCGACCTATACAAAGCCCTTGTTGCCCTTGGCGCCTGAGTTACTACCGGCAATCGTCGGATTTCTGAAAGACAATGGCTGATCGGCGGCTAAATCGGAAAATGGGTGCCGCCACCAAGGTCCCGCGTGTCAAGCCGGGCTTCGCGATTTCGGAGCAAGGGGCGATTGCCGCCGAGGTCGACAACGTCGTTGTAACGCCCCGCCGCAAATAGCTTGGTGATCCCTTCAAGATCGGTGTGAACCGCCAGGAACGTGGTTGTTACCTGTGCGGTGCTTTCATCGCTACGCTCGATCAACGCCACATTGGCATGGCGCAGAAAGCGGCCATTGAGAGTCACATGGTTTTCCAGATTGCCGAACAGATGTGCCATGCCGGCGCGGTCCTGTTCGAGCCAGACCATGTCCTTGCGCAGTTCCGGGCTATGGGTGGTGATGCGGTAAGTGAAGTCTTCCGTGCATAGATCGAGATAACCGTCCCAATTGTTATCATCCAGACACAGGCATGATTGATGGATCAGCGTCCGTAAGTCGTCATCGGCAAGGGTCATGCGGGGTCCGATATGTTCACCGGATTGTGCGCCGGGCGGCCCATGCGCTTGCTCCATTCCGCATAGAAGCTGCGCATCATGGCGTCGTCCTGGGTCTTCAGATCCTCGTGCCGGGCGATCACCGAATAGGGCGCGGCGCCATGGCGGTTGGCGGCCTCGACGCATTCTACCGCATAGGCGTCTTCGTATAGGTTCCGTCCCAGCGGCCCCCAGACCTGGTTGTGGTGATTGCGGCGCATGGTGCGGTCCTTTTCGGATTCGCCCTTGATCCCGATGCCGCGCCATTCCACCAGGGTCTTGTCGGGGCCAAGCGGCGTTGACGTATCGATGCGGATCACGGTGGCGCGGCACAGGATATTGGTGTCGGGAAAAATCTTTACCGTCCTGAACTCATTGGGCTGCATGCCGGGCAGGGGCGCCGTGTCGCGCTGGGCCCAACCTTTAATGTTTGAATAGGTCTGCTGCATGGGGTTCAGCGTGCCGTGCCCGCCGGGATAAAGCCGCCAGGTGCGTTCGCCATAGCCCTTGCTTTTCATGGCGACATTGCGGTTCACGTAGTGAAGATACTCGTGATAGGTCTCCATGTTGGTCTCGTGCCACTGCTTCCAGTTCACATCCAGCACGGTCTGGTGATAGTGGAAGACTTCCAAATCCTTGGCACCCATCACATCTTCCACGTTCTCCAGCGCATCGCCGAGGTAATCGTCCAACTCGGGCGCATCGTCGTCGAGATTGACGAACACCATGCCGAGGCGCACGCCGGTGCGAACTTCGCGCAATCCCCGGTTTTCCTTGCAGATGCCGCTTTCCTCATAGGCGCCTTCGCGCGGGATGGCGATGCACGCGCCCTTGGAATTGAAGGCCCAGCGGTGGAACAGGCAGATCCATTGCTTGGCATTGCCGCTGGGTTCGCGCAGCACCATGGCCGAACGGTGCGAGCAGGCATTGATGAAGGTGCGGATCACATTGTCTTCGCTGCGCGTGACGATCAGCGGAATGCCGGCGTGGTTGAGACAGCGGTAATCGTAGATTTCGGGAATTTCGCTTTCGTGACAGGCAAATTTCCAGGTCGCTTTCTTGACCTTCTCCATTTCCTCGTCAAACAGAGTCTGGTCCGTATAGACCAGCGAGCTGACAAAATCCTCCGCCGCGACGGGTGGCGGGGATTCCCATTCACGCCCGGTCTTGGCACGTCCGGTCTTGGATGTCTTGGACAAGAGAACCTCCGGATCAGAAGAAAATATCGTGTACCCGACGGTAAATGGACGCCTTGCCCGGGTCAAATGGCTTGGCGTGCCGGTTGCCGAATAGATCGGAAGCGTTCGAGGGGATGAAGCTGACTTCGTCCTGTTATATGGTTCGATCTTGATGCAAACGGAGCAGTGATATGGCTGACGATCTTTGGCGGTGGAGCGCGGTGGACATAACCCATGGGGTTCGCACGGGTCTGATTTCCGCGCGCGAGGCGACGGAGAACTGTTTCGAGCGGCTGAACGCCGTCAACCCGGCCATCAACGCGGTGGTTGATGTCCTGGAGGATGAGGCCCTGTCCTCGGCGGACGCAGCGGATGCGGCGGTGAAAAGTGGCGAGCCATTGGGTCCGCTTCATGGCGTGCCGATCACAGTCAAGATCAATACGGACTATGCCGGCCGGGCCACCACCAACGGCGTCGTGGCTTTCAAGAATTTCATCGCGGATGAAGACAGCGCGATCGTCGCCAGCTTGCGCGACGCTGGTGCGGTGATCGTCGGGCGCACCAATGTACCGGCTTTCTCGACGCGGTTCTTTACCGACAACGCGCTGCATGGCCGTACGTTCAATCCATGGGATGCCGGCCGGACGCCGGGTGGATCCAGCGGTGGGGCAGCCGCTGCAGTGGCCGCGGGCATCGGCGCCATTGCTCACGGCAATGACCGCGCCGGCTCGGTGCGCTATCCGGCCTATGCCTGCGGCGTGAGTGGTCTGCGGCCGACGGTCGGGCGTTTTCCCAATTTCAATCCCAGTGCCAAACAGGAACGCGGTTTGTTCTCCCAGATTACGTCTGTACACGGGCCGATGGCGCGTTCCGTCGCCGATTTGCGTCTGGCCGTTGATGCCATGAGTGTGTGCGATATCCGGGATCCGTGGAGCGTTGCCGTAAACGAAAGCACTGCGGAGCCGGCACGCCCCCTCTCCGTTGCTGTGTTGACTGCCGATGGGTCGGTCGATTGCGATCCGGCGGTTTTGGCGGCACTTGACCGGGCGGCCGGTTGGTTGGGGGATACCGGCTATCAGGTGGAACATGTGACGCCGCCTCATATGGCGGAAGCGTCTAACCTTTTCTGGTCATTGATGCTGACCGAAGAAGGCATGATGGCCGATAAAGACGGCGCGTCGTCAGCCAACAGCATTGATGAGCTGGGCGATGAGGCGGTGATCAAGGCGCGTCATTCAACCATGGCCAATGCGACGCTCCTGGACCATGGCGCGTTCATCCGTGCGCTGGCCCGACGCACCGCCATCCTGCGTGACTGGCTTCAGTTTCTTGAGCGCTATCCCATCGTCCTGATGCCGGTTTCCTGGAAACTGCCCTTCCCCATAGATTATGACCAGCAGGGTGATGCGGCGTTAGGTGAACTGGTGCGGGCCCATGAACCCCTGACCGCCATATCCCTCCTTGGACTACCTGGACTTTCCGTTCCTACCGGTACAGAGAACGGGGTTCCCATGGGCGTTCAGATTGTCGCCAACCGGTTCCGGGAAGAACTGTGCCTGTCGGTGGGTGAGGTGATCGAAGCGCACTGCCCCATGGGGACGCCCATCGATCCAATTGGATAACGGCGCCTCAATGACGCCGTGCTGTTTGGTTTGAATCCGCGGGCTTCTTGCCGGCAATCTCGAGAATGAGCTTGCGGCGGATGGCGGTATAAAAATCCTTGAATCCCTGGGCGGCGATGTAAAAGGCGCCGGGGCCGCCGATCACGTTGGTTTTGAAGAATTCCGCGAGATAGTCGCCTTCAAAGGCGAGGATGGGCAGGCCGTTGACCGTGATGCGCTTGGAGACCGCGTAGTCGCGCCCGTCGATGGCGTTCATGCCGTTGCGGTCGGGCCCGTCGCCCGAAATATCGATGACCCGCCTTGTGCCGTCAATTTTGTTGCGCAGGATGGATTCCGCACCATAGACGATGGCATCGCCCACCGCCGTGCCGCCGCCATAAAGCTCGCGCGGATGGTCCTCCAGTGTTTTCGCAAAGGCCGCGATATCGGGCCCGGTTCGAATGATTGTCCAATCGACGATGGGGACCTTGAGTTCCGGCCCGCTCCATTCCACATAGGACAGCGCGATGCGTCCCAGGATACCGCCCTTGATTGCCTTGATGATGGCGGGATCGCGAAGCGCCTTGGCCGTGCCTCGTCTTTGCAGGATGAATTCCTCATCATCGACGCTGCCCGACCCGTCTGCCATCAGGATCAGTTCTAAATCGACCGCCGCCAACGGTGCCTTTTGGGCCAAGGAGGGCTGATGCCAAAGCACCACGAATAGAAGCACAAATAACAATCGCTGGACCATCGGTGACCTGTCAGAGAGTGCGACGGACGATTTGTATGATTTCGCGTTACTCTATGGATAACAGTTGTTTGGCGGGAACAATCCCGCCACTGACGTATTTTTCTGTTATTCCGCGGCGGCGTGGGCGGTCGACTGAACATCCATGTTGACCAGATCGGCGGCGCTGTCTGTGTTGATCAGCATGCCCCAGCTCTTGATCCAGTTTGCCGTGCGTTCCAGTTCGGCGTCCGGGATGGGGGCGGGGTTCACGACGACGATATTGCTTTCACGGATATCGCTGGCGGAAAGTGCGGCAATCTCGGGATCTTTCCTGCCGTGGAAATCGATGAAGTATTGCAGATATTTTTTCTTGTCGGCGTTGATGCGCCGCACGGCCTCGCAGACGGCGCGATTGAACATGCCATAGGTTTCGGCATCGACCTTGTCCGAGGCAACTTCGGTGCCGTGGAAGAAGGCCGAGCTGACGATACGGCAACCCTGCTTTTCGGCCAGCGTGATATAGGGCTCGGTCAGGGTGGTGGCTTCGATCTCGCCCCGCATCATGGCATCATAGCGGTATCGGGATCCCATGGGCGCCTTGCACACCTTGATCTGATCACGGGGCAGGAAGCCTTCGAGCATATGAAGCGCGAGATAATGAGTGCCGAAGAAAAACGGCACGCCCACTAGGCGGTTGGCCAGTTGCTGCGGTGTGTAGACCGGTGAATCCGGCCGCACGGCCAGGGCGGCATATGTCACGATGGATCGCCGTCCCACCTGACGGCCGGACTGGACGCTGGAATCCTGGACGCGGCAGTAATTGCCCCATTCGCAGGCGTTATACATATCGGCCTTGCCCTGCTCGAACATGGCGCCGTGGCTGGAATGGGGGTCGGCATCCTTGGGATCGGTGATGTCAGTGTAGGTGTTGCGATCAACGCCGGCCTCGCGGTCGACCCATTCGACGATCAGCCCCTCTTTCTCGAACAGACCTTCGGCATCGGCGACCAGTTCACAAAGCCCCTGAAAGGGAAGGGTGCTTTCCAGTACGAGTTTTTTCATGAGCATGAGTCCTTGTTCAAATGCGACGCGAAAATTTCAGGTGATCCGCCCACCGGGCAAGTGGGGGAACGCGCTGAATTCATGGGGCAGGGCCACCGGCATGGCGGGGGTGACACAGTCAGGCGTCAATTGATCGAGGCTGGTGATGCCGATCAGCCCCATGGTGGTCTGAATTTCCCGTTCGAGAAGTTCCAGACACCGCACCACGCCACCGGCTGCGCCGGCGCCCAGCGCCCAGGCCTGAAGCCGGCCGATTCCGACGGCCTTGGCGCCCAGGGCCAACGCCTTGACGATATCGGTGCCGCGTGTGAAGCCGCCATCGATGAACACTTCGGCTTTGCCGTCCACCGCTTCGACGATTTCCGGCAGGGTCTGAATATTGCCCAGCACATGGTCGAGCTGACGACCGCCATGGTTGGAAATGTAAACACCGTTGACGCCGTGCTCGACGGCCAGCGCCGCGTCTTCCGCGGTCATGATGCCCTTTAGCAGGAACGGTATGTCACCGATCTCATCCTGGATCATCTTGACCGTGTCCCAGGTGATTTTCTTTTGCCATTCGCGGGCTGCCACCCGGCGGAGGGCGAGCTGCGCCGGGTTGAGGCGCTCACGATTGCCATAGAAGGCTGAATCGACGGTCAGGGTCACGCCGCTATAGCCGGCTTTCACCACCCGCCGGACAAGCTCCTTGATCCAGTCGTTGTCGCCGCGGACATAGATTTGAAAAACCTTGGGATTGTCCGAATTGGCGGCTACCTCTTCCAGGCTGGGCTGGGAGACGGTGGAGAGGAAGTTGACCGTTCCGAATTCCTTTGCAGCGTCGTCCACGTCGTTGGCGCCGTTGGGCGAAAACCGCTCGATGCCACCCATGGGGGCGAGCATGACGGGGATCCGCAGCTTGTGGCCGAAGAAATCGGTTTCGGTGTTGATCTCGCTGACGTCGCGGCAGACACGGGGTCTGAAGGCGAGGGAGTCCAGCGACATGCGGTTGCGCCGCAGTGACGTCTCGCTCTCGGCGGCGCCACAAATATAGTCCCAGTTATCCTGGTCCATATTGCGGCGCGCCATCAGGATCATGTCGTGAGTGGTTAGAAAATCGGCTTCGCTCATGGCGTTCTCCGCAAGCTGTGTGTTTGTGAGGCGGGGCGGTGCTCAGACCAGCCGGCCACCTTTGGGAAGGAATGGAAAGGCACTCATTTCGTGGGTCGGGCCGACGGGGCGCGCTTTGGCGAGATAGGTTCTGTCTAACTCAGCGAGGGAACGCGCGCCCAGCAGCCCCATGGCTATGGTCAATTCATTCCTGAGAATGTCCAGGCAGTTTTCCAGAGCCGCCTGGCCACCGGCGCACAGGGCCCAGGCCTGCATCTTGCCGATCCCCACCGCATTGGCGCCAATGGCCATGGCCTTGAGGATATCGGTGCCGCGGGTAAAGCCGCCATCGACAAACACCTCGGCCCTGCCGTCCACCGCATCGACGATGTCCGCCAGCACGGAGATCGATCCGCGATCATGATCGAGCTGGCGGCCGCCATGGTTGGTGACATAGATCACCGCGGCGCCATGTTCTACCCCCATGAGGGCATCTTCGGGCGTGCCGACGCCTTTGAGAATCATCGGACCGCCCCAGATCTCGGCGATGTCGTCATAGGTATCCCAGTTCAGGGCGGCGAGATACTCGCGGCCGCCGGCATTGCGCCGGGTCGGCGGTTCCCAGCCGGCCATCATCTGCCGTTCGCGATTGCTGTAGACGGCGGTGTCGACGGTGACGGCCAGCGCCTTGTAGTCATATTGTTTTACCTGCCCCAGCAGGTCCGTGTACCAGTTGCGGTCGCCTCTCACATAAATCTGAAAAAACTTCGGATGCAGGCTGTTGACCGCTATCTCTTCCAGGCCGGGCTGGGTATGGCCGCTCAGAATGTTGATCAGGCCCTTTTCCTCGGCCGCCTCGTCGACCGCCATGGCACCCGCCGGCGTCACAATCTGAAGCGACGCCATGGGCGCGAGGAACAGGGGCATCGACGACGGAAAACCGAGAATTGTCGTCGACAAATCTATGTTCGATACGTCGCGCAGGATTCTGGGCCGAAGCGCGATACTGTCGATGGCCTGACGATTGCGCCGCATGGTGGTCTCGGTCTCGCTGCCACCGGCCAGATAGTCCCACACCGCGCCATTCGCATTGCGTCGGGCACGGACGATGATCTCGTGATTAGTCTCGAATTCCATAGTGAAGCGTCATCCCAGAAATGCCCGCCTGAGCGACATATCCGACAAGGTCGGTATGTTTTTATGGGGCGGGAGGACTTTAATATCCGGCCTCGGGCTTGTCGAGCGGTGGCCGGCGATTTTCCGATTAAGAGGCGTTAAACAAGTAGCGGGTCGAAACATTAAAGTTGCTATTTGGCGCTCAAGTAATAATGACAACGATCTTTAAAAGGAGGATAATGATGGTCGCTCCCGCGGTGCGCGGGTTGCTTCAGGCGATAACCCCGAATTCGAGGTACCTTATAAATGGCGACCACGATGCTTTCTCGACCGAAGCGCGGAGAGGCTGTCCCCTTGGAACCGGTCGTGGATCCGGCGGCATGGAGTGCTGCGGATTTAGAGGCCGATAAAGGCTGGATCCATTCCCTTTCCGCGACCCACATCGCGGAGCTCGATTCGTTGGTGCAAAAGATTGAGCCGACCATCGAGAGTGTTCTGGATATCGATCCGGCGGACATCGTACTCCCCACATTGGGGCCACGTCTGGAAAACGTCGCGGATGACATAATCAACGGACGCGGTCTTGCCCTGATCCGGGGCGTGCCAATCGAACGCTATACGCGGCTGCAGGCGGGGATCGCCTTCTGGTGCATCGGGTCTTTTGTCGGCACTCCGGTGTCGCAGAACGCCAAGGGACATCTCCTGGGCCATGTGGCGGATCTCGGCGGCACCTCACTGAAAAACCCCAAGAACCGCGGCTACCAGACCCATGACAGTCTGCCGTACCATTGCGATTCCTGCGATGTGGTTGCCCTGATGTGTCTTCACCCGTCAAAATCCGGCGGCGAAAGCACGGTAACCAGTTCGCTCAACATATATAATGAAATGCTGAAGCGCCGGCCCGAATTGGCGGCGGCGCTCGCGGAACCGATCTATCGCGATCGCCGCAATGAAATTCCTGACGGCAAGGACCCCTGGTTCCAGATGCCGGTGTTTAATTTCTTCGAAGAGTACCTCACCGTGAGCTGGTCGGGCGGTTATATCCGCTCGGCCCAGCGATTCGAGGAATTGCCGCGCCATTCCCAGGAATTGGTCGACGGCATTGAAATGTTCAGCGATCTCGCGCGGGATCTGGCCTATGGGATGGATTTTCAGCAGGGTGATATTCAATTCCTGCATAATCATGTAACGGTGCATTCCCGGACGGAATACGAGGATTTTCCAGAGCCCGAGCGCAAACGCCACCTGTTGCGGCTTTGGCAGGCAACACCGGGCGGACGGCCGTTGCCGCCTGCTTATCACAACCGCTATGGCCACCTGAAACCCGGAGAAAGGCCCGCTGGCGGAATTATTGTCGAAGGGACTGTATTTAAGGCGCCTTTAGAGGCAGAATAGGCGTGAAACGAGGGGCCACATGTCGATGCGATTAGGTTAGGCCCCGCACAGGAGAGGGAAATGGATCTACCAACAAGTGACCGCTATCATGCGATGAGCGTTGATAGCTTTGATACCGAAAAACTGTTGACCAATGCGGCGCGCCAACGCGACGCTAGGAAATTGAACGACTTTCCGATTTTCGATGCTGATGCCCATCATTATGAGGGCGAGTCGATTCAGGAAATCGTCGATTACATCGATGATGACATCATCAATCATCTCGCGAGAGCCAACCCCGGGATCATCGGGGGCGGACGCGGCGGTTATCAGCCCATGGGCGGCCGCATCACGCGCTATCCGCTGCGCAAGATCGAGGAAACCCCGGCCGACGGAGTTCACCGCGACATTCATTTGTCTCGGCGCTGGATGGACGCCATGGGGATCGACCAGATTGGTCTGTTCCCGACCGGTATGCTGGGCATCGGCCTCACGCCGCAGTCGGAAATCGAAGTCGCTTACGCCAAGGCCTATATGCGCTGGATGTGCGAACGGATTCTGCCCAAGGACAAGCGCGTTAAAGGCTACGTATTCCTGCCGTTCAACAGCCCGGATGCGGCGTTTGAAGTGGCTCAGGAATTCGGCGACAAGGAAGGCGTCATCGGCTTCCTCGTTACAAGCCCGCGTTACAAACCGATTCACGATAATGCGTACATGAAGACCTACCGCTACATCGAAGAGATGGGCAAACCCCTCATCTTCCATTCCGGCGTAAACTGGAACGATCCGCTGATGTCGGTAACCAACCGTTTCATCGCGGCGCATGCGCTGGGCTTCACGCTGTATAACGTGATTCACATGTGCAACTGGATCTGCAACGGTCTTAACGAACGCTTCCCGAAACTCAATGTGGTGTGGACGGAATCGGGTCTCGCCTGGGTACCCTGGCTGGCCCAGCGTCTCGACAATGACTACAAGATGCGGTCGTCGGAATGCCCGTCGCTTCGCAAGTTGCCCAGTGAATACATGAGGGACATGTATTACACCTCGCAGCCCATGGAGATGCCGAACGATCTGTCGTTCCTGGAAAGTACCTTCAAGATGATCGACGCTCCTAACCGGCTTCTATATGCGTCCGATTATCCGCATTGGGACGCGGACTTGCCGTCTACCATCTATGATTTGCCGTTCCTGAAAGAGCAGGAAAAACGGAATATCCTCGGCGGAAACGCCATCAAGATATTCAATCTGGATGTTTCGGATCAGTATCCTGACTACGAGTACAAGGCGGCGTAAGGGACGTCGGCTCTCTCTCCAGCGAAGGCCGGGTCCAAGCCCGGCCTTCGTAATTCTGTCCGCTTTCAGGGGCGGAACAAAATGAATAAACGCAACACAGCAAGTGAGGTTTAGATCAATGGCAAAGGACATACTTGTCGGTAAGGCGGCCGACTTCAAAGAGGGTGACAAGAAGATCATTCCCAACGGCAATAGCGAAATCGGCGTCTATTTCGTGCATGGTGAGTGGCAGGCATACCAGAATGTTTGTCCGCATCAGGGCGGTCCGGCGTGCGAAGGCCTGATGATGGCCAAGGTCGAGGAAGTCATCGCCGAAGATAAGACCTATCAGGGCATGCGCTTCAACCATGACGAGATGCACATCGTTTGTCCGTGGCACGGTTGGGAATTCAATGTCGCCGACGGCGTGGCCTGTGCCGATAACAAATGGAAGCTCCGCAAATACGAAATCGAAGTTCGCGGAGATGAGGTTTATGTCAAAGCTTGAAGATCCGAGAGCAGCCGATCTGCCTGAAGGCGGTGAGGTTATTGCCCACATACCCGACGAAGAAGCCGCGATCCGCGCCTTCGCACAGAAGATCGGCGCAATGCCGGCGGGCGAGCCCATTCCCAACGAATTGGTTCAGGAGGGAATGACCGCCCTTGTTCGGCTCTATGCTGTGAAGTTCCAGCTTGGCGAGCGATGGGCGCCGTTTCCTGACAACAACACGGTGCCGGCGACGGCGGCGATGATCATGTGCACGTCCATGATGCGGGCCGTGAATGTGGAGGTCTTCGAACTGGGCATGTGGCAGAGCTGGTCCGGCGCTTGATAACTAACAGAGTATCGTAATGGAATTACCGACAAGCGACTTTCACACCCAATCCATCGAATCCTTCAATACTTCTGATTTGCTGACCAATGCGGCACGGCAACGGGATGCGAGGAACTATGCGGCATTCCCGATCGTTGATGTGGATTGTCACCATTACGAGAATGAATCCATCAAGGAGATCGTTGAGTATTTCGATGATCCCGTGATCAAACAGATGGGTAAGCTCTACACCAGCGGCGGAACCGGTGGGCAAACGCCCTTCAGCGCCGGCGGTGTCGGTTATCAGGACGTGGCGGGCCGGGTGACGCGGTATCCATTACGCAAGACCGAAACCACACCGGGGGATGGGGCTCACCGCGATGTGCATCTATCCCTGCGCTGGATGGATGCCATGGGCGTCGATTATGTCTGTCTTTTCCCCACGCCAATGCTGAGCATGGGGCTGCACCCGCAGGCCGAAGTCGAAGCGGCCATGGCCAAGGGCTATAACAGATGGCTGCTTGATAAGATCACGAGTCGCGAAGAGCGCATCAAGACCATGATCTACGTGCCGTTCAACGATCCCGACGCGGCCTATGAAGTGGTGAAGGAATTCGGTGATCATCCTGATGTGATTGGTTTCATGGTGGTGTCCGTGCGCTACAACGCGGTGCACAACAATGCCTATATGAAGACCTATTCCCTGATGGAGGAAATCGGCAAACCACTCGGGTTCCACAGCAACTACAATTGGAACGATCGTCTTGTCGGTAACAGCAACCGGTTCCTGGTAACCCACGCGTTGGGCTTTACCATCTACAACGCGGTGCATCTCTGCAACTGGATCATCAACGGCCTGCCGGAACGGTTCCCCAAGTTAAAGACCATCTGGATTGAATCCGGCCTTGCCTGGGTGCCGTGGATCATGCAGCGGCTCGACAATGACTACAAAATGCGGAGCTCGGAAGCTCCGTCGCTCAAGAAGCTGCCCAGTGAATACATGCGCGACATGTATTTCACCAGTCAGCCCATGGAAATTCCCGACCGCATGGGCGCGCTCGAGATGACGTTCGATATGATCGATGCGGACAACCAGCTTCTCTGGGCGTCGGATTATCCGCACTGGGACATGGATGTCCCCAGTGTGATTTATGATCTGCCGTTTCTCGATGAGAAGCAGAAACGCAAGATGCTTGGTGGCAACGCCATCGAACTGTTCGGTCTCGACGTCAGCAAGCGGTTCCCCGATTACAAGCCGGCGTAACACGCCCGCCTATCCAATGCGACCGTGGCTTCCCCTCCCGCTACCAGGAGAGGGCGTGTCAGCATGTTATTTTCCCGGACCGACAAATTGGGCATAATGGTTCCGTCCTACCATAAGAGCGGCGAGCCTCATGAATAGTCCGGAAAACACACTGACCCAGTCTCTCATCACGTTGATCCGTGAGAAACCCGTCGCCGCCGGTGATCTTCACCAGACGGCGCTGTTTACGCTGGACGCCATCGCCAACACCATCGCCGGACGCAATAGCGAGCCGGGCCGCAAGCTGCTGGAATGGGGCAAGGGCCGCATGAACGACACGGGCCGCCGCGCCTTTGTGATGGGGGGGCTCACTCACATATTGGAAGTCGACGATGTTCATCGTGCTTCGGTGGTTCATACAGGGGCGGTGACGGTACCGGCCGTCTTCGCCCTGGCCGCTGGTCGTGATTTGCCGGGCGAGGCATTGTTACGCGCCGTGATGCATGGATTTGAGTCGGCCTGCCGCGTGGGGATGGCCGTCGGTCCGGCGCATTACCGGGTCTGGCACAATACGGCGACGTGCGGGCCGTTCGGCTCCGCCATGTCGGCGGCGACCGTGCTGGGCCTCGACGATGATCAGGCCATGCATGCGCTGGGCAATGCCGGTACGCAGTCGGGCGGCGTCTGGGAATTCCTGAAGACGGGCGCCATGAGCAAGCATCTTCATGCCGGCCGTGCGGCGGAGGCCGGTGTTGTGGCGGCCGAGCTCGCGGAACTCGGCTTTACCGGGCCGCCGGCCATTCTCGAAGGCCCCACCGGTTTCTTTGCGGCGGCCTGTCCCGACCCCGATCCCGACGCCGTGCTTCGCGATCCCGACGCGCCCTGGCAGGTGCATCTGACGTCCATCAAGCCGTGGCCATCCTGCCGCCATACCCATCCCGCCATCGACGCGTCACTGGCGTTGGCCGGCCAGATAGATTTGTCGGCGGTGAAGAGCATCCATGTGGCGACTTACGCCGCGGCGCTCGATGTGTGTGACCGGCCGGTTGCCAACACCGATTACGAGGCAAAGTTTTCGCTGCAGCATTGCGTGGCGGCCGCCTTGCAGCGCGGCGACATGAATTTTGCCGCGTTCGGCGATGCCGCCCGGGCTCAGGCCATGCAACTTACAGATAAAATTCGGTTGACCTCCGCCGAACCTTACGCGACGGCCTACCCGGTTTCGTGGGGCGCCGGTATCTCGGTTGAACTGGAAGACGGCACAAAAATTGAATCCACCAAGGACGAATGCAAGGGAGATCCGGTAGCGGCCCTGTCCGATGACGAGATGATTTCCAAGGCTCGTGACCTGATGCGCTTTGGCGGGGTGAATGATTCCGCCCGGGTCATCGATGGCATCATGAATTTATCCAATGGTGGTTCGTTGCCCGAGCTGGAGTCGTTTTTCGCATCGGCGGGCTGAAGTCGGCCTCGAAGACTCCCATTGCAGTGAAGGCGTATTAACGCTTATCGTCGCCATATAACAATCTCAATTGATAATACTGGAGGATGACATGAGGAAGAGCTTACTGGTATCGGCGATTACCGCCGTGACGATGACAATGCTATCGGCGCCACAGGCGAGTGCCGCGGAATTTTCCTGCAGCACGGCGAAGCTGATCGTGCCCTGGGGACCCGGAGGCGGCACCGCGGTGCTGTTCGGTCTGTTTGAGAAATACATGAATTCCCATGGTGCCAAGCCCAAGATCAAGGTTGTGACGATCCCGGGACAGGGCGGTAACAAGGGCGCCAAGGTCGCGGTAAAGGAAAAGCCGGACGGATGCTCGCTATTCGCCATTCACCAGAGCGCCATCATCGGCCATCTCGCCAAGCGGGTGAAGTTCAACTACACGGCATTTGAAACCGTCGCCCACCTGACGGTAACGCCGAGCATTCTGTCCGGAAGCCCCAAGGTGCCGTTCAACTCCTATGACGGAATGCTTAAGCATCTCAAGGCCAATCCGGGACAGGTAAAGGTCGGCGCATCCATTGGCGCCACCAGCCATTTCATCTGGCTCATCTATGGCGAGAAGACCGGCACGTCCTTCAGGTTCGTTCCCGTTCAGGGGGGCACCGGCAAGCGCAAGCAGCTTCTGATGAACGACACCTTCAGCCTGGCTGAGATGAACGAAGCGGCAGCGGCCAAACAGTTGAAAACCGGCTTGATGAAGCCGTTTGCCATCGCCGCCGTGAAACGTTCGCCCGCCTTCCCCAACGTGCCCACATTGCGCGAAAAGGGAATTGATATGGTCTATGCCCTCAATCGTGGCATCGTCGTGCCCAAGGGGACACCGAAGGCCAAGGTTGCACATTGGGCGGCTGCCTTTAAGAAACCACTTCAGGACGCGGCGTTCGTGAAAAGCATCGCGGCCAAGGGCACCGGGCTTCAATATATGGGCCCGGCGGATTACAGAAAGTGGTTTGCCGCACAGACGGCTGTGTTCACGAAAGTGCACGCGAGCATCAGCAAGTAACGCTGATCCATCAAAGTAAGCAGTCCGCGTCTCAATGGCGCGGACTGCGGCTTTGATAAATTCATAGCGCCCATGAACCGATTAAACCGCGATAGTCTCATCGCAATCGTCCTGCTTTTGCTGGTGGGTCTGTTTACTTATGCCAGTTTCGGCATAAGGACGCCGGAGTTCGAACGGCTGGCACCGGGTCAGATGGGGCCGGGCTTCTGGCCGCGAATTATTCTCACCGGCCTGGCCATCATGGGGGTGATCTACTTCATCCAGTCGATCATCAGCCCGCCACCGTCCGGTGAGAACCGGGGTGGGTTTGTCGGTTGGTATCGCTACTACCGCAATCCGATCTGGTGTTTTGCCGCTTTTGCGCTTTTCCTGGTTTTGATCCCCATCCTGGGGATGCTTATCGCCGGGATGATGTTCGTCTTCGGCCTGATGAGTTTTCTCGGGCCCAATGACCGGCCCGCGATAAAGCGTCACCTTTTGACGACAGCGGGAACCGTCGGCGGCATGTGGTTCATCTTTGCATGCCTGCTGGAAGTCCAACTTCCCAAAGGTCACCTGACCGGGGCGTTCGATGAATGGATGATCGTCAATATTTGCGGCATCGTGTCATCCATCGGCAATCTGTTCGCGGCATTGGACGGTCCAGGCTGCAACGCTGCCATGGCTCTTGTCTGAGGTCGGGCCCCGATAATGTTCGAAAATATTCTCCTTGCCGCGAACGAACTGGCCTCGGTCAGCACCATGCTTCTGATGGCCGGCGGTGTCGTGGCTGGACTGATCGCAGGCGCCATCCCCGGCTTTACCATTGCCATGGCGGTTGTCCTGGTGCTGCCCTTTACCTTTGGCATGACGGCGGTACAGGGACTCGCCACCATGATCGGTGTTTATGTTGGCGGCCTTTCCGGGGGTCTGATGTCCGGAATCCTGACTGGGATCCCGGGTACCCCATCGTCTGTGGCGACTACCTTCGATGGATTTCCACTGGCACGAAACGGTCAACCTGGATTGGCGCTCGGTGTGGGCGTGTGGGCTTCGTTCTTTGGCGGGGTCATCAGCGCCGTCGTCCTGGTTCTGGTGGCGCCACAACTGGCCCGTATCGGGCAGGAATTCCAGCCCTGGGATTATTTCGCGCTCATGGCTTTCGCTCTGACCGTTACCGCGTCGCTGGCCGGTGACAATATGATCAAAGGGCTGATCGCCGGTCTTGTGGGCCTGCTGGTCGCGACGGTGGGTGAGGATGCCGTGGTCGGTGTGCCGCGCTTTACCTTTGGCACCGAAGCCGTCCAGCAGGGATTTTCCTTCCTGCCGGTTCTCATCGGTCTTTTTGCCTTCACGCGCCTGCTCAGCGATGTGCGCGACAGCGCCAAGGCGCAGGAAAACCTGGGTGCGCAATCGGCCGAGTCGGTGCGGATCGAGCATATGAAGGCAGCCGGCGCTGTTCTGTCACGCTGGGGCAATCTCGTTCGTTCATCGCTCATCGGCGTCTTTACCGGCGTGCTGCCGGCCGCCGGAAGCTCAATATCCAATATCCTGGCCTATGATCAGGCCAAAAAATATTCCAAGGAACCGGAAAAATTCGGGACCGGGACCATCGACGGTATCGTTGCCCCGGAAGCGGCGAACAACGCGACGGCCGGTGGCGCGCTCATCGTGATGATGGCGCTCGGCATTCCCGGTGACATTGTCACCGCGGTCATGCTTGGCGCCCTGCTTATCCATGACGTGGTGCCGAGCCCGACCTTCATTTCCGAGCAGCCCACCATTGCCTATGCGATCTTCATTTCGTTCTTCCTGGCGAATTTCATGATGCTGGGATTGCAGTCGATAACGCTGCGCGGGTTTGTCGCCGTGACCAGGGTGCGCATTTACATGCTGGCGGCCGTCATTTTGTTTTACTGCGCGCTGGGTGTTTTCGCGCTCAACAACGTCCAGTACGACATGTGGACCCTGTTCTGGTTCGGTGTGGCGGGCTTTATCATGCGCTCACTGGGCTTTCCCATCGTGCCGGTTATCCTCGGCGTGGTGCTGGGAAATATTGCCGAGAACGCGCTGGCACAGGTCGTGGCGATCTCGACCGATATGACCCTGTTCCTGGTCCGGCCCTGGTCGTTGTTCTTCATCATCCTCGGACTGTTTTCCTCGTTCTTTCATGTCTATCAGAAGAACTGCGGACGCAAGAAATGGACGCTAGTCTTCATACCCGCAATGTGCCTTTGCATGGGCGTTCCGCTGTTTATGATGGAAGGGCAGGTGCGGCCCGTCCTTGGTATCGCACTGGCTGTGTTTGGACTTTATTTGCTCGTCAATCGGGCGCGGAACGGCTGGAAACTACCGCCCGCCGAACCGGTTATCGAGGTGGGGGATCTATGACGACACAAAAGGAAAAGGCGGCGATACTGGCCGCAATGCATCAGGGCGACGACGTGCTGGTGCTGCCCAACGCGTGGGATGTGGCCAGCGCACGTGTTCTGGTCGATGCCGGGTTCGAGGCCATCGCGACGACCAGCGGCGGCTGCGCATTCTCGCTGGGTTATTGCGATGGCGAACATATTGGACGCGACGGAATGCTGGACATTGTCAAGCGCATGGCCAATGCGGTGGACGTGCCGGTCAGCGCCGATGTGGAGGCTGGTTATGGTCCGACACCCGAAGATGTAGCCCTCACCATTCAGGGTGTCATCGATGCCGGGGCGGTGGGCGCCAACATCGAAGATACCGATAAAACCAATCCGGGCCATCTCGTTCCGTTCGATCTTGCGGTCGACCGGATAGCGGCCGGTAAGGCGGCGGCGGACAAGGCTGGCGTGCCGGTGGTGATCAACGCCCGGGTCGACGGTTTTCATTTCGGCAAGGGCGAGGCTGTGTTCGACGATGTGGTGAAACGTGCCAATGCCTATCTCAAGGCGGGCGCTGCCTGCGTTTTCGTGCCGTTCATTTCCGATGGGGAATTGATCGGCCGGGTGGCCGCCGCCATTGACGGTCCGGTGAACGTGCTGGCCGGGCCCGATACGCCCTCGGTGCCGGAATTGAAGAAGCTCGGTGTTCGCCGGGTGACAGTTGGCAGTGGTTTTGCCAAGGCCGCCCTGTCCTTGGTACAAAGAGGCGCCGAAGAATTGAAATCGACCGGGACATTCGAGTTCACCCGTGGCGTATTGAGCCAGCCGGAAGTACATCGCATACTGACGGATTGATTGCTCGCGTACGGGGTGGTTGCCCGCTAAAAAGAACGTCATCCTCGCATTTGATGCGAGGATCTCCCGCCCACCGAATCTCGGTTGGAATGAGACCCTCGGGTCAGGCCCGAGGGTGACATATAAAGTTTTGACATGGGAGAAAGTTGAATGAGTGCCAACACAGCGCCTGCCGCCGTAGAGAAAGTCCTGACCGGCCTTGATGCCGAACCGCTGCTAATCAAGCTGGATTGGGATGAGTGGATGACCGTCAACGCGCCTTATGACGCGGTGGCCTTCACCCAGGAGGATGTTTTCGCGCGCTATAACCGCAATGGTTATGATTGGGATATCCAGGGCATTCTTTATACGCCGGAAAAGGAAGTGAATTCGGACATCGCCATTGTGATGTTTCATGGCGGCGCCGGCAGTTCCTATGGCAAGGACACCACGCCCGACGGCCGGCCGGGCCTGCCCCGGGTTCTGGCGTCGCAGGGCTTCAAGGTGCTCAATCTGACCTATCCGGGGCACTATCCGCCCGGCGGGATCTGGAAGGAAAGCGCCGAAGAACGGCAACCCTGGTATCTGCTGGACGAAAAACTCAGCGACGATGAAATCTACGACCGTAATCTGAAGTGCACTTTCAATGTCATCATGCAGGGCTCGGCTCAGCTGGTGGACGACCATCTCGCCGGCCGTAAAATACTCGCCCATGGCCATTCCACCGGTGGTCCCATGGCGGCGCATTTAACCCGGTTTACGCGGAAAGCCAGCGTGGCGGGCATTCTCGGGTGGGGCAGCGGCGGGCCCGATGGCTGGCGCAAGGAATGGCGCGATACCACTGGCGCCGAAGATGACGGCCGCAAGACCATCGATCAGATGTCACGCCGCTCGGTAAAAACCTTCGCCGAGGCCGGTTATGTCAGCGATCCCGAGATCTGTCCCTGGGGCGGGCCCGAGGGGTTCGTGAAATGGGCCGAACCCATCCGGTCGCAAATTAAAACAGGCCTGTGTGACAACCAGCACATGGTGGTCCCGGAAATGCTAGAGCAATACCCGGAAAAGACCGGCCTGCCGCGTGAGGAATTCTTCGATCATATCGCTGATCCCGATGCGGATTGGCTGAAATCCATCAGCGTGCTGCTGATGGTGGGCGGCGACGATAAAGGACACTGGGTTGCTGGCGACGGCGAGGAAAACAAACGTGAAGTCTTCATGGGTCGCAAATACGAGGCCGCGGGCACCAAGGTGCATGTGGTCTTTGTGCCCCGTTACGGCCATTACGGCATGATGGAAATGTATAACGAGAAGATCGCCTACACGTGGCTCTGGGCCTACAAGAACGGTTATTTTCCGGTCTGACTTTTTTAACTCGTCATCCTCGGGCTTGACCCGAGGGTCTTTCTCCAGTGGAAGCCAGTTGTCGGGAGATCCTCGTGTCGAGCACGAGGATGACGGTATTTGTTCAGAGTGCCGGCGCTTCTATCCCCAGTTCGCCCAGCCGCCGCTTCAGCCGGTCGAACAGATGATCCAGTTCGGCCAGATCGTCCTTATCCATCGACACTCCCGGCGCGCGGGTCTTGGGTGAGGCGATTACCCCGCGGCGGCGCATGGTTTCTTTTCTGATGGCCAGACCGATTCCGATCTGCTGTTCGTAGCGCACCAGCGGCAAATAGGCATCGAACAGATCCTCCGCGCCCTCTGCATCACCGGCGGCGTGAATTTCGCAGACCTGAACCAGCATGTCGGGGAAGGCGAAGCCGGTCATGGCGCCATCGACGCCCCGTTGCAATTCAAGGGGCAGGAAGAGGGCGCCATTACCCACGAGGACGCTCTTGCGGCGGTGCGCTCCGGCGGCTTCCGCGGCGCGAAACCGGGTAATTTTGCGCAGCCCCGGCCAGTCCTCATGCTTTAGCACCTTCAGGCTGGGCAGATCGGCGAACAGCCGGGTCAGAAGCGGTGGCGACATATAGACCCCGGAGGCGGGCGGGTAATCCTGCAAAACCACAGGGGTGTCGCCCAACGCTTCGCAGACTGAATGAAAATAGTTTTCGATAGCCTCATCGGTTCGGAGCCCGGCCATGGGTGACACCATCACGCCAGCCGCGCCGAAATCCATCACCTCTCTGGTCAGGGTTTCGATGGCATTGAGGCCAGGGGCTGATACGCCGACCACCACGGGCGCCCTGCCGTCGATACGCTCGACTACCTGTTTGCAGAAGGCGGCGGATTCCGCCGGTGACATTTTTGGCGCTTCGCCCATGACACCGAGAATGGTCAGTCCGGAAACCCCGCTTTCGAGATAGAAATCCACCATGCGGTCGGTGCTGTTTACATCCACCGCCCCTTCGTCGGTAAAAGGCGTCGCCGAGATGGCATAGACGCCCCTGGCGGTTTCGTCGAGTTTAGCGGTCGCCATCTTGCGTGCTCCTATGATTAGCACCTAGGCTGGCTCAGCGCGGAACAATAGGCAAGGGTGAGATGACAGCGTTTGATCTGGTAATCCGGAACGGCCATGTGGCGACGTCCGAAGACGAATTCGACACCGATATTGGTGTAACCGACGGCAGGATCGCCGCCCTTGGTGCCGGTCTCGAAGAGGGTACGGAAGAAATAGACGCCGCCGGCAAGCTCATCACGCCAGGTGGCGTCGATAGCCACTGCCATGTGGAACAGATTTCCGCCAACGGCGTGTGGACCGCCGATGACTGGTTTACGGCAACAAGATCGGCGGCCTGTGGCGGGACCACCACCATCATTCCCTTTGCTTGCCAGCACCGGGGCAATTCCCTGCGCGATGTGGTCCAGGCCTATCACGAGATGGCGGGGCCCAAGGCGGTCATCGATTACGCCTTTCACCTGATCGTATCCGACCCCACCGCGCAGGTGCTGGGGCAGGAACTGCCGGCGCTTATTAAAGACGGCTATACAAGCTTCAAGATTTACCTCACCTACGACGCGCTGATGCTGACCGACCGTCAGTTTCTCGATGTACTGGCCGTCGCGCGGCGCGATGGCGCCATGGTGATGGTGCATGCGGAAAATAACGACATGATCGCCTGGATGGCCGAGCGTCTGCTGCAGGCTGGATTACGCGCCCCCAAGTTTCATGCCGTCGCCCGCCCCATGCTGGTGGAGCGGGAAGCCACCCATCGCAGCATCGCGCTGGCCGAACTGGTCGACGTGCCGGTGCTGATCGTCCATGTGTCGGGCGCCGAGGCCATCGAGCAGATCCGCTGGGCGCGGGACCGCGGTCTCAAGGTTTATGCGGAAACCTGTCCGCAATATCTGTTTCTCACGGCCGATGATATGGACAAGCCGGGTCTGGAAGGCGCGAAGCACATGTGCAGCCCGCCGCCGCGCGA
>JABJKO010000322.1 GCA_018660305.1 Rhodospirillaceae bacterium
ATCGTCACCGATACGGGCGATCTGAAGGTGCTTGATGCCAAGGTCGCCTTTGACGGCAACGCTGTGTACCGCCACGCTGATGTGGCCAGCCTGCGTGATGAAACCGAAGAAGACCCCAAAGAACTCGCCGCGTCCAAGCACGACCTGAACTACATCGCGCTGGATGGCGAAATCGGCTGCATGGTCAACGGCGCGGGCCTCGCCATGGCGACCATGGACATCATCAAGCTCCATGGCGGCGAGCCCGCCAACTTCCTCGACGTCGGCGGCGATGATGGGCAACCCGCTCTCCTCCAGAATTTGCTTACCGAGATCCACGTTGGTCCCTGCCAGCCGGACCACCAGCGGCACGGTAAGGCTCACTTCGCGGGCCGCGGCGACCACGCCTTCGGCGATGACATCACAGCGCATGATGCCGCCGAAGATATTGACCAGCAGCCCCTCCACATTGGGGTCGGACAGGATCAGCTTGAATGCCGCCGTCACACGCTCGCGGGATGCACCGCCACCGACATCAAGAAAGTTCGCCGGCTCACCGCCATAAAGCTTGATGATATCCATGGTCGCCATGGCCAGACCGGCGCCATTGACCATGCAGCCGATGGTGCCGTCCAGCGTGACATAGTTGAGGTCGTACTTGGCGGCCTCTAGCTCGGCGGCGTCTTCCTCGCTCTCGTCGCGCAGCTCTTCGACGTCCTTGTGACGGTAAAGCGCGTTGTCGTCGAAATTCATCTTGGCGTCGAGGGCGATAACCTCACCCGCGCCGGTGACCACCAGCGGATTGATCTCGACAATGGAGGCGTCGAGGGCCGTGAACGCCTCATACATGGCGGTGAGGAATTTCACCGCCGAGCGCACCTGATCTCCTTCAAGACCAAGACCGAAGGCGATCTTGCGGGCATGAAAGGCCTGCAGCCCGGTCGCCGGGTCTATGGCAACCTTGATAATTTTTTCCGGCGTCTTGGCGGCGACTTCCTCGATCTCCATGCCGCCTTCGGTGGAGGCCATGACGGTAATCCGGCTGGTCGCCCGGTCGATCAGGATACCGAGATAAAGCTCACGGGCAATATCGCAGCCATCCTCCACATAGACCCGGCTCACTTCCTTGCCGCCGGGGCCGGTCTGATGGGTGACCAGATTCATGCCGATCATCTCATCAGCCAGGGATTTGACCTCGTCGACGGATTTGGCGAGCTTGACGCCGCCGCCTTTGCCGCGCCCGCCGGCATGGATCTGGGCTTTTACCACCCAGACCGGTCCGCCGAGCTCATTGGCCACCTTGACCGCCTCATCAGGGGTATAGGCGACGCCGCCCTTGGGCACCGCAACGCCGAACTTCCGGAGAAGTTCCTTGGCCTGATATTCATGTATGTTCATGGACGTCTTGCCTTTGATTTTCTTAAGTCGAAGACCGCGTTACCGGATAATTCCCGCTACTTCTTGGCTTTGCGCTTGGCTGCCTTCTTTTTGGCGGGGGCCTTTTTCTTGGCCGGTGCTTTCTTGCCCTTGGCCTGCATGCGTTTGACCACATTGACCAGGGTGCGCACCGCGCCGACAGAAGCCTTGAATTCCTTCTTTTCGCCGGCATTCATTTTGATCTCGATGATCTTCTCGATGCCGCCAGCGCCGATGACCACGGGCACGCCGACATAGAGCCCCTTAACGCCATACTCGCCATTGAGATAGGCGCAGCACGGCAGGACCCGCTTCTGGTCCTTGAGATAGGCTTCGGCCATCTGAATGGCCGAGGAGGCCGGCGCGTAAAAGGCCGAACCCGTCTTGAGCAGGCTGACGATTTCGGCACCGCCATCGCGGGTACGCTGGACAATGTCGTTGAGCCGCTTCGTCGTCGTCCACCCCATCTTGACCAGATCGGGCAGCGGAATACCGGCAACCGTGGAATAGCGCGGCAACGGCACCATGGTATCGCCGTGGCCGCCAAGCACGAAGGCGGTGACATCGCGCACGGACACATTGAATTCCTCGGCCAGGAAATAGCGGAACCGGGCGGAATCCAGAATTCCGGCCATGCCGACGACCCGTTTTGCCGGCAGACCAGAGGCCTCACGCAGCGCCCAGACCATGGCGTCGAGCGGGTTGGTGATGCAGATGACGAACGCCTTGGGGCAGTATTTCTTGATGCCCTCGCCGACAGATTTCATCACGCTGGTGTTGATGCCAATGAGATCGTCGCGGCTCATGCCCGGCTTGCGGGCGATGCCGGCGGTCACGATCACCACATCGGAATTGCGGATGGCGGCGTAACTCGATGCGCCCTTCATGTTGGAATCGAAGCTTTCCACCGGTGACGATTCCACCAGATCGAGCGCCTTGCCCTCTGGGATGCCTTTTACGATGTCGAACAGGACGACGTCGCCGAGCTCCTTTAACCCGGCAAGGTGGGCCAGCGTTCCGCCGATGTTACCGGCGCCGACAAGGGCGATCTTGTTGCGTGCCATGAAAGGCTCCTTATGGATCGATTATACGTTTGGGTGACGGTCAAAATCAGGGTCTACGTCATGATGGTTAACGCGACAGGAAGTGGGCGCGTAACTACCTTTTTTCGAGAGTCCAAGCAAGGAAAACGCACCATTATGGGGATAACTCGTGAAGATTCGCCTATTGAGCGGCAAGAACTCATATTAAAGGCACACAATATGGAGCCCCCTATGCGCGTACGCATCGATTACTGCGGCCTTTGAAACTACAAACCGGAAGCCCTCCGTGCGAGGGCCAGGTTGGTGGCCACGGGGGCGGTCAGTGAAGATCATGTGGAGATCGCCGAGGGCGGCATCGGTGCCTTCGAGATCATCGTTGATGGCGAAACCAGATACTCCAAGCTGAAGACCAAGCGCTTTCCCACAGATGCGGAAATCGAAGCGCTGGTCTGAGCGCTCCCCCGATTATCGTTCGATTTCTTTCACGAACGGAACGACCAGTTCGATCACGGCATCCGGATCCTCGACCAGACCCATATGACGCAAACCGGGCAGGATGTGGGCTGTCGCACCGGCAATATCGCGGCTGATTTCCTCCGCCATGGCGGGTGTGGAATTGCGGTCGTCTTCACCGGTGATAACCAGGGTCGGAATGTTGATGGAACCGTGAGTGGCGGCTGCCTCAGCGTCACTGTCGGCGAAATAACGATAAGCGTGGCCATAAGAACTGGCTGAGTTGCGCCCGAGGCGATCAAGCACCGCATGGATTGCTTCGGGGTGGGCCTCTCGAAAGGCAGGCGTGAACCAGCGTTCAATGGCTTGTGCAGAAATTCCGTCCGTATCTCCAGCATCGATCCGATCTGCGCGGTCCCTGACCTGACGCCGGATATCCGGTGGACGGGTGGAAATGGTGTTCAGAAGCACTATTCCTGCGACGCGATCCGGATGGCCCGCCGCCATGGTGCGGGCAATGATTCCGCCCAGCGAAAACCCCATCAATACCGCGCGGTCGATTTCGCAGGCATCGAGCACTGCAATCACCTGGGCATTGAAATCGGCCGAATTCACCGGCGCGGCCAGCGGCGGCGCGGCTCCATGGCCCAGCAGATCGTAGCGGATCACCCGGCAGGTTCTTGAAAGCGCGGGAACGAACGGATCCCACAGAAAACGGTCGAGACCGAGACCATGAATGAGGACCAGCGGCAGACCGCTGCCAGTATCATCGAAGGAGAGCGAATCCGACATTTTCACCCTGTCTATGGAGGGGGGAATATATCCACCGGCCCGGCCTCCGTCCATCCAGCGCGGCGCGAGCCACCGGGTTCCGCCTCGGTTCGCAGTTGGGCGACGGACAGAGAATAGGAAAATTGAAATAAATTCTAATCAAATAGTATTAAACATAAATATGTATTTTACAATTAATTTCAAATAATCGGTATAGATATTCATATGTTTCACTTTCCAATATGATATATTACCGATCACTTATTGAGAAAAAGGCTGGATTCGTTCCTGGATACACTATCCGGTGGACGGGCCCTGATCTATGGGTTTCGTGACCCCTTTCCATCTCGGGGGCTCGGGATTTAAAAAAGGAGGACAGGCTCATGAGGAATGTTTTTCATTGGCGGACGCTTTTGGCGGGTGCCTCGATCATCGCGATGACAGGCTTACCGGCGGCGGCGCAGGATTCGACGATTACTGTTGAGACGACAACCGTTGAACCGTCCACCGACGACACGACCGATACGTCCGGAAAAATCACGGGGTCGTTTACGGATCGCGATCGCCTCGTTCAGGTGATAATGGCCGACGACGTGGAAAAGACCGAACCCGAGGACACCACTGAAAACACCGACGGCACGGGCACCACGGAAGGCACAACAACCGGCGATACGACCGGTGACACAACGGGCGACACGACCGGCGACACGACTGGCGACACGACCGGCGACACGACTGGCGAGACGCCGACCGGTGAAGTCGCTGAAACAACGGAAACACCGCCCGGGACGGAGCCAGAGGGCACCGAAAATACCGAACTGTCCTTCGAGGCGGAACAAGCCAAAGTCGAAGAGCTGGTGGCCGAACTGTCCGACGAGCAGGTCTTTGCCCTGAACCGCTCGCTCAACAATGCCATCAACAATCCCTTCGGCGCGAATTTTGACTCCGAGCATCTCCAGCTCATTGTCGATGGGGATTATAATAAGCTCCAGATCAATTCCCTCAGCAAGGCACTGGAATCGGAAGCCAAGTTCCTGGCGCTCGCGGAAAAGACCGGCAACGACAAGTTCCTGGACAAAGCTGAACGCGAGAAGGAAAAATTCATGGCGATGGTGGACCGTTTCGATGGTCACGTCAGCGGCAAGGATAGCGCCGCCGCAGCGGCCAAGAGCGCTGCAAAGAGCGCCGCCAAGAAAGCGGCGGCAGGGGCGGCCAGGAAAGCCGCTAAAAATGCGGCCAAGTCTGCCGCGAAAGCCGCGGCCAAGGACGCCGTCAAGCAAGCGGTCAAAAATCAGGCTAAGAATGCGGGCAAGGGCAAAAAATCCTGATTTAAGGCAAAACGTGGCGGCCATTACGCCAGCCAAACGCCCCGGTACGGAGAAAACCCCGTACCGGGGCGTTTTTTTTGGAAAACCGGGAATGTTGATTGGTTACACCCAACCGACGCCAATCGGCCATCCTCGGTAACGGCGACAGGCTGGGTCTCGAAAAAATTAAGGAGGGCGTAGCGTATTATTGATAATTGTTATATCGAATAGTCCTACAAGCAAAAACAGCGCAGTACAGGGGTGGCAGGGTTATGGTCGAGGGCACAAGGATTTCAGTGATTTTTCACCGAACGGCAACCGCCATGGCGGCGGCCTGCATACTCGCCATGACCGTGCAATCGGCTACCGCCCAGAACAACGGCCAGAAGCCCTGGTCCGTCTCCGGCAGCCTCGGTGTCCAGTACAATGACAACGTGACGACTGACGAAACGGACACGACGTCGAACCAGTCGGACAAGTCCCTGCAATTGGAATTGGGCGGGCTCTATAAGCCGAAGGTCGGCGAGAAATACGGCCTGGAATTGGGCTATGATTTTTCCCAAAGCATTTTTGAGGATTTGACCGATTTCAATCTGCAGTCCCACGCGCTTTCCATGGGCATCGAACGTGAATATAGCGGAATCGATACCAGCCTGACCTATCTGTACGTGCATACCTTCCTCGGCGGGGACAATTTCCTCGGCCTGCATTCTTTGACGCCTTCTGTGGGCTATTCGGTAAATGATTTCTGGTATGCCAGTGGTCGTTACAGCTATCAGAACAAGGATTTCAAAAGCGCTGCCAATAACAACCGGGATTCAGATGTGAACTCATTCACACTGGATAATTTTCTCTTTTTTATGGAGGGGAAGGGTTTTGTGTCACTGGGGTATCGGATCGAGGGGGAAGATACCCAAGACATTGAACTGGACTACCTGGGACATTATTTTCACGCCCGGATCAAATCACCGATACCGGTAAATTCCCTTGAACGCTGGAAACCGACGGTGACCGCGGGCTACGAATATTTCAAAAAAGATTACTCCGATATCACGGCCAGCATTGGCGCCAAACGCGAAGACGAACGAACGACACTTAAACTGGGCCTGTCAGCCGATATCACCGAACACGTTAAGGCCAGGCTCGATTATGAACGCATCGAAGCGATTTCAAACCTCAGCTCGTCGGATTTCGACGAAAACTCGGTAATGGTTTCTCTGGGTTTCCAGTATTGAGAGCTTTTGGCTGGATAGGGCGCTAACGCCGCTGCACCATCATCTTCTTGATCTCTCCGATGGCCTTGGCCGGATTGAGATGTTTGGGACAGGTGCTTGTGCAGTTCATGATGGTGTGACAGCGGAACAACCGGAACGGGTCTTCCAGATTGTCCAGCCGTTCGCCGGTTTCCTCGTCGCGTGAATCGGCGATCCAGCGGTAGGATTGCAGCAGCGTGGCGGGGCCGAGATAGCGATCGCTGTTCCACCAGTAGCTCGGGCAGCTTGTGGAACAGCAGAAACACAGCACGCATTCCCACAGACCATCCAGCTTGGCGCGCTCCTCGGGGCTCTGCAGCCGTTCGCGGTCGGGCGGCGGCGGCGTCTTGGTCTTGAGCCACGGCTCGATGGAGGTGTATTGCGCATAGGCGTTCTTGAGATCAGGCACCAGATCCTTGACCACGTCCATATGGGGTAGCGGATAGATCTTGGCGTCGCCCTTCACGTCGTCGATGGCCTTGATACAGGACAGGGTGTTGGTGCCATCCACATTCATGGCGCAGGACCCGCACACTCCCTCGCGGCATGAGCGCCGGAAGGTCACGGTGGAATCCATCTCGTTCTTGATCTTGATCAGGGCGTCGAGAACCATAGGGCCGCAGGTATCGAGATCGACCTCGAAAGTATCGACCCGTGGATTCTCGCCGCTATCGGGATCGTAGCGATAGACCTGGAAGCGCTTGATCTTGGTCGCGCCAGCCGGGGCCTTGTGGGTCTTGCCCTTTTTGATCTTCGAATTGGCCGGTAACGAAAATTCAGCCATCTGTCCTGCCTCGTTGGTCCTTACGCACTATAAAGTCACGCCGCCGGGTAAACTTCCCGTCAATATGCCTAATACACCCGCGCCTTGGGGGGCACGGCCTCCACATCGTCGGATAGGGTGTAGTTGTGCACCGGGCGGAACTCGAACCGGCTGGTGCCGTCGTCATTGAGCCAGGCGACGGTGTGCTTCATCCAGTTCTTATCGTCCCGTTCGGTATAATCCTCACGCGCGTGCCCGCCCCGGCTTTCCTTGCGGTTGAAAGCGCCGTGGATACTGACCAGCGCCTGCGCCAGCAGATTGTCGAATTCCAGGGTTTCCACCAGATCCGAATTCCAGATCATGCCGTGATCGGCGATCTTGAGATCGTTCCGCTTGGCCCACACATCGGCCATCTTGTTGACGCCTTCCTCCATGATGTCGGCATCGCGGAAGACCGCGCAATGGGCCTGCATGGTGCGCTGCATCTCGAGCCGCAGATCGGCGGTGGGGATGGATCCGCTGGCATGACGCCGGGAATCGAGCCAGTCCAGCGCATTGTCGCCGGCATCGCCGGGCAGACCGGCATGCGGCGCGCCGGGTTTGACAATCTCGGCACAGCGGTCGGCGGCGGCGCGGCCGAACACCACCAGATCCAGCAGCGAGTTCGACCCTAGCCGGTTCGCGCCATGGACCGACACGCAGGCCGCCTCGCCCACCGCCATCAGGCCGGGAATTACCACATCGGGATCGCCCCCGATGGGATGGACCGCTTCGCCCAGATAGTTGGTGGGCACACCGCCCATATTGTAATGCACCGTGGGCAGGACCGGGATCGGCTCGCGGGTCACATCCACGTTGGCGAAGATGCGCGCGGTTTCGGAAATGCCGGGCAGACGTTCATTGATCACGTCGGGCTCGAGATGCTCGATATGGAGATGGATGAAATCCTTGTCCGGACCGCAGCCGCGCCCTTCGTTCATTTCGACGGTCATGGAGCGGCTGACCACGTCACGGGACGCCAGATCCTTGGCGTGCGGCGCATAGCGCTCCATGAAACGCTCGCCTTCGGAATTGGTCAGATAGCCGCCCTCACCGCGCACGCCTTCCGTGATCAACGCACCGGCGCCGTAAATGCCGGTGGGATGGAACTGGATGAATTCCATGTCCTGGAGCGGCAGACCGGCCCGTAGCACCATGGCGCTGCCGTCGCCGGTTTGCGTATGCGCTCCGGTGCAGGAGAAATAGCTGCGGCCATACCCGCCGGTCGCCATGATCACCATATTTGCCTGGAAACGATGGATGGTTCCGTCATCCAGGTTCCATGCCATGACACCGGCGATCTTGCCGTCCACGTCGTGGATCAGATCGAGCGCGAAATACTCGATAAAGAATTCCGCCTGATTGCGCAGCGACTGCTGATAGAGCGTGTGCAGAATGGCGTGGCCGGTGCGATCGGCGGCGGCACAGGTGCGGTGCGCCGGCGGGCCCTCGCCGTATTCGGTGGTCATGCCGCCAAACGGGCGCTGATAGATCTTGCCTTCCTCGGTGCGCGAAAACGGCACGCCGTAATGCTCGAGCTCGATGACCGATGGCATGGCCTCGCGGCACATATATTCAATGGCATCCTGGTCGCCCAGCCAGTCGGCGCCCTTGACGGTATCGTAGAAATGCCAGCGCCAATCGTCCTTGCCCATATTGCTCAGCGCCGCGGAGATGCCGCCCTGGGCGGCAACGGTATGGCTGCGGGTGGGAAAGACCTTCGTGATGCAGGCTGTTTTCAGGCCTTTCTGAGCGAGCCCGAAGGTAGCCCGCAGACCGGCACCGCCGGCTCCTACGACGACCACGTCATAGGTATGGTCGATAATCTCATACGCCTGGGTCATTTTGGATCAACCTGCGAAGGCAATTTTAAGAATGGCAAAGGAAGCGGCGGCGGCCAGAAGAACGGCGGCGAATTTCACCAGGATGATACCGGTGATCTTGAGCCATTCGGCATGGACGTAATCCTCGATCACCACCTGCAGACCGAGCTGCATGTGATGAAACGTCACCCCGATGAGCAACACCAGCAAGATGGCGGTCACCGGCTGAGCAATCCACGCCCGGACCGGACCGATGTCAGCGCCGGCCAGACCGGCCACGGACGCAACAAACCAGAGAACAAGCGGCACCAGCGCAATGGCGGTCAGACGCTGAGCCCACCAATGCTGCGTGCCTTCCTTCGCGGACCCGAGCCCGCGTACTTTTCCGAGATCCGTTCGCAGGCTCATTGGAAGGCCCCCATGGAAGCGTAGCCCCAAACCCAGGCGCCCACCGTCAGGGCAACGGATACCAGAATCACCAGCCAGCTCGATTTGCCCACCGTGGTCAGCTCAAAGCCCTTGCCCATATCCCAGAACAGATGCCGGATGCCGTTGCACAGATGAAAAAACAGGGCATAGGACCAGCCAAACAACAAAAGCCTGCCACCCCAGTGTCCGATGATTTTCTGAACCAGATCGAACGCGTCAACGCTGGTCGCCGCGGCCACCAGCCACCACACAAGAAGCAGCGTCCCCACCGCCAGGGCGACACCGGTCATTCGATGCGTAATGGAGAGAACGGAGGTTAGTGGCAGTTTGTAGACTTGAAGATGGGGAGAAAGCGGGCGGCCACCCGTATCCATATCGCGCTTCCCATACTGTTCCTTGCGCGAAACGCGAATGAGACCACGTTGCGCTATCCGCATTGGGTTTAGACGTTCGATTCCGGTTAGTCAATTGACGTTGCACGAATCGGGTACAATTGAAAAATCGATATTCGCGTTGTGGATAAACCTGTGGATAACCAAATCATAAATTGTGGATAGACAATGACCTTATCCACAAACCGGGCAGTCAATCGGCGCCGGAATCGGCTTCCAGAGCGGCAATGGTGTCGGCCAGCGCCACCAGACGCTGGGCTTCCTCCACATGCAGCCCTTCGACCAGTTGGCCATCCACCAGCGTGACACCCTTGCCGTCGGCCAGGGCTTCTTCGTGGGCCGCGGTGATCCGATGCGCCCAGTCAATTTCCTCCGCCGATGGCCCGAACGCCTGGTTGGCGCCGGCAATGGTCTTGGGATGCAGCAGCGTCTTGCCATCGAAGCCCAGATCGCGTCCCTGCTTGCAGGCAGCCAGGAACCCGTCATCGTCGGACAGATCGAAAAACGGGCTGTCGAGGATGGTCAGCCCATTGGCCCGGCCTGCCAGAACCACCATCTGAATGCTGGTCAGCAGCGGCAGGCGGTCCGGCGTATGGCGGGCCCGCAGATCCTTGGTGAGATCGGCTGACCCAATCATCAGCGCGCCGACCCTGGGATGGGATGAGGCAATAGCATCCACCGACAGAACGCCCCGGGCCGTTTCGATCATACACCAGATCTGCATGGTGGCCGGGGCTCCGGCTTTTTCCATGCGGGCGGCAACCGCCTGCACCGTCGCCGGTGATTCCACCTTGGGGATGGCGATAACATGAGCGGCCGAGGCGGCGAACGCGTCGATATCATCCCCATGCCATTCGGTCCCCACACCGTTGATCCGAACACCGATTTCGCGCTGCCCGTAGCCGCCGCCGGCCAGCATGGAAACGATCCGTGCGCGCGCCTCGGCCTTGGCGTCCGGCGCAACACCGTCCTCCACATCCATGATCAGTACATCGGCAGGCAGGCTCTTGCCCTTTTCAAGCGCACGCTCATTGGCGCCCGGCATGTATAGAGCACTACGGCGCGGCCGGTTTGCACGGTCGAGATTAAGGGTCATGGTGGTGTCTCCCGGTTGAACTGGGGAACCACTATATTCAGCGTATCGCGCGGCACAAGATCGGCCACCGCCTTAGCAAATAAACCGGCAAATAAAAACGGCGGCCCTGCCGGGTCGCCGTTGCTCTCAGAAACGAAGTGTCTCGGGCTGCTACACAGCCACGCCCATGCCCATGCCCATCATGTCGCCGACACAGATTTCCATCAGATCGCGCATGCTGATAATGCCGGCCAGGCTGTCGTCCTCGGCAATAACCGGCAAATGCCGTATCCGGTTTGCCTGCATGATTCCCATGGCCTCGGGGATGGTGCTCGCCGCGCTGCAGGTGATGACGTCTTTCACCATCAGATCCTGAACGCTCATGTCGGCGATTTTGGCGCCATGCGCGGCAACCGCGCGGGTAATATCCCGTTCGGAGAGGATGCCCACGACGGCGGTGCCGGCATCCGACACCACGGCAGCGCCGACATCATTCTCGGCCAACATTTCGGCAGCCCCGGGGATACCGGTATCGGGTGCCAACGCGAATATGGCGCCACCCTTCTGATCCAGTACGTCTTTAACCTGCATGACAGTATGTCCAAAGTTTAGGTAAGCAATAGCTTAGGGTAATCCCGTTAACAGACCGTCTGTAAAACCTTTATTCTTCCATAAAATCAAACCAGAACTGCCCCAATTGGGCTTAACGCCTCTCCTGTCCCGTGGCGCACCAGCCATGCCACATGGTGCGATAGAGCGCTTCCAGCGCCCGGGTAAAGCCGGCAACACCGCAGAGCGGCGATGCAAGCAGGCGGTCGCGCATGCCGCTGCGTAAATCGGATAATTGCGGTCTGTCATTTGCCAGAGAAACGGCAAGATCCGCATAGTCTTTGGGATTATCGGCCACCATATCGGCCAGACCGGCCGCGGTCAGATGCGCCGCCGCCTGACGCGCCACCATGCGATCGCCTCGCAGCGCTATGACCGGCACACCCATCCACAGGGCTTCCAGCGTCGTCATGGTCCCGGAATAGGGGAAGGGATCCAGCGCGATATCGATCTCGCCATAGCTCGCCAGCATTTGGCCATAGCTGGTCTTGCCGGCAAACCGCACCCGCGCGCCATCAATACCCAACGCACCCAGCCGCTCGCGGAAACCACTCTGGACGGCGGGGTCGTCATAGCCGAAATAACGCAGGAGCAACCGGGCATCGGGGATGGCATGGAGAATCTCGGCCCAGATCCGGAGAGCCGGATCGGTCACCTTGCCGGGATTATTAAAGCAGCCGAACGTGACCGGCCCGCCAGCTGAACAGGGCGGCGGAACAATAGAGGGCACCTCATCCGGCGGGCTGAAACACAGCAGATCGTGGGGCAATCGTACGATAGTCTCCGAGTAACACGTCTCGTCACCCACCGGTGTGTGAACCGGATCGCCGATCAGATAGTCGATGGCCTCAAGCCCGGTGCTCGCCATATAGCCCAGCCAGGTGGCCTGCACCGGCGCCGGCCGGCGCGCAAAGACCGTCAGGCGATTGCGCGCGCTGTGGCCCGACAGATCCACCAGAATATCGATGCCATCGTCACGGATCAGCGACACCAGCGCCGCGTCGTCAAGCGCTGCTATGGGCCGGAACCGATCGGCGGCGGCTTCGATTCGGCGTGTCAGATCGTCGGTGCTCGCAGCCTGGGAATAGGCGAAAATTTCGACCGACGACCGGTCATGGGCATCAAATATGGGGCAGACGAGGCGCCCAACCGGATGGGTGCGAAAATCCGACGACACATAGCCTATGCGCAACCGGCGATCAGGGTCCGTGTCATTGCCGTGCCTTACTGTCCCCTCCGTCAGCGGCGCGGCATGGCGGTCATGCCACTCACGATGGGCCTGAAACAGCGCGGCCTCATCCGTATCGGGATCACCCAGTAAATTAAACAGCAGATTTGAATGGGTCCGCGCATTGGCGGGATTCAGCTCGACCGCCCGGCGGTAGCTGACGATGGCGTCCCCAAGATTTCCCTGTAGCCGCATTGTCCGGCCCAGACCCGCATGGGCCGAGGCATTGTCCGGCGCGCGCTCGATTACCCCGCCATAGGCCCGCGCCGCCTCATGGAGGCGATGCAGATTCTGAAGCGCCAAGGCATAGTTGCAACGCGCATCGGCCAAATCAGGAGCCAGACTGATGGCTGTCTCCAGTTCAATCAAGGCCTCTTCGTCGCGCGCCATCGCCAGTAGAATGCCACCCTTTAAGTTGCGCCATTCGCCGTTCTGGCCGTCCAGCATTATGGCGCGGTCCACCGCGTCGAGCGCCGCGTCGAACCGGCCCAGACCCATATGGGCCGCGGCCAGACCAGACAGGATGCCCGCATCGTCCGGGGCCAGGGCCTGCGCCCTCTGATACGTGGCGACGGCATCCTCCCCGCACCGGGTACCGCCCTGGGCAACGGCCAGATTGCACAGGATGTCGGTGGAGGTGGGGTCGCGTTCCGCCGCCTGTTCGAGAACACCCACCGCCGCCGACGGCCGACCATCGGCCAGATGGGCAGCGCCCAGATTGCCGAGATATTTCGCATTGCCGGGCTCACGCTGAACTGCCGCGGAAAACCGTTCCGCCGCTTCCGTCGGATTGCCCGATTGCAGGGCGACGATTCCGAGCAGATGGTGTGCCTCGGCATTGTCCCGGTCCTGGTCCAGAACCTCCCGATAGCATGCCGCCGCGTCGTCCAGCCGGCCGGCGCGATGATGGCCCAGCCCTGTCTCAAGAAGGGAACTTACATCGGTCATTCTGTGGTTATAGAAAGGCCCTGCGACACTCACAAGGCGCGAGCGTTTGAACCATCTTCCTGTATTTGATTTATGGCGTGGGAAATCCCATGGTATATTTATTACAGGCGGCCCGATCCCGCGGCATTGGTTTTTTCTGTCGCGTGAAGCGTATCAGGGTCCAGGCTCGTTTATTGGATGAGGAAATGTCCTTGGATGTGAGAATCGGCGCGCGGTGGGATGACCCGGCTCAAGACGGGCGGATCAAAGAAGCGTTTGGGCAGGGGTTGATCGACTATATGGAGGTCAATTATCCCATACCGTTCGGTGCCGATCCCCTGGCGCTCGGCATTCCCATTCTGGCGCATACCAGCAGCAATCCAACGTGCAGCGCCGAGGGCGTAAATCTCAACGTCGCGCGGCGTGTAAAGGAGGGCGCCGATTCGGCGGAATCCCCCTGGATCGGTGAGCATCTTTCCTGGCTGGGCACGGCGCCGACCGGCTCTCTGGGCTATCAGATCAACCCGCTCTTTACCGAAGAGTTCGAACGCCTGACCGTCCTCAATGTTATGCGGCTGCGGGATTATTACGCCCGGCCTGTTGCGCTGGAGCTCGGCCCCATCTACATCGATTCGACCGGCTATCCCAGCGAAATGCATTTCCTCGGCGCCGTCGCCAATGATGCCGATACCAAGGTGATCCTCGATGTCACCCACTGGCAGATCGCCAACCGCAATCTGGACCGGCCGGCCGATTACGGCCTCGACGCCATCGACCCTGAAAGAATCGTCGAGCTGCATGTGGCCGGCATGCGGCAAGGCTCCGATGGGTTCTGGCACGACGCCCATGATCTGCCGCCCAATGACGAGGTGCTGGCCATCACCGCCGGTCTGGTCCGCGATCTGCCGGCGCTGGAGACCGTCACGTTCGAGCACAATTCATCGGCGCCGGAAGAAGAATTTTTCCGCTGTCTACAAGCCCTTAATCCGGTTGTCGGCACGGCCCGCGCCGCCTGACAGTTTGATTGCTGGATAATGATTATGGATCCGAAAGAGGAACGCGCCTTACGCGACCGGGCGCGGAATCTTCAGGCCCTCCATGTCAGGCTGCTGTTCTGTCGCCACACACGCGACGCATGGCTCGCCGGTCCCGGTGATGTCCTGAGCGACTTTGGGCTATTGGCCAAAGACCGGAACCTTTTCCCGGATATTGCCGGCGATCGTTTCAAGGCCGAAAGCCATGGCCGTCGTGTGGTGGTCGAACGCAGCATCGGCAATAGTTTTGAAGAGACACAGAAATATCTGGCACAGCGCCCCACCGCGTCGGGGTCTGCCGGCGCCGATCCCACCCTCGACGATTTCCTGTGTTCCGATTTCTTTCTCGATCCGCATAGGGGTCTGCCGCACAGTTCGGGGGTGGGGCCGGGCTACGAGAATATCAGCAAGTATTTCTTCTGGCTGCGCCACGCCCATGGCCTCGACCGCGACGGAGCGGACATCGCGCTCCGCACCCATGCCTATTCCGAATTTGCCATCTATCTCATCACTCAATACCAGCGGCCGCACGATCCCTATTACGATCAGTTTCAGGGCGGCCTCTACTGGCCCGAGACACCGGGCATCGCCCTGCCGGTCATGCTGCTGAGCGACAAGTTCGTCCGCTATACGCTGGGAAACGCCGATACGGTGGCGCAACTTCCCGGCGCCGGGCTCCTGGATCTCGACCAGCTTGCCCCGCCGGACTGGACCGACGAGGCGACACTGGTCTGAGCGGCAATGCCGTTGTTCAGCTACGGCCGCCGGACGCGATTTTTGTTTCGGTGGTTTTCATGAACTTGGCCCGCGTGGATTCCATCGCCTCGATACAGACCGGATCGAGATCGTGGCGGGGGTCGGGGTCAGTCCCCCAGTGACCGTATTCGTCCGCACCGCGCAGCAGCATGGCCGTCGCACCATCGAATCGGGTTTCGCGCACATGGGGCGCGACATAATGGATCGAGAATCCAATGCGTGGATTGTCCGACAGATTGGGGGTCGAGCTATGGACGACGCTTTCGTGATGAAACACCACCTGACCGGCACGAAGGACGGCGTCGACGGCCTTATCTTCCGGCACGCCGATCACGTTCTGGCCCAGGGTGGCAAGATTGTTGGGGTCGGGACGGATCGCATGCTCCGCCACGCTCCTGTGTGAACCGGGGATATATTTGAGACAGCCGGATTCGACGGTGGAATCATTGAAGCCCAGCCAGGCGGTCACGGTTTCCGCCGGCTCGAACCCGTAGACGAAACTGTCCGTATGCCAGGAAATAAACCGGGGATCGTGCGCCTTCTTGGTAAAGAAGGAAGCGCCCCAGCACAGAATATTGGGGCCCATTATATCCTCGAGAGCGTCGAGCAGCCGGGGATGACGCACCACGTCGCATAGCCAGGGAAACGGCAGTTGCGCCTTGATGCGAAACCTGTTCTGCGGCTCCTCGCCCAATGTCTCCTCGAGCGCGGCATATTTCCCATAGAGCGCCGCCGCTTCGTCCGGCGTGTAGACCTCATAGGGAAACAGGAATCCGTCTTCTTTGAACCGGGTGACCTGATCGTCCGTCAGCGCCTTATTCATGACCTTCTCCGCGCAAGATATTTATCCATGGGAAGTGTAGAAATCCCCGACCGCTCTGTCTATCGGGGCGGTTCCGTCTGAACTGGAAATGCGCTAGGCGTAATCCATGGAAACATTTTTGTTTTTTCTGAAGGGCGTTGCCGCCGGGTTCGTGGTGGCGGCGCCGGTGGGGCCGGTCGCCGTGATGTGCGTTCGCCGCACGCTGGTACGCGGTGCCCTGTCCGGCTACGCGACCGGGCTGGGCGCCGCGATCGCCGATACTGTCTATGGCGTTGTCGCCGCTTACGGCATCAGCTTCCTGGCCGCCCTGCTTTTTGACAACGCATTCTGGTTCAGGCTGGTCGGTGGTATTCTGTTGTGCACGCTGGCGGTAAAGACGCTGTTTTCAGGCCCGGCGGAGACACAGGCGCCGAGCTCAAACGGATTAATGAGCGACTTCCTGTCGGCCCTGGTGGTGACCGGCACCAACCCCATTACCGTCGTTGCGTTCGGCGTGGTCTTCACCACCATCGGCGTGGCCACGGCCGGCGAGAAACTCGACTGGGCGGAAGCCCTGATCGCCGGTGTGTTTGTCGGCTCCGCCCTGTGGTGGGCAACCCTGACCGGCATCGCCTCCCTGTTCCGGCCGGCGCTCAACCGTTCCGGACTTCGCTGGATCAACCGAATTTCCGCCGGTGTTATTCTGCTGTGTGGCGTTCTGATGCTGATCGCCGCAACGGCACCGGACAGCCCGGTCGCATCGCTTTTCAGTCTATCGTAAGCCTCACCGGTCGACCGACAGTTCCATGACGACTTCGTCATCGTCGTCGGATTCGATGGGCTGGACGCCCTTCAGGTGCTCGGCGATCTGGACGGCATTGAGCGCCGCCCCCTTGCGCAGATTATCCGAAACCACCCAGAAGCCGAGGCCGTTCTTCACCGTCGGGTCCTTGCGCACCCGGCTGACATAGACCATATCGTCGCCGACGCATTCCACCGGCGTCACATAGCCTTCATTGGCGCGATGATCGATCACCGATACACCCGGCATGGCGCGCATCAGCCCCCGTGCCTGTTCCGGAGACAAATCGTTGGCGAGTTCGACGGTTATCGCTTCGCCATGACCGATAAAGACCGGAACCCGCACGCAGGTCGCCATTACCTTGATATCGCGATCGAGGATCTTGCGGGTCTCCACCGCCATCTTCCATTCTTCTTTTGTCGCCCCGTCATCCATGAACTCGTCGATATGGGGAATGACATTGAAGGCGATCTGTTTGGTGAATTGCTCTTTCACGATGGGGTCGTTGACGAAGATACCACGGGTCTGGTTGAACAGCTCTTCCATGGCGTCCTTGCCCGAGCCCGATACCGATTGATAGGTGGAGACAACCACCCGGCGTACTTTTGCGGCGTCGTGAAGGGGTTTAAGCGCCATCACCATCTGGATTGTCGAGCAGTTGGGATTGGCGATGATATTGCGCTTTGTGTGCTGCGCGATGGCTTCCGGATTGACCTCGGGCACCACCAGCGGCACGTCGGGATCCATGCGGAACTCGGACGTATTGTCGATCACCACGCAGCCGGCATCGGCGGCCCGCGGCGCATGGATGGCCGATACTTTGGCGCCGGGTGAGAACAGCGCGATATCGAAGCCCTTGAAGTCGAAACCGTCGAGCGGCTGGACCTTCAGGACGTCCTTTTCGCCAAACGAAATCTCACGGCCGGACGAGCGCTCGGAGGCGAGCGCCACCACTTCGTCTACCGGGAAGGCGCGCTCGGCAAGCGTCTGGAGAATTTCACGTCCGACATTGCCGGTGGCCCCGACGACCGCGACCCTGTAACCCATGGTTCAAATCCTGCTTTTTCATGTTCCCGGCCGCCATGCCAGCGCCCGGAACCGTTGACTTACGTCCGCTGACGGTGAAATTCAAGTATAGCCTCAAACAATGAGCCACCAGCAACCGACCGGCTCAGGACTTATGCCGCGTTCTGGACCCGGTTGGTTGGGAAACCGAAACAAGCGAATAGTCAGCCTTCATCTGCGCGCCAAACGGCGCGCCTACCCCCCACCTGCACCTCCCCCTCATGGGGGGAGGAAAATTGTCTTCGGACATTGATGACTTTAAGTCCCCTCCCCCCTTGAGGGGGAGGGTTAGGGTGGGGGGGTGCCTTCGCACCGACTGGAACAAGGGTCGTAGGGGTCGATGGAATATGGAAATGGGTTCTATAATGGGGGATAGTCCTATCCGGACATCAGACGGGAGGCTCCCATGGCCGAGACAAAGACATTGTCGGAAAAAGCCGACGAGTTGGAATTCCAGCAGATGAAAGATCTGGGCGAGATGATGATTTACCGCTCGGCAATCAACAAGCTGGCCGATGGTGAATGGTCCGACGAGGTCAAGTTCACCCTGGGCCCGCTCAAGCCGTCCCTGATGGGCGAAGACCCGCGCCTTCCCCAAATGCCGGAAAAACCCACCCTGATCGATTTCTTCAACCTTCGCTTCGGGCCCTCGAAACAGCATCTGCTGCAAAGCGCGGCGCTGGCGCGCAAGAACGGGCTGGACGAGAAGATGGTGCTGGCCTGCCTGCTCCACGACGTGTCGGTGATCGCCTTTTTCCGGCCCGATCACGGCTATTGGGGCGCGCAGATGCTGGAACCCTATGTGGATGAGGAAGTCAGCTGGGCGATCCGTATGCACCAGGCGCTGCGCTTCTTCCCCGATAAATCAGTGGGCTACGAGTACCCGGAAGTCTATGCCAAGCGGTTCGGCGACGATTATCAGGTGGAACCCTATGTGCAGAGGGACTACGAGATCGCGCGCAACCACAAATGGTACATGTCGGCGCGCATGATCTGTCTCAACGATCTCTACACGTTCGATCCCGACGTCAAAGTCGATATCGAGGATTTCGAAGACATCATCGGCCGCCACTTCAAACAGCCGGAAGAAGGGCTCGGCAATGACAGCTCACCGGCAGCCCATATGTGGCGCACCCTCAGACGGCCCGCCAACGCGCTGTAGACGCACGTCTTCAACAGGGGCTTTGCCGTGACGCCAGCGCAATTTCCGCATAAACGGAAATGGCTTTTAGGCGAGGAGCTTTAATAGGAATTTCGATTGCTGGTTCGCCTTACCCAGCGAGAAGATGCCGGCCTGATACTGGGTCGACTTATTGGCGAGATCGGCCGTCCCCGCCGCGAAATCCAGATCGAGCAGATTGCTGCGGGCGGCCTCGGTATTCTCGATGGACGTCGCGATATTGGCCGATGCGAATTCCAGCCGGGACTGGCTCGCGCCATTGTCAGTCCGCGCCACCTGGATCGTGTCGATGGCATTGTTGATGGCACTGATCGCGGCGTCGGCGCCGGCCTTGGTCGAAACATCGGCGGTGTCGACCCCAAGCCCGGCCGACGTCGTGTCGGTAAACGACACACCGAGATCGTCGGTCGCCGGGTCTGATCCCGTGCCTACTTTAATGCTGACTGTCCCGGCAGAGCCGTCGAGCAGAGGAGTCCCGGCAAAATCCGTATCCTCGGCGATGCGGTTAACCTCGTCCGACAGGGCTTGAAACTCGGTATTGATGGCAGAGCGCTCGGTTCCCGAAAGATGGCCCGAGCTCGCCTGCACCGCCAGGCTTTTCATCCGCGTCAGCGCGTCATTGATCCGCGCCATGCCGCCGTCGGCGACCTGTAGCATGGACGCGCCCTGACCGGCATTCGACCGAGCCTGTTGCAGCCCGCTGACCTCGGCGCCAAGGCGCGAGCCGATG
>JABJKO010000243.1 GCA_018660305.1 Rhodospirillaceae bacterium
ACGCGCGGCGCAAGGTTCTCGCTCATGTCCGACCGGGCGGGCAGCATCGATACACTGGAAGCCGCCCTTCCCCGCATGGAAAAGCTCGGTTGGTCGCTGGTGCTCCATGTGGAGCCCGACCATTTCGTCGACAACGAGAAAATCATCCGCAATATCCCGATCCCGACCATTGTCGATCACATGGCCCGCTGCAAGCCGTCGGATGGCGGCATGGAGCACCCGGCCTTCGGGTTACTGCTTGATTTGCTCAAGGACGACCGGTTCTGGGCCAAGATCGCCAGTGTCGACAAGATATCGGGCCTCAAACAGGCCTATGTACCGGACGGCATGCCCTATACGGATGTCATCCCCATGGGCGAAGCCGTCATCGCCGCGGCCCCCGACCGGATTATCTGGGGCAGCGACTGGCCCCACGGCAACACGTTCGAACCGGGCCGCATCCCCAACGACGGCGATTTGCTGAACGTCCTGGGCGCCATGGCACCGGATGACGACCAGCGCCGCAAGATCTTGGTGGATAACCCGACCCGGCTCTATTTCGGCTGATAAGGAAACAGGCGGATGCACTGGCTCTGCCGCGATTGTCTGACCGTTGGCGCCGATGACAGCCCGCCGACCGAGGCCTGTCCACACTGCGGCTCGCCCCGCTTGATCGCCCATGCGGAACTGCCCCATCTCACCATCGCCCACATGGATTGTGATGCGTTTTACGCCACGGTGGAAAAGCGCGACGACCCAACCCTGAAAGACAAGCCGGTGCTGGTGGGCGGCGGCAGTTCGCGCGGCGTGATCATGGCGGCCTGCTATGTGGCACGGCAATATGGTTGCCGGTCGGCCATGCCCATGTTCAAGGCCCGCAAGCTGTGCCCCCATGCCGTGGTCGTCCGGCCCAATATGGCGAAATATGCGGAAGTCGGCCGCGCCGTGCGGGAATTGATGGTCGAGACCACGCCTTTAGTGGAACCCATCTCCATCGACGAGGCCTTTCTTGATCTGTCGGGCACCGAGAAACTGCATAAGGGCAGCGCCGCGCGCACCCTGGCGAAACTGGCGACGCGTATCGAGACGGAAATCGGCATTACGGTCACGGTGGGGCTGAGCCATAACAAATTCCTCGCCAAGATCGCTTCGAATTTGGATAAGCCGCGCGGTTTCTCGATCATCGGACAAGAGGAGACGCTGGAATTCCTGGCGACCCAGCCGGTCAGCAAGCTGTGGGGGGTAGGACGCGCCCTGCAGAACCGCCTGACGCGGGACGGGCTTACCGAAATCGGCCATCTGCGCGGCTGTTCAGAGGAATTCCTGGTCAGGAAATACGGCTCTATCGGGCACCGCCTGTCCCGTTTCTCCCGGGGCGAAGATTCGCGCTCGGTCGACCCGAGCAGCAACCGCAAAAGCATCTCGTCGGAGACCACATTTTTCGAAAACCTGGCTGATCCGCAGGCCCTCAAGGACCGTTTGTGGCCGCTGTGCGAAAAAGTCGCCACGCGGGCCAAAGCCAGCGATCTGTCCGGTGGCGTGGTAACGGTCAAGCTGAAGACCGCTGATTTCAAGATCCGTACCCGCAGCCGGACCCTGCCCGATCCGACCCAACTGGCGGAGGTAATCTGGCGCTATGCCAGCGATCTGCTGGAGCGCGAGGCCACGGGCGCGCCGTATCGTCTGATCGGTGTCGGATTGTCGTCCCTCGGGCCGGGAATCGAGGCCGATCCACTGGATCTCGCCGATCCCGATGCCGGGCGCCGTAAGGCGGTGGAACAGACCATGGACAGCGTTCGCGCCCGATTTGGCACCGAAGCTATCCGAAAGGGTCGGACTTTCTCGGGGACGAGTCGCCCGCGGCGCGGATAAAATCGCTCCAAAGGACTATTGTATTTGTCGATATCGGACCGATATGCGCTTAAGATGAGAAACCAGGAGTGATGAGATGAGCAAATGGACATCCGCCATCGGCATCGCGGTCATGATCGCGTTTCTTTCCATGGGGGGCACGGTTCGCGCCGCCGACGACACCACCTATAGCCAGAATGAAATTCTGGCCAAGGCCGAAGGGTTCTTCGGATCGACGACCAAGGGACTCGCCGAAGGAATCGGCAAAGTCTTCAAGGACCAGGGCCAGCCAGTCGGCTACATCGCCGGCGAGGAGTTTGGCGGCGCCTTTGTGGTCGGACTGCGCTATGGCCGCGGCAAGCTCAACCGCAAGCTCGGCAAACCGCAGCAGGTCTATTGGCAGGGGCCATCGGTTGGCTTCGATTTCGGCGGCAACGTCTCCAAGGTCTTTACGCTGGTCTATAAACTCGATCGGCCGCAGGACATCTATCGCCGCTTTCCGGGGGTCGATGGCAGCCTCTATGTGGTCGCCGGCGTCAGCCTCAATTATCAGCAGGCGGGCAAGACCATCCTGGCGCCCATCCGCACCGGGGCAGGCCTGCGCGCCGGGATCAATGTTGGCTACCTCCACTACAATTCCGAACATAGCTGGGTGCCGTTCTGACGCGGGCGGATCTCCGGCCCGTCCCTACAAGCGAGATTTATCCGTAGGAGCAGGTCTAAGACCGGCCCGTCTTTGTTTCATCAACAGCAATTCGCGGTCAGACCGCCATCCACCAGGATTTCCGTTGCGGTGACGTAGCGCGCTTCGTCGGAGGCGAGAAAGAGCGCGGCATGGGCCACGTCCCACGCCTCCCCCATGCGGCCCAGCGGCACGGAGCGGGCCCGGCGTTTATAGATACGCTCCACATCCTCGGCGCTGGTGCGTTCAGCCTGGCGCACCATGGTCATGGGGGTCTTGATCTTGCCCGGAATGACACAGTTGGAGCGGATGTTCTGGCGCGCATATTCCAGCGCCACCCCGTGGGAGAACTGGATCAGCCCCGCCTTGCCGGTCTGATAGGAAATCATCGGATGTTCGGGCACGCTAATGCCGGCGGTGGACGCGGTGTTGACGAAGGCCCCGCCACCCTGACGCTCCATGATGGGAATGATGGTCTTGCAGGCAAGAAAGGCCGGCTTGACGTTGAGAGACACGTTGGCGTCCCATGCCGCCTCGTCCAGCGTCACCGGCCCGTCATGGCCAGCCGCGCCGCCCACATTGTTATGGACGATGTCAATGCGCCCGAAACTGTCGAGGCAGGTCTGGGCCATGCGCGCCACGTCCGATGCCGACAGGGCGTCCGCATCCAGTGCCACGCAGTGGCCGCCCTCGCCCTCGATAATCCCCTGGGTTTCCCGCACCGCCTCCAGATTGCGGTCGACCGCCAGCACCTTCGCGCCTTCGCCGGCAAACAGGATGGCCGATGCCTTGCCATTGCCCATGCCCGGGCCCAGCGATCCCGCCCCCACCACAATGGCCACCTTGCCCGCCAGACGCCCGCCATCCCGCCGTACAGCGCGCGCATCCGCATCGGGCATCTCGATGGGCGGCGCCACCGCGTCAGGGTCGCGCCAGTCCAGCGGCCGGCCGGCGGTGATGCCGCCATCCACCGTGAACTCGGTGGCGGTGACATATTTGGAATCGTCCGATGCCAGATATACCGCGGCATGAGCCACGTCCCAGGCATCGCCCATATAGCCCATGGGCACCATGCGGCCCCGTTCGGCCAGCGCCGCCGCGCGGGCTTCCTCGGTGGGGTAGTTGGCGTTGATGCGGTCCAGCACCAGGGGCGTCTTCATCAGCCCGGGCAGGATACAGTTGGACCGCACGCCCCGCGGGGCCCATTGCGAGGCCACCGAACGCGATAGCTGAATCAACGCCGCCTTGCCCGCCTGATACCCCACCAGGCTGCGCTCAACATTCCGGATACCGGCGATGGACGCGATATTGACCACCGCCCCGCCACCGCCCTCGGCAATCACCGGCAGGGCATGCTTGCAGGTCAGAAAGGCGGACGACACATTGATGGCCATGTTGCGCTGCCATACGTCCTCGGGCATTTCCACCGGATCACCCGGCGCGGCGGCGCCGACATTGTTGTGCAGCACATGGATGCCGCCATAAGCAGCAACACAGGCCTCCACCGCCGCCTTGACCGAAGCGCTGTCGGTGGCATCGGCCACGAAGCTCTCGGCATTGCCGCCCTCGCCCCGGATGATGTCCCGGGTCTCCGCCGCCGCATCGGCCGAGATATCCACCGCAAACACAAGCGCGCCTTCACGGGCAAACAGCACCGAGGCGGCCTTGCCATTACTCCACCCCTGCCCGCGCGATCCCGCGCCCATGACAAACACAATCCTGTCCTGAAGCCTGCCGGTCATTTTCTTGTTCCCTTTCGCTCCGCTCGCCACCCTGACGTATCGCGCCAAAGACGATAAACTCTCCGCAACCGACTCTAATACAAGGCAGGCCTATGCGACATCTCCAGACGGGACTGACGATTCACGACGAAGACCGGGCGACGCCGGGCTACACGCTGTACAGCCCCATGGGCAGGAAAGAGTCGCTGTTGATCGATATGCACGGCGAAATCGTCCATGAATGGAAATTGCCGGGCTATACCGGGATTTACAGCCATTTCCTGCCCAACGGTAATCTGCTGGCCGGCGTCAAAACGTCCGACGGTCCCGGATTGCGGGGCGCCGCCGGCAGGATCATCGAAATGGACTGGGACGGTAATATTGTCTGGGAACACATCAACCACGCCCACCATCACGATCAACGGCGCTGCGCCAATGGCAACACGCTCTACCCCTACTCCCGCTTACTCTCCGCCGAGGAGGCGGCGCGGGTGCCCGGCGGCGTACCCGGTTCGGAGCTTCCCGAGGGCATGTATGGCGACGTGCTGTGCGAAATCGATCCCGACGGGCAGACCGTGTGGGAATGGGATGCCGCGGAATGCGAACAAATGTACGACTACCCCCTGAACCCGGTGGTCGCGCGGGTGGAGTTCAGCCATGCCAATTCCATCATGCCGCTGGATAACGGCGATGTGCTGGTCAATTTCCGCTACAGCCATCTGATGGCGATCATCGACCGCCAGACCAAACAATTCAAATGGACCCATTGCGAGCCCTCCTACGGGCAGCACCATAATGTGCACATGCTGGAGAACAGCCATCTGCTGTTTTTCGCCAACGGCGCCAACGTGCTCTATGGCGGCCCGACGGCGGGATCGCGGGTGATCGAACTCGACCCGGCGACTAAGGAAATCGTCTGGGAATACAAAGGCAAGCCCACGGTCACCTTCTTCAGCTGGTTCATCAGCGGCGCCCAGCGGCTGGCGTCAGGCAACACGCTGATCTGCGAAGGCGCCTGGGGCCGCCTGTTCGAGGTGACGCCGGACGGCGACATCGTCTGGGAATTCATCAACCCGCATTTCTCCGAAGACCACCCGCAATTCAAAGACCACAATTATGTTTTCCGGGCCTATCGGTATGCGGCGGATTCAGCGGAGATTGCAGGGCGGGTTTAGATCGTCCAGCCACAAACACCAGTGTCATCCCGGCCTTGATCCGGGACCCAGTTTTTCTATTGTTTCTGGACCCCGGCTCAAGGCCGGGGGGACAGTGAGAAATATGGCGGAAGAAGGCGTATAGGCCGTAACCAGCCTCACGTCCCGTTAGTGGATGCTCCAGCTCTGGGTGGCGGTGGAGATGCCGATGCCGACGAGGCGTTCCAGGAGGTATTCGGCGTTTTCCGATCCCATGCCGTCGGACGGATCCTCCATGTGGGTGAGGATGCGTTCCAGCATACGGGCGCGGAACCGTTCGCGGTCGTTTTCGCCGCCGTCATAATCGGTTTCGTTGGCGACTTCGACGGCAGCCTTGAAGATCGGCCTCAAACCTTCGGGCAGGCCGGCTTTTTCGATGATGGCAGGCAGGCCAAGCGAACCCTCATCATGGATCAGGGCCCGCGCGGCGCCGAGGGGCAAGCCCGACAGCACGGCAACGCTGACCTCGAAGAATTCCATATCGCCCATGCACAGCGAACGCAGGATGATGGACGGCGTCAGCCGGCCGTTTTCGTTGAGCTGCGACACCAGCGCCTGGACATCCATGATGTTGGCCTCGGGCGAGAGCAGACCGAGGGTGGCGCGCTCACGGCTCTGGATGATGAGATCGGTGGCCACATCGGGCGGCAGGGAATGCTTGGCGACCAGCTGCTCCTGAAGCTTCTCGGAGACCAAATGCACCAGCCGCTCGGACACAGCGACGGGAAGCTGGCTGCGGCCGACCATATTGGTCTTGACCAGATCGCTCTTGCTGAAATCGTTCAGCACCTTGTCGAAGGTCTTGTCGGAAATCGATGCGCCGTCATTGCCCACCAGGGTGGCCACGACCTCTTCCTTGCCGGTCTCCACAAGGGCGTCGGCGACTTCCTCGGAAACGGTCGCGCGCTGGGCGACGGCATTTTGTTTCTCGGTCCCCTGCGTGCGGACGATGTCGAGCAAATCGTCATCGCTGAGAACGTCCGAGAACTGGATGATTGGCAGCGCGACGGAATTCACGTCGCTGGCCATGGTCACGGCGAGATCGTGCGCCAGGCCGGAATATTCCTTGAGATTTTCGGCCAACGCCTCACGGACACTTGTCTCCACATCCTTCGCCAATGCCCGAAGTATATCTTCGGCAATATTCCGCTCTTCATCGGTCAAATCTTCCGCACCATAGGTGGAAGAAATCTTGACCGCCGCTTCACGGCGATTTTCGCCCGAAGGATCCTTGAGCAGGCGGACGACGTCGTCGTGCGACAGTGTCTGTCTCATTTAAATGCCATATCTGTTTTGCTGGACAGGACCCGATGCCCTCTCCGGTCGAATTAGGCCCTATTTTCGGCCATGAACAGTTAAGGCCCGATTAACCCAAATTTCGCAGTTTAGATCCCGGATTTTGCCACAATCGTACGAAATATTGATGGCATCGCGATTGACCCTGGCCGCACGATCACGATATGTGTCTGGCGACCTTTGAAACCCATGATTAGACGGGAGAGAATAATGAAGAAAATTGGCCCTTTGTTGGTGGCTATGGCCGTATTTATGACCGCGGGAAGCGCCTTTGCGGCCAGCGATGCCAAAAAAGGCAAACGAATCTTTAACAAATGCAAAGCCTGCCATTCTCTCGTCGCAGGCAAGAAAAAGATCGGCCCCAGCCTGCATGGCGTGTTTGGCCGCACATCCGGCACCGCCGCTAAATTCAAATTTTCACCGGCCATGAAGAAAGCGAAAATCGTCTGGAGCGCGGAAACCATGAGCGAATATCTCATCAAGCCGCGGAAATTCGTTCCCGGCACGCGCATGGCATTCGCGGGCATCAAGAAAAAGGCCGATCGCGATAATCTGATTGCCTATCTGATGGAAGCCACCAAAAGCAAATAGATCGCCTGACAACCAGGTTCGAAAAACGGCGTCACACGGAAGTGCGGCGCCGTTATTTTATGAGCGGGAGTCGAGAGCCGCCGCGACCGCCGCGATCTGTACATCGATATCCACGTCTATCATGGACGTGATCTCGAGATCCTCATCCTCATAGACATTGCGGTCGGGATAGGTTTCAGACCATCTGGCAACGGCGCCATCTCTGGCATCGATCAGGCTCGCGATCTGCGGCCGGAACAGCCGCATCATGCCACTCACCCAGCGGTTCACCGGCCAGGATGGCTGCGCGTGGTCGATCAGGAAATAATCGAGCATGGCGCGGACGTCGTCGGCTTCATACCAGATTTCACCGGTCACCCATCGGTTCGTGGTGAACATGCGGATCGGAACACCGTATTTGTCCATGGAGATGGCGACCAGATGGCTCAGCGCGTCGTTCTTGTCATCGGGCATCTTGAAATCGGCGACCATGGCCGGGCGGACACCCTTGGGCATGCCCAGCGGCCGCATAAAGGCGTGAAAATGACCATGCTCGTGGCTGCGCAGTTCCTGGGGGTGGGCATGGTAATAGAATTGCGAATGGGTATCGGTGTCGTAGACGTCGCCATCCGGATAATGGTCCCATTCGTAGAAGGTCTCGATATCGCGCAAAAACTCACCGACAATATTGCCGCCGCTATTGGCCAACACCCGGTGACATTCCACGACGTCGGCGCCGGCCGCCGCCATCTCCCGCAACCGGTCGGTGGGAAGCGCCGCGATATCCACCGCCTTCGGCTCGGGCAACGCGATCCTGTCCAATTGGTCGGCCATGACTTACTCCTCCTTCCCCCTAAAGATAAGCATCCCGGCGGCTTCTTTGCAGGAAAATCTGATAAATTCCCCGTGAGCAAGACGGAGGCCTGATTTTCAGGGCAAATCGCGGGCCAGCCGGAAACCGATCAGGATGTGTTTAAGGGTCTCCGGCCGTGTGTGGCGGGCCGCCGGGCGGCAGATTCCGCACCCCTTGTCATCCCAGGACCCGCCTTTGACCATATAGCGGCCCCGGCGGGCCGCGGTTGCCGTCCATTCGAAAACCTGCCCGGCAGGGTCAAGCAATCCAAACGGGCTTGCGCCCGCCTTAAATCGTCCCACCGGCATGGTGTCGAAGGGCCCGTTATCGGCACTGTTGGCCAGCGCCGGATCAAAAATTTCGCCCCACGGGAAGCGCCGCCCATCGCTGCCCCGCGCCGCCTTCTCCCATTCGATCTCGGTGGGCAGGCGCCATCGCCGTCCGGTGACCTTACTCAGCCAGGTGGCATAGGCCCGCGCATCCCCATGCGACACCAGCACCACCGGATGATCCGCGCGGCCGGGTGGCGGAGCGCCCTTACGCCAGGCATGGCGGCGGGTTCTGGGATAGGGGTGGATCAGCCCATACCCCTGCCAGGTGCGGATATCGACATCCGGAACGGGATGACCGGTCGCTCCGACAAACGCCGCATATTGGGCATTGGTGATCAGGGTACGGGTGACGGCGTAGGCCTTGGTCTTGACCGGACCCCGTTTGAATTCACTTTCATACCATTGGTTTTTGCGGGTGACGCTGTGCCCATAGGCCCGTTCATCGAGCCCATAGGCGGCTTCGCGCTCCGCCCTGTCGGATCCGCGAATGTAAGAACCGGCCGAAATCGTGATGGTTTCCGGAACAGGTATTTCACCTGACTCCGCTGCACAGGCCGCGAGAGCGAACAGCAGAGTCAGACAGAGACGGCGCATCAGCCGGATCGTCGCCTGACCAGTTGGGATCCGACCGCCAGACCGAGGGCGAACAGCGCCAACGGATAGATCCATTCCTTGGCGGGACGGCCGGGCTGTTCCACATCGATGGCGGTGACAAAATCTTCAAACGGACGGATGCCCCGTTTTTCGGCCACGCTGCTGAACCCCACATTGGTCACCGGATAGCGGCCGTCTTTTGGTTTATCCAACTCAATCCCGTAAGTCTTCAGGCTGGGGTTATCGATCTTTGGCAGGCGGAACAGCTTGAATCGATCGCCGTAATTGGTCTCCCGGACGATGTGCAGCCGAACGGTACGGCCGGCCGCAATCTTTGTTTCACCTGTGGCCACCCGGGCAATTTCCATCGGCGCGAAGGCCGGATAGACACGGTCCAACACGAAATCCGGCCGGAAGAAGCCGACCATCGCCACAAAAAGCAGCACCGCCTCGTACCAGCGCATGCGCACGAACATCCACCACTGGGTGATGGAGCTGAAACAGAGGATGGCGAGCAGAGACACGCAGAAGACAACGATGCCGTGCCAGATACTGGTAACCCCCACCAGCAGCAGCTCGGTGTTGAAAATAAAGATAAAGGGCAGAACCGCGGTCCTGATGTCATACAGAAAAGCCTGGACGCCGGTCTTCAGCGGATCGGCCCGCGATATGGCGGCGGCGGCAAAGGCCGCCAGACAGACCGGCGGCGTCGAATCCGCCAGAAGTCCGAAATAAAAGACGAACAGATGAACGGCGATCAGCGGCAGGATCAAACCGGCAGCATTGCCCAGCTCCACGAGTACCCCGGCCAACAACGATGCCACCACCAGATAATTGGCGGTGGTCGGCAGACCCATGCCGAGCAGAACACAAAGAGCGGCGGTCAACACCAGCAACACATAAACGTTGCCACCGGAAAGGGCTTCCACCACGCCGACCATGGCGTTGTTCAGACCAGTCGACGACACGGCACCGACGATGACACCGGCCGATGCAACTGCGATCGCGATACCGATCATGTTGCGGGCACCGGTGACCAGACCGGTATAGATGTCTGAAATCCCCGCCCGGAAACCATCCGCCGCGTTCATCGTGTCGCTACGCAGGGCAATGGCCACATGCTGGTAAAGGATGATCACCATCAACAGGATAATCGAGTAGAAGACCGCACTCCCCGCGGTCCATCTCTCCACCATCAGTAAATAGACCAGAACGACGATGGGTATCAGAAAATGAAGGCCGCCTTTGAAGACCGGCCAGAACCGCGGCAGGTCGGCCACAGGCAGGCCCTTCAAATTAAGCTTGAGTGCTTCCAGGTGTGAGATATACAGCAGCGCCATATAGCTGATGACCGCCGGAATAAAGGCGGCGACGACAACTTCGAAATAGGAAATGCCGATGGTCTCGGCGATGATGAAGGCGGCAGCACCCATGATGGGCGGCATGATCTGCCCGTTGGTTGAGGCCGCCACCTCGATGGCCCCGGCCTTGACCGCCGGTATACCGATCTTGCGCATCACCGGGATGGTGAAGGTACCGGTGGTCACCACATTGGCGATGGACGACCCGGAGATCGCCCCGTTCATGCCCGACGCCAGGATGGCCGCCTTTGCGGGCCCGCCGCGATACTTGCCGACCATGGCGAAGGCTATATCGAGAAAGTACTTGCCGGCACCCGCCTGTTCCAGAAGCGCGCCGAACAGCACGAACAGAAACACGAAGCTCACGGAAACATCGATGGGGATGCCGAAGATCGCTTCACCGGTGAGCCACTGATATCCGATCAGCCGTTCGATGGAGACGCCCTTATGGGCGATGATGTCGGGCATGGATTGCCCGAAGATGGAAAATATCAGAAAGACACTGCAAATAATGACCAGGGGTAGCCCGATGGCGCGGCGCGTTGCCTCAAGCAGTAGCAGGATGCCAAAACCGCCGATCAGGGCTTCGGTGGGCACGGTGACGCCGAAAATCTGCTGTTCGAGAAGGACGCCAACCCGTTTGGTGAGACCTTCATGCCCCAGAAACAGGTAAAGCGCACAACCGGTCGCAACAAGGGCGATGATCAGATCATAGAATGGCAGGCCCCGGCTTCGTCCCCTGGCGGTCGCCGGAAACATGAGAAAACAGAGCAACAATCCGAAAGCAAGATGGATGGATCTCGCGGGCACACCTGAGACGATGCCAATTCCGAATTGGAACGGCAGCGGTGACGCAATCCAAAGCTGAAAAAGCGACCAGATGGCTGCAATTGCCGCCAAGGTGGCCGCCATACCCGGCCCATGGGACCGGCTGGGGGTGTCAAATTCCTGCAGGATCTCGTCGGCTTTCGCGGCTTCTTCCGCAGCCGGTACAGCGTCTGACTCTGCCATGTCGATGTCCTGTTGAGGGAAAAGGCCGGCACGCGAACGGTGCCGGCCCCATCCATTAGATCAGGCTATTTCCAGCCTTTTTCCTTGTAGTATTTCAGCGCACCGGGATGCAGCGGTGCCGACAAACCATCCGACATCATTTTTTTCGGATCGAGGTTACGGAACGCCGGATGCAACTTGCGGAAATCCGCGACGTTTTCCATGACCGCCCGCGTCACTTCATAGACCGTGTTTGAACTGACGTCGGCGCTGCTGACGAAGGTCGCCATGACACCAAAGGTGGTGACGTCGGATGACGTCGTTTTGTACGTACCCTTGGGGATGGTTGCCCAGGCGTAGTAATCGCGTTCCTTGACCAAACCCGATGCGAGAGAATTATTGAAATTGACGATCCTTGCGCCGCAACCGTCTGTTGCAACGGAAACACCGGCATTGGGCACGCCGACGGTATAGATGAAGGCATCGATCTTGCCGTCACACAGCGCTTTGGATTGCTCTGTCGACGTCAGTTCCGACGCCAGCTTGAACGCGCTTTTCGACCATCCCGCCCGCTTCATCAGGAAATCCATGGTGCCGCGCTGGCCGGAACCGGCATTGCCGATATTGACTCGCTTGCCCTTCAGACTGTCCCAACCGGTAATACCCGAACCGCCGCCAACGATGATGTGGAGGGGTTCAGGATGGACCGAAAACACGGCCCGCAATTTCTTGTACTGCTTGCCCTTCCAGGCGCTGGATCCGTTATAGGCATGGAACTGCCAATCGGATTGGGAGACACCGAAGTCAAGTTCTCCGGCCTTGATCTGGCCAATATTGTAGTTGGAGCCGCCGGTCGACGGAGCCGAGCACCGGATACCATGCTTGCGGCCTTTCTTACGGCCCTCGGCCGCTTCCTTATGAACCAGCCGGCAAATGGCATTGCCGGCGGCGAAGTACACACCGGTCGGACCACCTGTGCCGATGGAAATAAAAGTACGTTTGCTGGCCGCATCGGCGCTTGTTGCAAGACCAGCCGCCAAAATGGCCGCCGCCATCGAGAAAATTATGCGTTTCATCAGTTACCCCTCCCAAGGTGGTGGATATAGAACTGGCAAATTTATCTTGCGCGAAACACTACCTACTTGCCAGCATCGAACCTGTTGCACGGACCCGTTACCATGCCCGGACGACCGTAAAGGTGTCAATGCACCATGCCCGCGGTCGCAATCGCTGGATTTGCGCCGCAACTGCACCATGTTTAGGATGGCGCCGGGGCACAAACCGGAAAGACCAGATTTCTGTCATGGATTTAAAAAGCCACATTCGCGGCATCGCCGATTTTCCCACGCCGGGAATTTTGTTTTACGACATCTCGACCCTGTTGAGGCACGCGGAGGCTTGGCGAACCGCCATCGATCAATTGGCGGAACGCATTAAAGTCCACGAACCGGAGATGATATTTGGGATAGAATCCCGCGGTTTTCTGGTCGCGGCACCTGTCGCCTACAAGCTTGGCTGTGGCTGTGCCATGGTGCGGAAAAAGGAAAAGCTGCCCGGCGAGACCATCGCCTATACCTATTCGCTGGAATATGGCACCGATACCATCGAAATTCAGGCCGATGCCGCAAAAGCAGGACAGCGTATCGTCATGGTTGACGATCTGTTGGCAACCGGCGGGACCATGGCAGCGGCGATTTCCCTGTTGCGGCGGCTAAACGCCGATGTCCGGGGCGCCGCCTGCATTGTCGAGCTGGATTTTCTCAATGGCCGATCACGCCTCGATGTGCCGTTCGATGCGCTGGTCAATTACACCGCCTGATAACCACCGCAAGCGTCTCGATTCCTTAACGAACACTTTACGGTGACTGGGCTAGCCTCCGCCTGACCCGGTCGGCCCTTCCGGTTTTCCCCGGTATTAAGTGATGTTGTGCCACCGGGCCGTACCAATGTTCGAATTAGGTTCGAGAGCGTTCGGCCATGGCTGGCTTCCGATTTAACGTACGCCGCCGCAATGTGAAGGGACGCGCGAAGCCCACTTCCGGGCTTGGCAAGGCCCCGCCCGACTCGCCCTCATTGCCCAGCCCCTCCGGTTCCGACGATTCTGCCCTGGTCGAGTGCATTCCCTGCCCGGCACTGGTGGTGACCGCGGATCGTCGCGTGGCTGCGTTAAATGAACCGTTTTGCGACGCCTATGGCATAAAGGCCGCCTTCTTCCATGTGGGAGAGGAATTCGCCGACTTCGCCCGTCGCACGAGTCTCGCTGGAAGTCCGGGATTGATCGCCCTGGGGGACATGGTGGCGGGCGATGGGGCACCGAAGCGGACAGAAATCATCGCAAAGAATGGCAGCGTCTTCGAAGCGCGCGCCTGTCCGGCATCTGACGGGAAAACCCTGATTACGCTTGTATCGCCGGGCCCCACAAGCACCGAAAATACCGACGGTCTATTCCATAACATCATCGAAAATATGCCGGGCACCGTTCTCAGCCTGGCGCGCGCTGCCGATGGCCGAATTAGGTGTCTCTATGCGAGCCCACAGTCGGCCGTCTTATTTGGCCGCGGTTTGACTGAATTAACGTCACCCGACACGGATTTTCGAACATTTATCGGAGAGCAGCACCTCGCGGATTTTGACGCCGCGCTCGAATACGGCCTGGCCAAATCCGAGCCTTTCGATATCGAATTTCAAATTACGGAACCTGCGTCGGGGCAACGCTGGGTGCGCTGTATCGGTAATGCCTCCCGGGGAACCGACGATACAATCATCTTCAATGTCCGCATGTTGGACATTGAAGATTTGCGCAAGGTGGCGAATGAGAGGAAACGGCTGGAAAAACTGCTCGACATGGTGGTCGATAATATCCCCGCGAGTATCAGCGTCCGCGATGTGCGTGACCACTCGTATGTGGTCGTGAACCGTGCCTATGAGGAGATAACGGGGCAAAATCGCGACGACATCATCGGCAGATCGGATATCCGGATGTTTCCGGAATTGGACAATAAAAAGCGCGATCGAAAGGTGCGCGACATGATCGAAAGGGGCCGTAACACTGACCTGCCCGAAATTCGGGTTAAAACGCCCAACAAAGGCTTTCGTCTCCTGAAAACGAAAAAGTGCCCGCTGTTCGACGAAACAGATACTGTCCGCTATATCCTTGCCATATCGGAGGATGTAACCGAACAACGCCTTGCGGAAAATGCCCTGGACCAAAGCCAGCAACGTTTTCGCGACGCTATCGAGAGCCTGACGGACGGCATTGCTCTGTTCGATTCCGAGGAACGGCTTTTACTGTGCAATCGGCGCTATCAGACCATGTGGCCCGGGTTCGCGGCGATTGCCCTGCCCGGCGTCACCTTCGAGCTGCTCGTGCGCCACAATCTGGAGGCCGCAGCAGGACAGGGCAAAAAAATCGACATCGAGGCCGAGGTCGCCGCCCGCATGTCGCGTTACCGCAATCCACCCTCCACCGGCGAAGTTCCCCTTTTCAGCGGCCAATGGCTGCAGGTGACCGACCGGCAAACGGCCGATGGCGGCGTTGTTGTTACCTGCACGGATATTACGGCGCTAAAGGAACGCGAGGCTGGATTGAAACGCGCCAGTCAGCAAGCGCTGCATGCCAAGGAAGCCGCCGAAGGCGCCAACCGCTCAAAATCGGATTTTCTGGCCAACATGAG
>JABJKO010000325.1 GCA_018660305.1 Rhodospirillaceae bacterium
AATGTTTGCGCAGATCCCGCTCTCCCGCCCTGTGGAACGGATGATCGCTGGCGACCCGTCGCTGGCCGAACGCGCGATCACCGGGGGCGATGACTATGAATTACTCTTCACGGCCAGGCCCGGAGATGCGGCGGCACTCGGGGAGCTTGCTATCCGGCTTGACCTGCCGCTGACCCGAATTGGCCGGACCCTGGCCGGCACTGAGCCCATCGTACTGTCCGCATCAGGCGAAGCGATGTCGCTCGACAGGGCGGGCTGGCAGCATTTCTGAGGGGTCGCTTTACACTCTATTTTCTATTCCGTGCTGGACTGAAGCCTGAAGCTCCCGGCGTTTCCACCGGGAACAGACCTGGCGGAAGTTCAATGAAATTTCGAAATATAAAAACTATATATTTCATTATCTTAATCGCATTTATTGCGACTATGACTGAACTGCCGTCCTGGTCTAACCGGGCGGTTGCGGCTGCTGAGGAAGGTAAGGAGAAGGCAGAGGACAAAGATACAAAAAATAAACGCCTGTCGCAGCGTCGCTATTACTCGCTGGAGCCGTTCACCGTCCCGCTCATGGCATCGGGTCAAATTAAGGAACAGTTTACCATCGTGCTGTCGATAGAATTGACCGACGAAGATAACCGCATCGATATCGTCTACGCTGTCCCCCGTATTCGCCACGAGGTCTACAACGAGTTGCTTCATCTCGTGACCTTCCGGCGCAGGGGCGATAGCATCCCGCAGATTTCCGTCTTTAAAAAACAGCTTTTCAAAGTGGCGGCGCGAGTGGTTGGAGACAAGGTGAAGAGCGTTGTTGTGCAACAGGCCTTTAAGGCGCCGCTCAATTAATCACGCCTAATCACGCCGTGGTGCCGTGCGCCATTTGCAAAACATCGGCCTTCCCGTAGACTCCCCGCCGATGACCTTCGGCTCAACCAAAAAGAACGTTTTTCTTCTCGCCACGTGTCAGGCGCTGTTTATGACCTGCACGTCGGGGGTAATCGCGACCAGCGCGTTGGTGGGATTGTCCCTGGCGACCAACAAGGGGTGGGCGACGGCCCCCCTGTCGATGCAGTTCGCTGCCGGTATGCTGGCGACCATTCCGGCGTCCTTTTATATGAAGCGGTTCGGACGGCGGATCGGGTTCCTGACAGGGACCGCTCTTGGCATTGCCGGTGTGATCACATCGACCTATGGGATTCTGCTCAGCAGCCTGCCGCTATTTTGCCTCGGTTCCATCCTGTTCGGCTTCTTTGCCGGGTTTTCCCGGTATTTTCGTTTTGCCGCGGCGGAGGCGGCCGATGAACGGTTTCGCAGTAAGGCCATTTCTCTGGTGCTGGCCGGCGGTGTTGTCGCGGCCGTCACGGGTCCTACTCTTGCGCGGGCAACGGTTGATTTGTTTTCGCCGATACTGTTTGCCGGGACCTATGCGTCACTGGCTGTCGTCCAGATCTGTATCGTCGGCGTTCTTCTGTTTATTGATCTGCCTAAACCCGATGCGGAAGAACGGAGCGGGCAGGCCCGGCCACTCGTGGAAATCATCCGGCAGCCGGTATTTATCGTTGCCCTGCTGGGCGCCACCATCAGCTACGCGGTGATGGCGTTTCTGATGTCCATCACGCCAGTGGCCATGCGCGAACATCATTTCGACTTCACCGATTCCACATTCGTCATCCAGGGCCACATATTGGGTATGTATCTGCCGGCCTTTTTCACGGGCCACCTGATCGCCAGATTTGGCGTTCTGGAAATCATGCTTGTGGGCGCCTGTTTGCTGGTTGTCTGTGTCGGTATCAACCTCTCCGGTACCGAATTTATCAATTTTGTGATGGCTTTAACCCTTGTCGGGGTCGGCTGGAATTTTCTCTTTGTCGGCGCGACAACCTTGCTAACGCAATCATGCACACCGGCGGAAAAGGCTAAAACACAGGGATTCAATGAGTTCATCGTGCTTGGGGTCATCGCCGCGGGAACGCTGACGTCCGGCGCCGTCCAGCACAGTTTTGGCTGGTCAGGGGTCAATATGGCGGTCATCCCGTTGATCGTGCTGGTCTTTGGCGTAACCCTATGGCTTTGGCGCCTGCAGCGCCCCGCCCTGGCCTGAAGATAAACACCGCGAATCACATAGGCGCGGCTGGGTGTTGCCTTGCCATGTCTATTCTGGCATGTTCCGCGCGATTTTCGACCCGATCCCGTGTCGTATTTCGGCTGGTGGTCACGGTCTTCATCTGGAATTCCAGAACAGAATAAGGATTAAAATCCATGACTGCAGCATACTGGCTTGTCTTGCTTTGCGGCGTATTGGCGGTCGCGTACGGCATGTACGCGATCCGCGTGGTGACGTCGGCAAGCGCTGGCAACGAACGGATGCAGGAAATCGCAACCGCGATCCAGGAGGGGGCGAACGCCTACCTCAACCGCCAGTACACGACCATTGCGGCGGTCGGTGTGGTTATCGGTATCATCCTTGGGTTTATGCTCAACTGGTATGTCGCGATCGGTTATTCCATCGGCGCGATCCTGTCGGGGGCGACGGGCTATATCGGCATGAACGTCTCCGTCAGAGCCAATGTCCGGACGGCGGACGCGGCGCGGACCGGTGGACTGAAACCGGCTCTTGCCGTGGCATTTCAGTCTGGCGCCGTCACCGGTATTCTGGTGGTCGGTCTCGGACTGCTGGGCGTCACGGGCTATTACCTGATCCTGCGCGAAATCTATAATCCGGCGGAAGCCGCCGGTTTGCGCCATATCATCGAGGCGCTGGTTGCGCTGGGTTTTGGCGCATCGCTCATCTCGATCTTCGCCCGTCTTGGCGGCGGTATCTTCACCAAGGGCGCCGATGTGGGCGCCGATCTCGTCGGTAAGATTGAGGCCGGTATTCCCGAAGACGATCCCCGCAACGCCGCTGTCATCGCTGACAATGTTGGTGACAATGTTGGTGACTGCGCGGGTATGGCGGCTGATCTGTTCGAGACCTATGCCGTTACCATGGTCGGGACCATGCTGATCGCCGCGATTTTCTTCACGGGCGCTATTCAGGATCAGCTCCTTACCCTGCCGCTGGTTATTGGCGGGGTCTGCATTATCGGTTCCATCATCGGATTTTTCTTTGTCCGGTTGGGTGCCAGCAACAACATCATGGGCGCTCTCTACAAAGGCCTGATCGTCTCGATGATCGCGTCCGGTATCTTCATCGTCATTGCCGTCTACTGGATGTTCGGGTCCCTGACGGCCGAGATCTCCTCGGGCGTACAGGTAAGGCATTTGCTCTATTGTGCTTTTGTCGGCCTGGCGGTTACGGGCCTTCTGGTGTGGATCACCGAGTACTACACCGGAACCGAACATCGTCCGGTTCAGATGGTCGCCAAAGCGTCCGAGACCGGCCACGGGACCAACGTCATCCAGGGGCTGGCTATTTCCATGGAAGCGACGGCCCTGCCGGTCCTGGTGATTTGCGCCGGGATTATCGTCGCGTTTTTCTCCGCCGGGCTCTATGGCATTGCGCTCGCGGCAACCACCATGCTGGCACTTGGCGGCGTCATCGTGGCGCTCGACGCCTATGGCCCGGTGACCGACAATGCCGGTGGCATCGCGGAAATGGCGGATCTTCCCGAGGAAGTTCGCAACTACACCGATGCGCTGGACGCGGTTGGCAACACCACCAAGGCGGTGACCAAGGGCTACGCCATCGGGTCGGCCGGTCTTGCCGCGCTGGTTCTGTTCGGCGCCTATACGGCCGACGTGGCGCATTATTTCCCGCACCTTGCCGGTCAGCTGAAGTTTGAGCTGCAGGATCCGTTCGTTGTGATCGGACTGCTTCTCGGCGGCCTGTGCCCCTATTTGTTCGGGGCGCTGTGCATGCAGGCCGTTGGCCGGGCGGCGGGTTCCGTGGTGGTCGAAGTTCGCCGGCAGTTCAAGGAAATCCCGGGGATCATGGAAGGCACCGCCAAGCCTGAATATGGCCGGGCGGTGGATCTTCTGACCAAGGCGGCGATCAAGGAAATGATTATCCCGTCCTTGTTGCCGGTGCTGGCGCCGATCGTCGTCTATTACGTCATTCTGGTAACCGCGGGCCAGGCCGCAGCCATTACCACGGTGGGTGCCTTGCTTCTCGGCACCATTGTCACCGGTATTTTCGTCGCCATATCGATGACGTCCGGTGGCGGCGCTTGGGACAATGCCAAAAAATATATCGAGGATGGTAATTATGGCGGTAAGGGCTCAGATGCTCATCACGCGGCCATAACGGGTGATACGGTCGGCGATCCGTACAAGGATACAGCCGGTCCGGCCATCAACCCGATGATCAAGATCATCAATATCGTGGCTATTCTGCTACTGGCCATGGTCGCCTAGCGTCCATCGCATACGCCAAAAACAAAACGTCCCGGCCTAATGGTCGGGACGTTTTTTGTTGCCTAAGGGCGAAGGCGAACCTGGTTACTGGTTGCTGGCGTCTTCCTGGCCGGGATTGCCGAAGCGGCCGAGATTGCCAATGAGTTGCTGTATGATCGTCAGGTCTTTGCCCTTGGTCGGCGTTTCACGCTCCACCAGATGAATTTTCTTATCCTTCGCGACGTTCCTGGCATTGATTTTCGAGACGATGCCCTTCTTGTCGAAACGGACGATGACAACTTTTCGGTCCAGGACTTCCGGTTTGAAGAACGCGACGGTTTTGACGCGGCCACCGATGTAATACCAGGTCTCCTTTTTGAAGGTGGCAACGGCAGACGGCGTGCCAAGCATGTTCTCCACATCGGATTTTTTGTGGAAGCCCGGTTTGATTTGGGAGACTACGGCGGGATGCGGCATATTGCCACGGACATCGACCACCTCCTCACAGGCGGCGGTGCCAAATCCCGCGAGGACGGCGGCCAGGATGAGGCGACGCGCCGAGCCGGCAAAAAAGAGTGGTTGCTTGACCTGATCGGACATATTCTGAAAATCAGCAATGGTCATGGGGCCCGCCCTCGCTCCACGATCCCGCATGTGGCGCGGCGCGTCGGGAGGGTAATGCATAAATCTAATCTGAGGATTTGGTCTTTGATTGTCAATTCTCTTGCCCGTCGGGACAAGGCGCCATGTTGAATTCATTGTTTGGGGATTCGGACAGCCGCCGCATCGGGGAAGCGCTGTATTTCGACGCGGTTGAACAGGCACGCCAGCCGTATCTTTATTCGGATATGGGCGTGCCGGACACCGTCGATGGCCGTTTCGATATGATCGCGACCCATGTCTTTTTGATCCTCCATCGTTTGAAAGCGGGAGGAGACGAGACCCAGGCGGCATCGCAGGCTCTGTTCGACGCCATGTTCGGCGATATGGATCGCGGTCTGCGCGAGATGGGGGCCGGCGATCTGGGTGTCGGCCGCCGCGTAAAAGCCATGGCAAAGGCATTTTATGGCCGCGTTGCCGCCTATGAGAACGGCCTTGAGACCTCCGGCGGGGCATTGGCCGAGGCCGTGCTGCGGAACGTGTTTCGGGGCGATGAAGCGGAACGGGAGGCCGCTAAAATGCTCGCGGATTATATCTCACGGCAATCGTCGGCGCTGAGTGGCCAGCCCCTGGCGGCTTTCCTGAGCGGTAAAGTGGCCTTTGCGGCCACGGCGCCTTCTGGCGATGCGACGGGTATTTCGTGAACCAGACCATGACAACCGAGCTTTCATTTCCCATAAAGACCTCCGCCATCGATTCGGAAAAGGATGGCTATGACGTGAAGCACGACGCCACCGAGGAGGAGCGGGGCGCCCTTGCGACGCGGTTTGGCCTGGTGGGTCTTCCCGCATTCCGGTTCACGGCCAATGTGAAGCCGACACGCTCGGAAAATGGGTTCCGGCTGCGCGGGCGTATCATTGCCGACGTCATCCAGACCTGTGTGGCCACCCTCGATCCGGTGACCGCCCATATCGACCAACCCTTTGAAATACTGCTGTTTGATGAGACGGATGACCGTGCCGCGCCGATCGATATTGAAGAAGATTACGAGACTTTTTCGGATGATCTGATCGAATTAGGGGAAATCGCGGCGATTGAACTGGCTTTGAGCCTGGACCCTTATCCCAGGGTTCCGGGAGCTAAGGGTGATAAGACCGGCCCGGGTGCGGATACAGGTGAATCGCCTGGCGGGAGAGGGGCGGATCAAGAGAGGGAAAATCCCACCCACAGGCCGTTCGAGGGGCTGGCCGCGCTACGGCGGAACAGGTAGGATAACCACCGGGTCCATGTCAGGAAGGGGGCATTCGTTGGCACAAGCCGCTTGCCCATTGGCGTGAATCTCGCTAAGTATCCAGCCGAATTTCCGCACCCTTCCGACAATGTGAATTATCGAGAAATCGTCCTATGGCAGTACCGAAGAAGAAAACCTCCAAATCCAGGCGGAATATGCGCCGGTCACATCATGCGCTGAATAACACAGCCCATGTTGAATGTAAGAATTGCGGCGAATTGAAGCGCCCCCACCATGTCTGCGCGTCTTGCGGACATTACGGTGAGCGAGAGGTGGTAGAGGTATCGGGGATCTGAACCGACACCGAGTTACTGGTCCAGGGTTAGCAAGCAGGAACCCGAATTGAGCCAGCGTCTGACGATCGCACTTGACGCGATGGGCGGTGATAACGCTCCTGAAATCGTTATCGATGGCGCGGTACGCGCACGCGAGCGCTTCCCCAACGTTCAATTTTTGTTGTTTGGCGATCAGGCCAGGATCGACCCGCTGCTGGTGCCGCACGCCAAGCTGCGCGAAGTGGTGACGATCAGACACACCGAAGAGTATGTGAGTTCCGAGGAAAAGCCGTCGGTCGCTCTGAGACAGGGCAGGCAATCGAGTATGCAGCTGGCCATCAACGCCGTTAAAGAAGGCGAAGCCGCCGGTGTTGTTTCGGCCGGCAATACCGGCGCCCTGATGGCGATGTCCAAGATTACGCTGAAGATGCTGCCCGGCATTGCCCGTCCCGCCATCGCCGCTTTGCTGCCCACCCGGCTGGGGGAAAGCGTGATGCTCGACCTCGGGGCCAATGTGGAATGTGACGCCGACAATCTGGTTCAGTTCGGTATGCTGGGCGCCGCCTATGCGCGGACGGTTCTCGGCCGGGAACGTCCCACGGTCGGGTTGCTCAACGTTGGCGCGGAGGAAATCAAGGGTGGCGAACACGTCCAGCAGGCGGCTGCCCTGTTCCGCGGTGCAACCCTTCCCTTCGATTTCCATGGCTTCGTGGAGGGTGATGACCTTGGCGCTGGAACCGTCGACGTCTTTGTCGCGGACGGGTTTACCGGAAACGTCGCCCTGAAGGCGGTGGAGGGGACTGTCAGCCTCTATACGGAATATCTGAGACAGAGCTTCCGCAGTTCGATCCTGAGCCGTCTCGCTTACATCCTGGCGAAGCCGGGTTTCAATAAGATGCGCGCGCGTATCGATCCGCGCCGATATAACGGGGCGACATTCCTCGGGCTGAACGGCATTGTGGTCAAGAGCCATGGCGGCACCGATGGCTTCGGATTTGCCAATGCCATCGGCGTCGCGGTGGATATGGTTGCCAACGAAATAAACGAATTCATTATGCTGGAACTGTCCGAATACGGAGAACAGCGCCCGTCCGCATCGAAAGCGGCGGTTACCGGATGAGCCCAAGATCCGTCGTGATTGGATGCGGTTCGTATCTTCCAGACCGCATCCTGACAAACGCCGAGCTGTCGAAAAAAGTCGATACCTCCGACGAGTGGATACAACAACGCACCGGCATCCAGCAGCGTCACATTGCGGCGGACGGGGAAAAAACCTCTGACCTCGCCCTGCGCGCCGCGGAGAAAGCCCTGAGCGCGGCCGGTGTTTCCCCGGCGGATCTGGATCTCATCGTCCTGGCGACGGCGACACCGGACGAGACATTTCCCGCCACCGCAACCCGTGTCCAGTCGGCGCTCGGCATGAACCATGGAGCGGCCTTTGATGTGCAGGCCGTCTGTACCGGCTTTATATATGCGCTGAACGTGGCCGATAATTTTATCCGGGTGGGTCAGGCGAAAACCGTTCTGGTGATCGGCGCCGAAACCTTTTCCCGTATTCTCGACTGGGAGGACCGGACGACCTGCGTGCTGTTTGGCGATGGGGCCGGGGCTGTCGTGTTACAGGCCCAGGAAGGAGCCGGCGACAATACGGACCGCGGCATTCTCAGCAATCACATCCGGTCAGACGGTAAGCACCACGATATGCTCTATGTGGATGGCGGTCCTTCTTCGACCGGAACTGTCGGCCATTTGCGTATGGCCGGGCGCGAGGTTTTCCGTCACGCCGTAACCAACATGGCGGCAATCCTCAATGAAGCGCTCGAGGCCAATGGCTTATCTTCCGCCGATCTGGATTGGCTGGTCCCCCATCAGGCCAACCTTCGCATCCTCGAGAGCACCGCACAAAAATTAAAGCTTGCGCCGGAGAAGGTGGTGGTGACCGTTGAACGCCACGCCAATACATCGGCCGCGTCCATTCCCCTGGCTCTTGCCGAAGCCGTCGAGGACGGGCGGATAAAGAAAAATGATGTGGTCGCCATCGAAGCGATGGGTGGCGGATTCACCTGGGGCGCCAGCATTATTCGCTGGTAATCGGGCTTCGTATTTCTGCCATATGAGCTGAATCTCATATCTAGTTGATATTGACGGATTTATTTGGTTTCGTTACCGTCCAGTTGTCGCTAATGGGGGGGGACCATGGCTGGTTCAACGATGACGCGGGCTCAACTAAGCGAGGCCGTGTATCAGGAGGTTGGGCTTTCTCGCAACGAATCCGCAGAGTTGGTCGAGAATGTCCTAGATGAAATTTCCGATACGCTGGTTCGCGGAGAGCCGGTAAAGATTTCGTCCTTTGGAAGTTTTGCGGTTCGCCAGAAAGGCGAACGCAAGGGACGCAATCCGAAAACCGGTGAAGAGGTGCCGATCAAGCCGCGCAGGGTGCTGGTCTTTCGGGCATCCAATGTCCTGAAACAACGGATAAATCATGCGCTAAATCCGGTTAGTGGTGAAGAGACGCCTTCAGGCACGCTGTGATGGAAGCGCTTGGCGCAGACCCGCAAGGCCGGCGTTCCAAGAAATCGGCAACCGCGTTCCGGACCATCAGTGAGGTCGCGTCGGAACTCGATGTGCCGTCCCATGTCCTGCGCTTCTGGGAAACGAAATTTACCCAGGTCAAACCGCTCAAGCGGGGTGGGGGACGCCGATACTACCGGCCCGAGGATATTGCGCTGCTGCGCCACATCCGGTCACTGCTCTACGATGACGGCTACACCATCAAGGGTGTGCAAAAGCTGTTGCGCGAGGGCAACGGCAAGGCACCGTCAAAGCCGGTGGCTTCCGCGCCGGGGAAAGTGCCCCCCACCGTGGCGCCGCCGCCGGAGCCCGGCAACGGGACCCTGTCGGCCACATCGCGCGGCGCGGTGAGCGACGTGATGCGGGAACTCGAATCCCTGCGCGATTTATTGCGCAAAGATTGACGGGACAGGCCTCTCAATCATTGCGTTGTCTATTTCCAGACCGTAGATTGGCGGCGACGCCGGATACCGGATTATAACGGCATCCGGCTGACACTTTCGGAGCGTAGCGCAGTCTGGTAGCGCACCACACTGGGGGTGTGGGGGTCCTCGGTTCAAATCCGGGCGCTCCGACCATCGAAGAAAAGGAGGCTGTTTATCAGCCTCCTTTTTTTGTGGGGCATTTTGTTAGACCCCAGAAAGGCGAACGGCGGCCCGGATACGCTGGGCCGCCGCTCTAGACAGGCTGTCCGGGGTTGGCGTCAAACAGCCCGCCTGCGTATTGCGAAACCTCGTTGGGTCGCGCTCAACGCCGATAGCGCCATCGTGGGTCCGGGGAAGACGTGTATGGCGCTATCGATCCTGTCACTGAAGACGCGCGGAGCCGTCTGATGTCCTGAAACTCGATTTGCATGTTGTTTCGTCGAACCAAACATTTCTGCGTGTCTCTCGCATTTGTTGCCGGGCCAGGGGCCCTTAACTCGATCTTTACCATGCAAGAACCATGCCAACTGGGCTGAATCGTTGAATTTCAATGAGTTAGGAAGGCGGTCGCCGAGGCGGATCAGCGGATTGTAAAATCTACCGACACTTAAAACCGCCCTTTGGGCTAATAAATATGGTTAATTTATCGATCGCCGGTGGTCAGCTTGGGACCCAAGAGAGACCGGAAAGAGATCACAGGATGATGGTATGGGTGCCCTGGAGGATGGCGTAGGTCAGCGACAGGGCGGTGGTCGCCGAGGTCTTGGGATTGTCGGGCGCCGGGAGCCCCCGGCATTCGACGGTCAACGTGCCGAAACTGCCGGCCGCATCGATCCGTCCCACATTATTGGGCGCCACCGACGGATCGGCGACCAACTGGATTTCGGTGTCGTCCATGCCAAGTCCGGCGAGCGCGACGGTGGCGGCCAGATTGGCGTTCTTGGGATAGTCGCGGGCCGCCTCGCTGGCCGGGCCGGTAAAGAGCACGGTTCGTTCGGTGATGGCTTCGAGATCGAAATTGCCGTCGGCGGGTGTACCTTTCCAGGCGAGGGGCGGCTTGGTGGAGGTGTAACGAACTGTCTCGAGGCCGCCGATACGTAGCGAGTTCAGCCCGTCTATGCCGGCGATGGCGCCGGACGGCAGCACCATATGGGCCCCGGTCAGTGCGCCGGCACGGGTCAGCCTTTCGCGGATCCGCTGATCGGCGAGCGCACCGGTTGAGATCACCATGAGGTCGATGCCGGTGGACAGCACCGCTTCGCCATAATCCGCCACGGCGCCTTGTCCGGCGCATTCCACGATCATATTGGGTGTCAGGCGGATGAGGTCGTCGATGGTGGAGACCACACGCACCGTGTCGCCGACCATGGCCTGGATTTCGCTGACTCTGGCCTCCCGCACCAGAATGCCCATGACACGGACTTTGCCGTCCGGGTCGTGTTCGCGCAGCTTATCCGTGACGATCCTGGCGATCGCGCCATAGCCGATAAGGGCGATCTTCTTCATGGTAACGCTCCGTTTTGGACCCGATCAACACCAGCGCGATGGTAGCCCAGCGCCGGGCGGCTCGCTACCCAGCCTTGCATGGTCAAGCTTTTCGGCGATATGCTTTTCACAGGATAGATCAGTTGCGCTTGCCGCGCTGGTCCACGACACAGAAGGGTATGCCATGACCTTAACCGTCGAGAAGCTGTCCGTTACGAAGTTATCCCATGCGCTCGGTGCGGAAATTCGCGGAATCGATCTATCGCAACCGGTCTCCGACGCGCTGTTCGATCAGATAATGGATGCGTGGCTCGAGCATATCGTGATCGTCTTTCCCGATCAGAAACTCACCAACGAGCAACATATCGACTTCAGCCGGCGGTTCGGGACACTGGAAGTCCATCCGTCGCGCAAACACAACGTGAAGGAGAATCCCGAGCTGCTGCTCCTGACCAACCGCAAGGACGCGGCCGGCAATTATGTCAGCCTGCGCGACGGCGGCAGCATATGGCATTCCGACCTTTCCTATATGGGGGAACCCAGCCGCTGTTCCCTTCTTTACGCCATCGATGTGCCGGTGGATGGAGGCGATACGGAATGGGCGAATATGTATCTGGCCTATGAGACTCTGCCCAAGGAACTCAAGACGCGCATCGCCGGCCTGCGGGCGATCCATCAGTTCGATCTTGTGGAAAATCCCCGATTTGGTCCGCCGGTGGATATGAAACCGGAAGACCTCAAGGGTTCGATCTGGGAAAAGAAATCGGCGGCGGTCAAGGCGCGGACACCCTCCGTCATACACCCCATCGCCCGCACACATCCGGCAACCGGCCGTAAGGCGCTGTTCGTGAGCCGCCGCTTCACCACCCATGTGGCCGACATGGCGGCGGAAGAGGGCGAGGCATTGCTGCTCGAGCTATTCGATCACGCCGAGCGCGAAGAGCATATTTATCACCATCGCTGGTCGGTCAATCAGCTTCTGCTATGGGACAATCGCTGCTCGGTTCATCTTGCCTGCGGCGGTGTTCCCGATAGCCAACTCCGAACCATGCAGCGCACGACAGTCAGAGGAGAAATACCGGTCTGACCGGGCGCCGCCCAAAATCAAAAAACTATAAAAACCAAATTCCGAAAACAGGGAGAAAACACATGTTCCGTTCCATCATCCTTTCCGCTGCCGCCGTGGCGCTGACCGTCGCGGGATCCGTGACGGCCGCGCAGAGTGCGTCAAAGCCATTCTACAAAGGCAAGCGCATCACTTTTCTGGGCAATTATCCGTCGGGCGGGGCGAACAGCACCGAAGGCCGGATATTCGCCAACCACATCGCCCGTCATATACCCGGCAAGCCGCGGATCATCTTCCGCGACATGGGTGGCGCCGGTGGTCTGGTCGCAACGAACTTTCTCGCCGAGGCCGCCCGGCCCAACGGCATGACTGTCGGTTTCTTTACCTGGAACCCGATCGCCCAGGTGCTTAGCGATCCCGGCCTGCGGATAAGCTATCCGGAGTTTTTGTTCGTCGCGGCAGCGGCGCCGCCGGTGATCGCCTATATCCGCAAGGATGTGAAACCCGGCATCAACAGCCAGGCGGATTTTTTAAAGGCCAAGGGCTTCAAGTTCGGCGGATTGCGCCCGACATCGACCCATGACCTCAAGGGCCGTTTGTCTCTCGATCTGCTGATCGGTGAAAAAAACTACAGGACGGTCACCGGCTATCGCGGCTTCACGCCCATTTTCGCCGCCATCCATCAGAATGAGGTGCAGTATCACACCACCTCGATCCCGGGCTATCGCCGCGTGGTCGAGCCGACCATGGAAAAACCCGGTCTTGTAAAAGTTCTGTTCCAGTACGAGACGCCCACCGCGGACGGCAGATATCTGCGCAATCCGAACCTGCCGAACCTGCCGACCTGGCTCGAAGTTTACAAAATGAAACACGGTAAGAATGCCATGCCGAGCGGGATCAAGTGGGAGGCTCTGAAATTCCTCAACATCCTGAACTCGCAACTGTTCCGCATGGTGTTCCTGCCGCCCAAAGCACCGGTGGCGGCCCGCGATGCATTGCGGCTGGCCTTCGCCTCCGTCATAAAGGACAAGAAATTCCTGGCCGCCTATCGCAAGGCCATCAAGGCCGAACCGTCGCTTATCGTCGGAGCCGCGGGCGAAAAAATCATTCAGTCGACACTCAAGAATGTGGATCCGAAGATCAGGTCGTTCTTCCGCGAGTATGTGAAGTCAGGCGCAAAATAACGCCAAGAGCATTTCGTTCAGCGAGACCGCGCCCGGGGAGACGACCCGCGGCGCGGTCATTCCTGCCAGGGAGTATGTATAGGTGCTAGACGCCGTTCTGAATGGGCTCTGGCTGGTTGTTCAATGGCCGGCCATCGGGTACCTCGTCCTCGGCGTCCTCATCGGTCTTTATTTCGGGGCCATACCCGGGCTGTCGGGGCTGGTGGGGCTGGCGATCCTGTTGCCCTTTACCTTCCTGATGGAACCGGCCCCGGCCTTTGCTTTTCTGCTGGGCATGTTTGCCGTTACCACCACCAGCGATACGCTTTCGTCGGTGCTGCTGGGCGTGCCCGGCACCGCGGCATCGCAGGCCACCATTCTCGATGGCTATCCACTGGCCATGAAAGGCCAGGCGGACCGGGCCTTCGGGGCGGCCTTCACCGTATCGGCCATTGGCGGCGTTCTCGGCGCCATCGCGCTCGCGGTTTCCCTTCCCATCGTCAAGCCGCTGATCTTTTCCTTCGCCAAGCCGGAGTTTTTTGCCCTCGGAGTCCTGGGTCTGACCATGATCGGCTCCCTGTCCGGCGGCAACATGACCAAGGGGCTGTTCGCGGCGCTCATCGGTCTGCTGTTTTCCATGGTGGGCTATTCGGTAAATGGCGCGGTGCCACGCTACTGGCTGGGGGCGACCTATTTGCTGGAGGGGGTGCCCATCGTGCCCATGGTGCTGGGCCTGTTCGCCATTCCCGAAGTCATTGAGCTGGCGGTTCGCAACACGTCCATCTCGCGGGTTCCGCGGGATTCCGTGAATGGCGGCATGAGGCAGGGGATAGGCGATGCGTTTCGCCATTGGGGCCTGATGCTGCGCTGCACCGGCATCGGTATTTATATCGGTATGCTGCCCGGTCTTGGCGGGGTCATCGTCGACTGGATCGCCTATGGCCATGCGGTGCAATCCGCTAAGGACAAAACGCAATTCGGCAAGGGTGATATACGCGGAGTCATCGCACCGGAATCCGCCAACAATGCCATGAAGGGCGGCGCCCTGATGCCCACCGTCGCCTTTGGCATACCGGGTAGTCCCGCCATGGCGATTTTGCTCGGCGCCTTTCTCATTCAGGGGTTCCAACCCGGCATCCAGATGCTCACCACGAAACTCGATGTCACGTTTTCCATGGTGTGGACGCTGGCCATCGCCAACGTGCTGGGCGCAGGGCTGTTGCTTTTATGGTCCCGGCAGATTGCCAAGATCACCTTCCTGCCAAGCCACCTCGTGGTCCCCGCCGTGGTTCTTTTTGTCATGATGGGCGCCTGGATGAGCTCCAATACCCTGTCCGACTGGTGGTCGCTGCTGGCTTTCGGCGTGATCGGTTACTGGATGAAGCAGGGCGGCATTCCGCGGCCGCCGCTGATCCTCGGGTTCGTGCTCGGCCCGATCATGGAAAACGCTCTCTATGTCACCTATCAGGCCTACGGCCCGATTTCCTGGATCTTCCGCCCCATCTGCTTGATCATCCTCATCCTGGCCATAACAACCATCGTTTTCACCGCGGTTCGGTCGCGCCGCAATGTGAGGGCGGGTCTCGACGTCAAAATTCAGGAAAACCAGGACGAGGACCGGCTTGCCGGCTTCGCGTTTCTGATCCTGGCGGTCGTCGTTTTTGCCATCACCGGCGGCCAGGCGTTGGGCTGGGACAAGGCTGCGGCGCAGTTCCCGCTGGTGGTCGCGGCGCCGGCGCTGTTTCTCGGTCTCCTCGCTCTGGTTCAGGACGGGCGCATCATTCGCCGATTGCGTCACCGCGAAGACGGCACGCCGGTCCCGCTGGTGGAGACATCGGTTATTTTACGGGAACTGCCCAAGGCCTCTTTGCTTCTCGCCAGCCTGGTTGCGGTGGTTGGTCTGACGGTCCTGGTCGGGCAGGCCATCTCCATTCCGGTCTTTATTCTGGCGTATTTGCTGGTGCGCGGACGGACTTCCTGGAAACTCGCCCTGTCCTATGCCACCGTCGCCGGGCTGGTGCTTTATTTCATGTTCGGTGAATTGATAGGCATTCTCTGGTATCCGTCTCTCTTGATCGATTATGGATGATGTCTGAAGGCGGAAAAGAATGACATCGGTGAAAGTCAAAAAGCGCGGTCCCTGTCTCGGGGCTGAGATCTCGGGCGTGGATTTGACGCAACCCGTCTCCGACTCGGATTTCGCCATCATCGAAAAGGCTTTTATCGAGCATGAAGTCCTGATTTTTCAGAACCAGGATATCTCGCTCGAGCAATACACGGCATTCGCGGCGCGCTTTGGTGAGTTGTCGGTCCATCCGTTCCGCAGCGAAGATGCCGGCGCCAACAAGCTGTCGCGGACCACAAAGGCAGAGCGGCGCGAGTTGATTATCCTCGACAATGACGGCGATCACCCGCCGCACCGCACCGACCAGTGGCATAGCGACGAAATGTTCCGCGAAACGCCGCCGGCGGCGACCATGCTGCGCGCCACTATTATTCCGGAGATCGGTGGCGATACGGCCTTTGCCAGCATGACGGCCGCCTATGACGGGCTCCATCCGACGTTGCAGAATTTTTACGACAGCCTAGAGGCGCTGCACGATTTCAAGGTCTTTCGCTCGCTCTATTCGGTGGATTACGAGGGTCGCAAGAAAGTCCTGGAGATGGAGGAGCTCTACCCCAACACCACCCACCCGGT
>JABJKO010000326.1 GCA_018660305.1 Rhodospirillaceae bacterium
CAGGGCCAGGAATGGGTGGATATCGTCACACGCGCCTGGACCTCCGATGAGCCGTTCGATTATGACGGTAAGCATTACTCCGTGAAGGGTGCGCTGATGAAACCCAAGCCCGCCTCCGCCGGCCACCCCCTGGTGGTGAGTGCCGCCAATTCCGACCGCGGCCGCGAGTTCGCCGCCCGCAATTCCGACATGATGTTTACCGGTATACGGACCTCGGAAGAGGAAATCAGCGCCGACATCGCGCCCCTGAAAGCCCAGGCCAAAAGCTACGGACGCGAGATCGGCATGTTCACCAATTGCTACGTCGTGTGCCGCCCGACCCGCAAGGAAGCCGAGGAATATCACGATTATTATGCCCTCGAGATGGCCGATGCGGGCGCGGTGGAGACCCTGATCGCGCTGAGGAACGAGCGCGGAAGGTTCGACGATCTGCCGGAAGAACTCCTGCGCAGCCTGCGCCAGCGCGCCGGCGGCGGCAACGGCGCCTATCCCATCGTTGGCGATCCCGATGACGTGGCGGCGCAACTGATAAAACTCAACGCGGCCGGCATCGATGCCTTCGCCATGGGGTTCGCCAACTACACGGAACACCTTCCCTATTTCCGCGACGAAGTCCTGCCGCGGCTGGAAGATGCGGGAGTGCGGTAGGCCGGCGCTACACCACCGCGCCTTACTGCTCCTCTTCGATCAGCTTGGCGAGCAGATTGCGGGCCTGGATGGTCGGGTGATCCATGGCGACATCGATTTCAGGCGCGTCGGGGAATTGTGACCGGCGCTTGTACTGCGCTTCGCATATGGCGACGTCTTCGCGGAACACCTTGCGGATGATTTCGAGCTTCTCGGTAGTGGCTGGATCGTCGATTTCGAAATCGCGGGCATTGGCCCAGAAATGGTGCAGGGTCCCGTCGGTCTCGGGCGTGATGGCGTGCGCATTATGGATAGAAATACCGAACTCCAGATTGCCCTCGAACGCGCCGGTTCCGGCCTGGGCGGCGCCCACATCGAACATGATGGTCGCCGGCGGCGAATAGACCCAGCGGTTCCAGCTATCGCCCTTGCCTTCGATTTTGGCGGCCTTGGCCCAGAGCGGCGGCGGCTCGTCGTTTGGCATGAGACGTTCGCATTTCAGCGCCCGTTCCTCCCGCGTCACGTTGGGCTTGACCCGGAGCTTGGCCGCATTGCCCAGCGTATCGGGATGCACATAGGGCGAATGGGTCTGGTCGAGCTGGATATCGATATAGGCCTGGTAGTGGCATTTTACGTGGAAGTAATCCTCGATGGTCGCCCAGTCCGGACTATCCAGCCAGAAATAATCGGGTATCTGGTTTTCATCGGCCTTCGCCGGGTCACCCATCCATATCCACACCCAGCGGTTCTTCTCCACGATGGGGTAACTGCGCACGCAGGCGCCGGGCGGCACTAGGTCCTGGCTCGGCACGGCGGTGCACTGGCCGGTTCGGTCGAAGCGCAGACCGTGATAACCGCACTCGATCTCATCGCCCTTGTGGCGGCCAAAGGACAGCGGCGCGCTGCGGTGACAGCAGCGGTCCTCCAGCGCCGCAACGGTACCGTCCTCAGTACGGAAAAAAACAATGGGCTCGTTGCAGATGGTCCGCGCCAGCAGATCATTGCCCACGTGATGGTCCCAGCCAGCCACATACCAAGCGTTTTTCAGAAACATGAAGCTCTCCCTTGATGAGCCGGAGGATGCAATGAAGCCGGCATTCAATCAAGGCGATCAAGACATATTGTCCGGTTCCCTCCTGCCGTCCGGCGGCGTACAGTCAATGCACTATCCTTAACAAGATGGGAGATATCCGCGATGAAGAGAGTGCTTATTGCAACGATCACGTGCGCTGTCCCACTGCTGCCTCTGACGGCCAGCGCCGATGCGGTCAGTGATTTCTATAAAGGCAACACCATCACCATCATCACGGCGACAGGGGCCGGATCGGCCTATGGACTTCACGGCCGGCTTCTCGCCGACGCCATCCGCAAGAACATCCCGGGAAATCCGAAAATCGTCATGCAGTTCATGCCCGGCGGCGGTGGGGCCAAACAGGCCAACTATCTATATAACGTCGCCCCAAAAAACGGCGCGGTCATCGGCTTCCCGCTCAAATATATCGCGGTGAACCAGATGATGGGCCGCAAGGGGCTGAAATACGATGCCGGCAAGTTCGGCTATCTCGGCAGCCTCGGCCCCATCAACAGCGTCGTGGCCATCCTCAAGGATAAGGCACCCGCCTACACCCTGGCGGACGTCAAGAAGACGGAGGTAATTATGGGGGCGACGGGCAAGAGCTCGGAAACCTTCATCACGCCGACCCTGATGAACAATCTGCTGGGGACGAAATTCAAGATCGTCACCGGCTATCGCGGCATGAAAGGCGTGAACCTCGCCATGGAGCGCGGTGAAGTGCATGGCCGCGCCGGATCGTGGGACAGCATGAAATCCGGCCAGGCCGATTGGCTCGACAAGAATCTGGTGTCGATCGTTGCGCTCAGCGGTTTGTCGCGCAACTGGGATCTCCGCAACGTGCCGACGCTCATCGATCTTGCCAAATCCAATGAACAGAAAGCCGTACTGGAATTCTTCGGCTCGGGCAACGCGGTGGGCTGGCTGTTCGTGACGCCGCCGTCGGTGCCGGCGTCACGGGTCGCTGCCCTGCGCGCCGCGTTCGATGCCACCACCGCGGATGCGGGCTACGTGGCGAAAGTCCGCGGCCGCGGTCTCGATGTCCAGCCAAAATCCGGCGCCCAAGTGGACACCATAATTCGCAAGACCCTGTCCGCGTCACCGGCACTGATCCAGCGCATAAAATCGGCAATGAAGGTCAAATAGCCTGATATTTAGGTGCGATCGCACCGCCTAATACCAGTGCAATAAGAAAAAGGGCGGGTCCCGGTTTCCCAGGGCCCGCCCGATTTATTACGCACTGACTACTCTTTTTATTGTTAGAGTTGTCACTTAGTCCGGTTCCGGCACGGAACCGTTACGACAATTTATCTTCCGGTGCGTGCAAGTGAATGCACCCACCCCTTGTTCGTCATATAGGATTTGGCCTTGGCAACCTGTTCCGCGGTGAAGAAATTCTCCGGGAACACCGTATCAACCGGATAGACCGGGCGCAGGAAGTCGTTTTCATACCCGTAAGGCACGGTGGCGTCGATGCCCATGCCGCCTTCGAAATGGGTGTTTGACGCGGTCCATTCGCGCTCACCGGCGGTCATACGTTCGGCCGGCATGAAGGTCTGGCCGCGGCCGCCCGGGATCGGGTTGAGGATATCGGTCTGCGGATTGACCCGGGTGGTCAGGTTCCAGATCACATCTTCCATGTCATAGATGTCGGTGTCTTCGCTCATGGCGATAACCAGACGCGAGCCCTGTGAGGTGGACAGGATGGCCGACAGGAAGTTGCGCTGCCAGCCTTCTTCGATCTGGCTATGCTTTTTGACCTGGATGATTGCCCCGCCCCAATCGGTCATGGGGTACGGGATATTCACATCCTGGACGATGCCGGGCTGCATACGCTCGCACAGCTCGTACATGGCGGCTTCGCGGACCGTGGTGTCGATATTCTGACAATCCATGGTGTGAACGCCGAGCGGGAAGATGATCGGCTTGGAGGCACGTTCCCGGGTGGTGACTGCGGTGACATGGAAGGTTGGCGCCTTGTACGCCTTGCCCATGTAACCGGCCCATTCGGGATGAAAATGGAAGCGGCCCTGAACGCCGGCCTCTTCGGATTCCGCTGTCTCGTAGCGGCGATCGCGGGGATGCAGATAACCTTCCAGGGTGATCTCGGCATCGGCCAGCGCATAGGCGCCGGGGACGGTCTGGGCTTCAACCATCCTGACCGGTTCGCCGATCAGACGCCCGGCAACACCGAGCTCATCACAGCCGGTGGGCAGGATCACGTAATCGAAACCGGCGCCGGCCAGAAGGTTCGGCCCGAACGGGATCCCGAAATTCATGGTCAGCGGGATCGGCTTATCATCGCGGTAATGCTTGGCCATGACCTGCCAGCCATGGGAGCCGGGCGAGATCTGGAAGGTGCCCACATTGCCCCAGCGGAAATTCATCCGGTTGTAGGCCATGTCCGTGCCGCCTTCGAAATACTCGCCGGCGAACAGGCGCTGACCGGACCCGACCGTAAGCTCGGATTCATAGGTCGTATGCCGGATCGGCATCATGAACTCGTTGACGTCGGTCGGGTTCTTGATGATTTCCGTGTGGCTCGGCGCATCCTTGGAATCGACGATCACCGGCGGCAGCGGATTACGGATCGCGTTGGCGATCGCAATCGTCAGCTCGCGCATATCCTTGACGCCGAACAGCTTGCACATGATGCCCTGGTCGGCGAACAAATTGGTGATCGCACGGTTATTGGGCTTGCCCTTGACGTTGTTGAACAAAAGCGGACAGCTGCCGTCGAGATGCTTCTGAATACCGGTAATCTCGAGATCCGGATTAACCTCGGTATCGGTTTCGACCAGATCGCCTTCCTGACGCAGGAAATCGATGGTGCCCCGGAGGTCGCGGAGCGAATCCGTTATCGGCTGCGGCTTGAGTTGTTCTCTGGCGCTTGCCATTTCACTTTCTCCTGAATCCGTCTTTAAACGTCCAAACCCTAGAAACTTGAGACGCGCAGGCGATATCCGCTCTTCTCAGCGCGCGATGGCGGTGGTTTTACGTGGCTTGGACGAAAAATGCAACCCCACAAACTTTGAAAAATACCGTCGCAAACCCTCAGAATACTTGGGAAAATTGGATCGGTGACTGCCAAATACTTAGATTTCTTTGTATTTTTTAGGGCGGGCTCCGAATCATGACCCGGGGCAAAAATAAATTTGCAAATTTCGGTCCGAAGCACGTGAGTTCCCGACTAGTCTGATATAGTGGCGTGAGAAACAAGGAGCAGGACATGGCGGAAACCCAGGTAATGACCAACTCTCGTCTCATGGCGCCGGCACAGCGGTTTGTGGACATCGTCCGAGGGCTGTTCGCCGAGGGGCTGGAAGAGACGGTTTTATGGGAGCGGGTTGGCGAAGAGCTGCGCCATTTGCTCGCCGACCCCGATCTGCAGGCCCATACCAAGAGCTGGCCGGACACCAAAAAGGGCGATGGCCCGCCATCCAACCTGCTGTTTTACGAGGATCCGGATTATGGCTTCGTGCTCAACGCGCTGGTCAAGTCACCGGGCGCGGTGACCAACGTGCATGACCACGGCAAATCCTGGACCCTCTATGGGGTCCTCGAAGGCGGTGAGCATATCGAACGCTACCGGCGCAGCGACGACAACCCCACCGATACCGGCCCAGCGACCCTGGATTCTGACGGTGCGTTCGATGTCACGCCCGGCTATATCGATGTGGTGCCACCGTGGCAGATCCATCAGGAGATCAATGGCGATCACCGGACCATCGGCTTTATCGTGCGCAGCCAGCGCTCGGGGACATTTCGTCAGTTCCGCTACACGCCGGACACCGGTGACGTGACCGAATACGGTGGGCCAACGCAGATCCCCTTTGAGCTGGCCTGAGCGGAAGCTGGACAGACCATGGCGAGAGGACCGCAAAGACGGCCACCGGTAAGAGCCACCGCCCGAACGGCCATGCCGACGGTGGCGGACCTGCTGCAGACCGGTCTTGCCCATCACAAGTCCAATCGGCTCAAACCGGCCGAGCGCGCCTATCGCAAGGCGCTGGATGCCGAGCCCAACAACGCGGATGCCCTGCATCTGCTGGGGGTGGTCGTGCTCGCCGGCGGCGATGCCGGTGAAGCCGTGTCCCTGATCGAACGGGCCGCCGAACGGGCGCCAAGACGGCCGGCCATCCTGTTTCATCTGGGCGAGGCCTACCGCACCGCGGGACGCATGGAAGACGCCCTGGCCGCGTTTAAAAATACGGTTGAAATCGCCCCGGACGACACCGAGGCCCTGTTCAACATGGGTCTGATCCTGACCCATCTCGGGCGTGCCGGAGAGGCGGTGCCGATCTTTATCAAGGCATCGACACTGGCGCCCGGCAGTCCCGAACTGAAGCTGGCGCTGGGGATCGCCCTCAAGGACATTGGCGATCTGGAGGAAGCGGAGCGCATATACCGGGATCTTCTTTCCGCGACCCCGGATTTCGCCGAGGCCCATGCCAATCTCGGCATCGTGCTGCAGATGCAAAAGCGCCGGGACGAGGCCCTGGACTCATTCCGCAAAGCGCTGGCCCTGCGCCCTGAATTTTTCCGCCAGGCCGTGCAGAATATCTCCGCCACCGGCGCGGGGCAGCTCTGGCTGTCACTGGAGCAGGCGCGAAAGGCGCTGGGGCAGGACTCCGGTTAACAGATCCAGCCCGGTAACCTTATTTGGCAAGGTGCAACTGTCGGTGGATTTTACAACTACCCCTTTCGCGATTTCGTCTTAACCACTGTCATCGGCTTAAGAGCCCGCGTTAACCCGACTGGCACGGAACTTGCATCCCCATTTACTTGTGAGAGAAGCGTGATTGGCGCGCGCTTCGAAAGGGAGCGCGCAAACAAGATTACGTAGATCTCCGGCCGTGGTGGGCAGAACGCTGCGTCAGGAGATGACGATGAAGAAAATCAAGGTTTCGACGCTGGCCGTCACCATTGCGCTGGCCACATGGTCGATGCCCGCCTCGGCGGTACCGATTAGCTGGAACGCTGGTACTGCCGACTGGTTCATGGCCGGCAACTGGACTCCCATGCAGGTGCCAACGAATCTCGACGATGCCAGCGTCAATAACGCAGGGACGGCGAACGCGAACGGCTCTGTTCAGGTCAATGAACTGAATATCGGACGAGTTACCTCTGCCGCCAGTGCGACGGGAACAGTGAATGTAACGTCCGGCAATCTGACCGGTAACGGTGCCGGGAGCCTGCATGTCGGTTTGACGGACAATCAAGCGCCCGGCATCCTGGCGGGCGATGCCAACGGTACGCTGTCGGTGGACGGCAATGTCA
>JABJKO010000328.1 GCA_018660305.1 Rhodospirillaceae bacterium
GGCCAAAACCGGCGGCATCGTGACCCTGGGAGACTCCCTGACCGACAGCAATATCTCGACGGTGGATGCCCATTACCGCTGGCCGGACCAGCTCGCGCGGCGGCTGGTCGCGCGGCATGAAGATGACGGCGGCCGTCTGCTCGGTGTCATAAACCAGGGCATCGGCGGCAACCGCGTGCTCCACGATCAGCGCGGCGATAGCTGTCTCCGGCGCTTCGACCGCGATGTCATTGCCCAGCCCGGCGTGACCCACGCCATCGTGTTTCTCGGCATCAACGACATCCGCAACCGGCACAAATTGCCAGGCGAAGAGGTCACGGCAGCGCAGATGATCGCCGGATTCAACCAGCTCGCCATGCGCGGCCGCGCTGCCGGCATCACCATGTATGTGGGCACGCTGCTACCCTACGAAGGAGAAAACTACAATCCTCCGCCCGGCCTCACCGGGCTCTATACCGAGGAAGGCGAGGCCGTTCGCCAGGAGATCAACGGCTGGATCCGCACGCAAAAGGCCTATGACGGGGTGATTGATTTCGACGAAGCGCTGCGTGACCCCGGCCACCCCACGCAAATGTTTCCGGAATATGATTGCGGCGACCATCTCCATCCCGGCGATGCGGGATACCTGCACATGGGCGACGTCATCGATCTCAGCCTGTTCGATTAAGGGTTAGCCCAACCCTCTATTGTTCTTTTCGCCAACCGCCTATGCTTGGGGCTCATGGGTTGGATACGAAGACGTCTGAATTCGCTGGCGGAAACTGTGGTCGCCGCCGTGACCGGGCTGGCCGCATTGCAGCTGCTGGCTTTCATCCACGCTTACCAGCAGCGGCTCGGCGGGCATCTCGACGAAGCCAGGCGGGGGCTGGAAACCCTGATCAACGGCACCGGCAGAATGGCGGCGGAGGAAGCCAGCCTGCGCGACCGGTTCGCCGCCGTGGCGCGTGACCGCGTCGACGGGCTGACCGCTGCCCAGGACGCCATCGACAATGCCGGTTCGTTTGAAAAACCGTTTATCTTTTTTACTCATCTCGACGTAGAGATCGCCTTGGCGACGGCGAAGTCCTTCATCCCCGCCATTCCTCTCGACGGGCCAAGCCTGATTTTCGGCGGCATTGGCATTGTGCTCGGCTGGATAATGTGGGGCATGATCAAGGCACCGGCCGCCCTGTTCCGGCGCAAGGGAAAGCGGACCCGAGTTTAATCGCGGGCAATTAATGACTGGCCCTGCGGCCACCGATGTTCCTACAATTAACCCATGAGAATTGCGGCGATGCTCTCTGTCTGCACTCTGTTGTTGCAACTTCCTGCAACGGCTCAGGTGTACTGGGATTTCAAGACCGCCTACGGAGCCTATGACCGTGGCGATTTCGAGCTTGCCGCCGATATGTACAAGCGCCTTGCCGCCAGCGGGGATATTCGGGCTCAGAATGAGCTGGGCTTTCTCCATTCGGTGGGTCAGGGCGTGCCGCAAGACGATGGGAAAGCGGCCGAATGGTACAGGCTGGCAGCCAATGCCGGCTATCCGCCGGCCCAGAGCAGTCTCGCCCATTTTTACGCCATCGGGCGCGGCGTCGCGCGCGACGACATGGAAGCCCACAAATGGTTCAACCTGGCGGGTATCCTGCACCGCAATGCCAATGCACGACGCGTTGCCGCCGCCCGCCGCAATGAGGTGGCGCGACGCCTCGGCGGGGCCAAGCTGGCCACGGCGCGCAAACGGGCCTGTGTCTGGCTGGAATCACGGGTTCGGGAGAAGAAAACAGACTGGACTAAGCGGACGCCATCCTACTGTACGCCCGAGTAATGCCTCTGGGTTAGGCCGCCTGCTGAGAACCCTCTTACATCATTGATATCTATAATTTTTTCCGACTGATTGGGTCCAGAAGCCCTAAAACCGCGGACGCCCATCCTTGCGAAGACCGTTAACGTAAAGTCCTTGCTAACCAGTCCCGGTCATACTTTCTGACTGGGGAGGCCCCGTCAGGGCGAAACGCCTGGTTTGGGTTGAAAAATGGATAGCGTAATGCGATCGGCCCAGCGCCGGACGCCTGGTAGTAAAGACCTGTCGGGTCAGGAGTAACAGTCGATCCCCATGACATCGAAGAATTCGATCATCTCGGTCTGCAATCTCAAAGGCGGGGCCGGCAAGAGCACCATCGCGGTCAATCTCGCCTGCGCTCTTCAGGAAGAACGTTCCTGGAAATGCCAGCTGGTGGATTCCGATCGTCAGAAAACTGCCATGGCGTGGGCTGAAAAGGGCCTCCTGCCGGTACCGGTGGTTGCCGCTACCCTTCAGGAAGCCAAGCCCGAAGAACGCTATCCCGGGATGATGTGGATTACACAGATCAAGACCCTTGCTGAACAGAGCGATGTGCTTGTGATCGACCTGCCGCCGGGCCTCGAATATGTCCTCGCCGCCGTTACCGCGGTCTCGGATATCATTCTGGTGCCGGTCAATCCCAGCGGCGTGGATTTCCATGCCACGACGAAATTTATCGATCTGATCCAGAAGTCGCGCGACGCGCGCGGATCGGACAAACCGGACTGCATCATCGTGCCCAACCGCATAGACGGCCGCACGACGTATGAGCGGGATTTGTCGAGCTATCGCCAATTCGAAGAGACGGTGTCGCACCCCATCCATATGCGAACAGCCTTCTCAAAAGGCTTCGAGACCGGTCAATGGATCGGGCAACTGGCCAAGGGCTCGGTGTCCCATTCGGAAATAACCCGGCTCGCCCAAATGGTGATGGGTGACCAGGCCCCCACTGCCCAAATTATCATGGCTGAACCCCGGGCCGAACGGATCGTATAAAGCACCCTCCCCGTTGACCGTCCGCGCGACCGATGTAAAGTCCCGGGATATGACCGAACTCATACCCAGCATCACAGACGAACAGGCTGCGGCCTGGCGCAAGGACGGCGTCCTCGCCCTGCGTGGTGTTTTTTCCGAGGACTGGCTGGCGCTGCTTCGCGACGGCGTGGATGAGGCCATGAGCACCCCCAGCGACGTCTCCAAGGATTATGCCAAGGATGGCAAGGGCCGGTTCTTTACTGATCACTTCATGTTTCGACGGTTCGATTCCTTCCGGCGTTTTCTCTATGATTCGCCGGCCGCCGCCATCGCCGCCGAATTAATGGGTGCAACAAAGATCAATCTGATCGACGAACATCTGCTGGTGAAAGAGCCAGGCACCGAAAACCCCACCTACTGGCATCACGACCTTCCCTATTTCGAAGTTTCCGGTGACGATTTCTGTTCTCTCTGGATACCGCTCGATCCAGTCACCGAGGCCACCGGCGCTCTGAAGTTCGTCAAGGGCTCGCATCTCTGGGGCAAGCTGTTTCACCCCATCCGCATCGGCGAAGGCGCGCTGGTGGATCAGGCGGAGAAGCTCGACGGGCCCGCGCCGGATATCGATGCCGAACCGGACAAATACGATATCGAAATGTTCGAGGTGGAACCGGGCGACGTCATCGCCTTTCACGGAACGTCGTTACATTCGGCAACACCCAACTCGTCCACCCATATCCGGCGCCGCGCGCTCTCGGTGCGCTTCGCCGGCGACGATATCACCTGGAACCCGCGCCCCTATATCCCCAGCGTCCCCGACCAGCCGGACCTGGTGGAGGGCGGACCGCTGGACAGCGACCAGTACCCTAGGATCTGGACGGCGTAATCCGCGCCACGCGCCGCAGGGCGATTGTCGACGCGATCACCGCGATCGCGAAGAACACCACCCCAAGATGGATATCGGCCGCCGTGAACAGGCTGCCTTCGACGGCCAGCACGGTCAGCGCGACGATGAACACATCCAGCATGGACCATTTGGAGATGGCGGCGAACAAAACGCAGAGCCGGTGCGTGCGCTCATCGTCGCCATCATACCAGGCCCACAGGGCAATCAGGATCTTGGCCGACGGAAACAGCAGCGAGAAGAACAGCACGATGGCAAACAGCACGTATTGCCCGCCGGACAAAAGCGAGAAGACAGTACCGGCGATGGAATAGGTGTCGGTGAACACCATGAAATGGGTGATGGAGATCGCCGGCATGGTCAGCCCGGCCACCAATAACGGCAGCGCCAACAGCAGCAACGTGCCGGCTATTGGATCACGACCATATCCCTGTGCGGTCGGCACTGTGCGAACAACCGTCAAATCTCAAAAAAACGCAAACACCCTCGTCTCGATGCTCTGGCGCGGGGTGGCGTCTTCGGGTGTGGTCGGGTCGGCGAAGGCCGTGTGAGGCGTAAAACGCGCGCGGCCGTCGTCTTCGGACTCGTATGACTTGATCAGCATGGCTTCGTTTTTCTGCATCAGCGGAAAATAGAACCATTTGTGATTCGCATTGTGGGCCAGGCGGTAGGTCTCGCCGATGCGTTCCTTGGCGCGGCGTTCGGCCGCGATCAGATCGCTCTGGGCCACCGAGCGGGCGTCGCAAATGGTCAGCGGCATGGTCTCGATCGCGCCTGAAATGGAACGCCAGATATTGATGATGGCGAAACGGCGCTCCAACAGCGGTTTGGCTTCCTCCTCGCCGAACCAGTCCTGCACCCGCATGGGGCCGGACCGGATGGTATAGTCGTTATGGGCACGCTGCACCGGCTCGCGCACCATCTTTGTCTTGCGGATGGTCTCGTCGCCGGCACGCAGGGTGTGATCGAACACCACCACATCCTTGGCGCCGGTGTGCAATTTTATGAGTGCTTCGATCTCCGGGTTGTAAATTTTGGTAATCTGGTCCGGCTCATAGAAATCGGCGACCGTGGTTTCGTGCGGCACCAGTGCGAACCCTTCGCGGTCGATGGACAGATCGGGGACCAGCGACCGTGCATCGGTGACCGACACCGCCTTTTCCTCATACTCGCCGATGTGAGACGACTTGCCGCCGCCCGGCGTCGACGGGACATTGACGACCTTCTCGCCAGTGTCGACCACATAGTTGATCACCGCCTCTACCGAGGGGCCGGATACCAGCTGTTCGCCTGCTGTCGCCATTGCGCTACTCCGTTCTGAATCTGGTGCAAATAGCCTACAGGGTGACTTAGGGATTGTGCAATCGCGATCAAGGGGGGCAGACGAAAGGAGAGAAAGACGCCGCGCCTTAGCGCCAGCAGCCCACCTGACCGACGAAGGCATAGGCGCGGTTGTAGAGATCCACACCGGCCGACGGCGTGCCGCCCCGCTCGGTCTTGATATGGACCCGGTGCCGGCGCAGAAAACCGAGGGTCACGGGCTGTCGGATGGCGATACCCACATCGCGCACCAACTTGCCGGTGGCGGCGAAGACATGGGGTGTGTTGACCTTGGCCACCACGACGCCGACCACGAGCCCGCTCTGGTCCAGCACCGGACCGCCGGAATTACCCCGCCGGACATCGATCTTCATGGGGAACCGGCCATGCCGGGTATTTTTTTTCGCTTCAAACACGCTGCCCGAAACCAGCACCGGCCGGATGGCCACCTTGCCATGAAGCGGATACCCCACCACCACGACCGCCTCGTCTTTCTGCACATTGTCAGGATCGCGAAAGCGGGCATAGGCTTCGGTGATCAGCGGCACCCGCAGGAGTGCCAGATCCTTTCTTTCATCGCTGGCCAGCAATTCGCCCACAAGGCGTCCGCTGCCGGCCGGCGTAAAGGAAATACCCTTGCACCCATCGACCACGTGGTGATTGGTGACCACATGGCCGTGAGGTGAGACAAAGAAACCAGTGCCTGATCCGCTCAGCCTTGTGCCCTTAAAAAGCGGTCCGGGGTTTTTAATGCGGCCCCGGATGCGGCGGATACGGCGCAGCTTGATTTGTTCCGCTTCCTTTGCATCGATCACACGGCCCTTGCAGCGCCATGCCTGTTTGCGGGTAACCAGTGCCCGCTCCACGTCGAGGCACCAGACCATTGCCGAAGGATCCCCCGCCGTCTGTGCATTCGCCGCGCCCATAACAGCGCCCGCTGAAAAAACGGCACACAGCAATGACGCGAACAGGCAGCGGGCAACCATGATCTCAGGTGCTTCCCTCTTCATCGCGCACCACCACACGATCCGGCGATGCATGAATGCCATAGGTCTTCAGGGGCTTGTCACCTGTGACGGTAAAGCTGTGATGCACATGGGGCGGGAACACCATGGTCGAGCCGGGGCCGATCTTCAAATTCTCTGCCTCGCCCTCGATCCAGGCCTCCCCTTCGCCTTCGATGACGGTCACAATTTCCATATAAGGATGATAGTGGTCGCCGGTGGAAAAGCCCGGCGGCGAGACCTGCAGGCCAAGCCTGACCGGCGTCGAGCCCTCCTCGTCGCCCACGATGGTCTGATAGGTGGCGCCGTCGTGAAACTGCTCAAGCGGTATATCGTCCAGTAAAATTACCGGCATAGCCTTCCTCCCGGTTCGCGTTGGACTAGCAGTGTGGCCGCCAATACACGGTATCGCAATAAGGCAAAGCCCTGAACAAAGGTTAAAACCGCCTGATTGAGGAAAGATTGACGCCAGATTGATTATTGACCCGGCCCTCAATGTCGCCGACCATTCGGAAAACACCCCAGAAAGGAGCCTGCCATGGGCAAGCTACGTCATATCGCGCTTTCCGTTGACGACGTCGAGGAGGCCCGGAAATTCTTTGAGGAGGCCTTCGACATGGAATCGGTGGGAGAATCCGGCACCGGCACCGCCTATCTGACCGATGGGACAATCAATGTCGCGCTCCTGAACCGCAAGGGCAAACCGTTGGGCTATGAAGGCAAGGAGCCTTTTTTCGGCATCGATCATTTCGGCATCTGGGTGGACGACGCGGAAGAAGCCTGCGCCAAGGCCGAGGCTGCCGGCGCGACCCACGTCATGGGCAACAAAAGCGGCGACCCCAACAGTTTTTATGAAATTAAATACCGCTCCCCCATGGGCGGCATCTTCGACATCACCGCCGGTGGCTGGCGCGGTGCGGTCAAAGACGTGGTGCCGGAGGAAAAGAAGGCCAAAGAACCGGCGGAATAAGCGTTCGGCGGTTTCCTAGAACAGCGCGAAGGGCTCAGCGAATCTGAGCGCCGGAAACCAGTCGCCGATGAACGACTGCGGCCAGGCGATGTGCAGCATCTTGTGGAACAGGATGTAACAAAAGCCCCAGAGCGGCAGCGAGACCCCGAGCGTCACAATCCAGCTTTCCTTTGACTGGAACCGCAAATAACCGATCAAAAAGACCAGCATTGCCGGTAGCAGCCCGATGACCAGCCCGACCAGGAAAAATCCGATGCACCAGGCGAAATAGACCGCGCCGCGCCGGCGGATTTCGGCTGGCGCCAGATCGCCGAAATCCATCACATTGTCGAAATGGAATCCGCCCACGCCGGCTGCGCCTGTCGGTTGTTCAGGTTCGGCCGGCAGGAAAAACAGATCGAGCGCGATGCGTAAACCGACAAAGGCGGTGCCGAACACGCCGACAATTTGCGGCACCAGCCGGGCGCCGACGTCCCATTGCGACGAGATGATCAGCGTATTGACGAAGATCACGAACAGGACGGCATTGAACAGGAATTCGCCATTCAAATTTTCCCGCCGGAAACCGAATGTTCGTTTCGCTACCTGACCGGCCCGCTTGCGGGCGGCGCGATCGCGCATGATCGGGCGCACGATGCCGTAGAGGGCAATCAGCAGCATGATGATGACCACCGGCCGCATGAGCCAATCCCACTCATAAAGCTGGAACGAGATAAACATGTACTGTTCGACCACCTCGCCGAGCACGAATCCCAACATCAGGGGCGGACGCGGCCAGCGTACCCGCTTCATCGCCCAGCCAAGCAAACCGAACACCAGTACCGCGACGATGTCGCCCCACGCCCTCGAGCCCTGGAACGCGCCGACAAAGACGAAGGCCAGCACGACGGGGGCGAGAACGCCGATGCGCACCATGGCGATCCGCGCCAACTGGCCCGCGAAGACAAAGCACAGCCCGGCGCCCAGTAGATTGGCGAGCGCGACACTCCAGATCAGGGTAAAGGTGATGTCGAGATGTTTCGACAACATGTCGGGGCCGGGAACCAGCCCATGGATGAGGAACGCGCCGAGAAGCAGCGCCATCGACGCGCTGCCCGGCACGCCAAAGGCGATGGTGGGGATCAACGCGCCGCCTTCCTTGGCATTGTTCGACGCTTCCGAGGCAATCACCCCGCGCACATCGCCAAGGCCAAAGGTCTCGCTTGCCCCTTTTTCGGTCCGCGCCGCATGACCATAGGCGACCCAATCGATCACCGACGCGCCAATGCCGGGGACCGCGCCCAGAGCGGCGCCGATGGAACCACAGCGCAGCACCAGCCACCAGCTACGGCGCACATCGCGCATACCGTCAAACTGGCTACGTCTGATGTCATCGCGGTTGACCGCGCCTGCGTCGATTGACTGCCGTCTTATGACCAGATCGGCGATTTCCGGCAGGGCGAACAGACCCAGCGCCATGGGCACGATATGCAGCCCGTCCCACAGATAGAGAAAATTGAAAGTCCAGCGCAGCGTGCCGGTCTGCGGATCGTCGCCGGCCGTTGCCACCATCAGCCCGATACAGACACCGGCCAGCCCCTTGAGCGGCGATCCGCCGGAGAGAATGGCGGCGATGGACAGACCGAAGATGCAGAACGCAAGCTGATCCGGCGTCCCCAGGGACAGGATGATCGGGCGCATGACGGGAATGCTCGCCGCCAGCACCAGTGCACCCACCAGACCGCCCATGACGGAGGCCGAAAAGGCGGCGCCGAAAGCGCGGCCCGCCTCGCCCTTTTTCGCCATGGGGAAGCCATCCATGATGGTCGCGGCCGAGCCCACCGTTCCGGGAACGCCGAACAGCACCGTCGGAATGGTATCGGCGGTGGTCACCACCGAGGCCAGCCCCATGAGGAAAGCCAGCGCGGAAAACGGATCCATGTCCCAGGTGTAGGGCAGCAGCAGCGCCAGACCGACGATGCCGCTAAGACCGGGCACCACGCCGAGGGCCAGGCCGAACACGACACCCAAGGCCAGGAAACCAAGGCGCTCCGGCTCCATAATAATGAAGATGGCCTGAACGGCCATGTCGAATAGGCTGACATCCATGGAACGATCCCCCCGTTTCAGGCCCCGCCACGGGCGATGTTAGCCCAGACAACCCCACAGCCCTACCGAAATCGGATTTTGTGTCCGCCCAACAGCGCGCCGATTTGGCAGCAGGTCAGCTCCGTCTTACCGCCGAGAGCCGACATTCCCAGCGCAATTTCCAACTACCGGTTTTGACCCAACTGGGGCATTCGGCATAAGAAACTGTGCGGCGCTTTAAAGCAGCGAAAAGATGCGGATATTAGGATAATAGGGTAGCTTCAGCAGGGCGAAGAATTTTCCTCACCGCCTCACGCTTGCGGGACGCAACAAAGGCTTCTGTGAGCAGGTTGCGCTGGATTTTTCCAGTGGGCCCTTTAGGCATCTCCTCCACGATTTTAAAAGCGTTCGGCACTTTGAAGGGGGCCAATCGTGCGCGCATGAACTGTGACAGCTCTCGTCCAGGCGGTGACATACCGGGCTCCGGAATTATGGCGGCGCCAACGATTTCACCCAGCGTCGGATGTGGTATGGGAAAGACTACCGCTTCCAATATGTCCGGGTGAGCGGTTAAGACCTCCTCGATCTCACGTGGCAAGATCTTTTCGCCGCCTCTGTTTATCATTTCTTTCACCCGGCCGACGATTGTCAGGTAACCGTCATCGTCGAGGCGCCCAAGGTCGCCCGTTATGAACCAGCCGTCGACAAAAGCGGCAGCGGTAGCAGCGGGGTCGTCAAGATACCCTTCAAAAACAGTAGGGCCCCGGACTAATATTTCGCCATCGCAATTGGCGCCGAGCGTGGCGCCGGTTTCGTCAACGATCCGGATTTCACCAGTTAACGGCAAACCCACTGTGCCGGGTTTTCGAATTGCGGGCGGCAGCGGGTTTGCCGTCAAGGACGTTGCTTCCGACATCCCGTACCGTTCGATGACTGGAGCGCCGAATGCATCTTCGAGACCGAGATTTACCCTGGGATCGAGTCGTCCGGAACCGGATCGGATAAACCGAAACGTCGAATTATTCGCAATCGTTCGATAGTCGTCTATCTGGTTCAGGATAGCACCGTGATGCGAATAACCAGCCGAATACCAGGTCGGCTCGAATTGCTTAACGCAATCGAAAAAGGAAGGTATGTCGAAGACCTCGGGGCAAATCACCCCTGATCCGATGATCAGGGGAACCAGTAAAGACGATTCCAGTCCATGCCCGTGAAACATTGGCATGATGTGGAGACATCGGTCCGACGGGCCGAGATTAAAATGCTTTTGGGCGGCCTGGGATAAAGCCAGCATATGGTGCTGCTTTGTCGGTATAAGCTTCTGCTCGGAGGTCGTGCCCGAAGTCGGCAGGATAAACGCAATGTCGTCCGCCCGGTTCCATTGCGGCAAATGACAGAGTCCTGCAGTTCCCTGTTCTAACGTGAACGAACCAGCCGGCCCCTTCGCATCAGGCAGGAGTTCGATAATCATTATACCGTGCAAATTTGCCGCCTGACGGGCAGCTTCTCCACTTCCTGCGGGAACGATGACGGCTTTAGGACGAATCCGGCTCAGGTAACGACTGAACTCCTCTTCGGTTAAATCGGGATTGAGCGGGATATATGTTGAGCACGCTGTTGCAGCAACCGCGCAAACGGCCGTTTCCGAGCCTCGTGGAAGCGCGCTGGCGACCCGATCGCCCCGCCCTATGCCATAACTATTAAGCGTTTCCTTGACCGCGAGAAGGTGCCTGGCAAATTCTCCGAAACGAAGCGCCTTACGACCGGGTGCCAGAATAGCTTCGACATTCGGTATGGTCTCAGCATGTGCGGAAAAAATACGCCAAAAATTGTGAGCGAATTGGGACATGGATTGCGTGCCCTTCGTACAACAATGCGGAACACATTTGCGCCGACAATGAGTAAGGAGATGCAATTCCCATGCCAATCGGGTTAATGCGGGCTCTTAAGCCGATGACAGTGGTTAAGGGGATGAGGCCGAAACGGCAGTTGTAAAATTCACCGACAGTTTGGTGGCAAAATACGGTTAATTCGACGCGCGGTGTAAAGTCTACCGACACCAATTTATTAACAGCCAGTGAGGGCCCGCTAGAGTCCGTTGTTGGCCGGACTCGGCTGTTCCCCCTCCCTTGACCTAATACCCCTAAATCGGGCAAACCGGGGGTAACGAAAACGCGCTTCAGGGAGGACAAAATGGCAGAGAAACGCACACCGGTTCCCAACGAAAACAGCGCCGCCCGCGGCCGCATGGACGGCAAGGTGGTGATCGCCGCCGGGGCCGGTTCGGTGGGCGAAGGCTGGGGCAACGGCAAGGCCGCGGCCTTCGTCTATGGCAAGGAAGGCGGCAGGACATTCTGCGTCGATTACCGCCTTGAAGCAGCGCAGGAAACGGTGGCGCTAATCGAAGCCGCCGGCGGCGAGGCCATGGCCTTCGAGGCCGATGTCACCGACGAGACCCAGGTTCAGGCTCTGGTGGATGCCTGTATGGAGGCGTACGGGCGGGTAGACGTGCTGCACAACAATATCGGCGGCCAGGGAACCGGACGGGCGCTGGACACCATTACGGTCGATGACTGGAACGCCACCTTCGCCCGCAACGTGACCACCTGCATGCTGACCTGCCGCGCTGTGGCGCCCATCATGGAACAGCAGGGCGGCGGCGCCATCGTCAATATCGCGTCCATCGCCGGTATCAGGCATCTCAACGTGCCGACGGCGGTCTATTCCGCCACCAAGGGCGCCATGATCGAGTTCACCAAGAACATTGCCATCCAGCTCGCCGGCAAGGGCATCCGCGCCAACTGCGTGCTGCCCGGCTATATCGACACGCCGTTCATCCTGCGGCTGGTCAACGGCAAGCCCAGCTACACCTATAAGGGCTACAAGACAGCCGACGAATACCGTGCCGCCCGCGACGCGGTGATCCCGTCGGGCCGCATGGGTACCGGCTTCGATGTGGCCTACGCGTCGCTCTTTCTCGCCTCCGATGACGCCGAACACATCACCGGCACCCATCTGGTGGTCGATGGCGGTGTGACGGCAACTTCACCGGGGGTTTAGTCCGCAACAGGTCAAACCGGCCCCTGCCCGACTGCGCCAGACCATGGGCGTTAAGACCGCATTTCCGCGATTTCAATGGGAAATTAATCATTGATCGTTATTCCGGCGGACACCAGACCGGAAGGAATTCGCCATGCATATCCGCCGCACCCGGAACGCTCTCCTTGCCGCCTTTTTCATGATGTGGCCAATCCTGACCGCCCCGGCCCATGGGCTGGTGCTGGTGTCCGATACCACGGTGTCATACTTCCGGCCCGGCGGTTCCTTGAATACCACCCTGTTCGGCTATCTTGGCGCGGCCACGGGCAATGACGTTCAGGTGGTGTCCAATCTTTCCGACGCGGCCCAGGTTGGAGCGGCGGACGCTCTGTGGGTCACCGCCCGGAATTATTTTGAAACCATGTCCGCAACGGAAATCAGCAATATCCAAACCTTCGCGGCGACAGGAAAGCGCGTTGTCCTGTTCGGCGAGCATGGCGGCTGGGGAACCTGGAACACCAGTATCCTGGCAGTGCCGGGCGGCACCAATCTGGGGGGAGGCCAGTCGGGTGTCATCACGGCATCGTCGGTCAGCCATCCGCTAACCGTCGGTGTCGGGTCGGTTGAGCTTTTGGGTGGATCGGCGGCGGCTGGAGGGACGTCGCTGTTCGCGTACGACTTCATCAATCTATGGGGCGCAGGCCAGAATGTACTGACTATTCAGGATTCGAACCTGTTTCAGAATGCCAACCTGGCAAGTGCGGATAATAATCCGCTGGCCTTGAACCTCGTTGACTGGATCGCCGGCAGCGCCGCTTTCAGCGCCAACGCCTTCGTCATATCCGCACCGCCGGCGGCATTCCTCTTTGTCCTGGGGCTGGCCGGAATTGCGGTTTGGCGCAGACGCCTCAACATTTCCGGAACCTGAAAACAAAAGGGCCGGCGAATGCCGGCCCTTTTTCTTTAGCCGAATGATGTGGTTCAGGCGGCGACTTCGTACTTGTCGCGTTTGACGCCGGCGAGGTTCTTGCCTTCGACACGGATCAGTCTTGTGTCGCCTTCGCGCCGCGGCGAATGGAGCGCGCCTGGCTTGTAGTAATGCGCGATGCCCGGTGTCAGGGAGTAGTCGCAGACTTTCTTGACCTTGCCAGGATTCCCGTCCTCGGGTTTTTCGACGCATTCCCAGTCGGTCATGATGGTTTCACCCACCGCCTGTCCATAAATCGCCCAGCTATCGGCATGATCATGGGGGTTGCTGCCCTTGGGGCCGTTATAGGTGTGCGCCAGGATGCAAAAACTAAAATCCGGATCTTCATAAAGAACGTGCCGTTCGGGCTGGCCGGGATTTTCGAAATGTTCCGCGACGAAATCCGCGTCGGCGCAAGCCTTGCCTACGAAATCGCGCACTTTCTCGCGACCTTTGTCACCGGAATCTTCTGCCATTGCCGCGTGGCAATCGGCGGAAAGCTGTTCGAGAGAATAAGCCATGGTTCACCTCCAAAGTGATGATAAGACAGGGTTGCCCCGATTATGCCATCTATGGGCAAAAACGGAATAGGGAATTATACGGATCGCGTTTCAGGCAACCGCCTCATAACGTGGCCGTCTCACCCCCATCAGATTTTTGCCCTCGACACGGACCATGCGAACCTCGTTTTCACGCCGTGAGGAATGAAGATCGCCCTCGTTGTAGAGCTGCGCCGTCCCCCTTGGCAGTTCATAGGATTTCACCTTCACAACCTTGCCCGGCGTGCGGCCATCAGGTGGCTCGGTGCAATGCCAGTCGGTCATCTCGGTGATCCCGGCGGCGATACCGTAGATCGCCCAGGTTGGCCCATGGCCATGGGGCAGACCGGTTTCCGGCGCCGCCACGTGGACCAGAATGCAGAAGCCGAGCTCGTCGTTCTCATACAGAACCTGACGCGGCAAATCGTTATCGGGCCCCAGATGGGTGGCGACAAAGGCATCATCCTGACAGGCTTTTTCGACGATCTGGCGCACTGCGTTGCGCCCCACCGCGCCGCTATCCGACGCCAGTGCCACCCGGCATTCGTCCGCCATCTGTTCCAGCGTATAGGCCATGATTTCTCTCCTCCATTGAACGGTGTGTTGATGGATACTATGCCACGCAACGGCCGCTAATTCGAGACCATCTCCTTGAGACGCTGTTCGGTATCATCGATGGCCATTTTGACCAACGGATCGTCCGCATTCATCGCCCGCAACGACTCAAGGTGCGCTTCCAGGGCGCGCCGGCCAGCGCCGGGGGGAGCGGACAACAAGCAAGCGTCGGACATCTATTTAGCAAATACTTTCTGCAGCAATTCCGTCGTCCGCTTGGCGGGATTTTCGCGGATGGCCGCTTCCTCGCGGCCGAGATAGAGAAAGACGCCGGCGATGGCCTTGTCCAGCACGTATTGTGTCAAATTCGCCTTGGCGTCGGGCACGAATGGGATGCTCTTGTACTGGCCGATCATCCTGTCATAGGAGGCGATGGCGCCAACCTGGCCGAGCTGGTCGTTGACGATGGGTTTCATCTCTCCAGCCAGCGGCGCCGACATCTTGCCGCGAAAATACCGGGTCGCGGAATCCTTTGGCCCGTTGAGGATCTTCCTGGCGTCAACGATGCTCATCTCGGAGATGGCGTTGCCAAACAGCGTCCTGGCCTTTGGCACGGCCGCTTCGGCGGCGCGGTTGAGCTTGAGCTCAAGATCATCGGCGAGCCCGCTCATGCCCACCTTGCCGAGCATGGATTGGACGGTCTTCAGCGACTCCGGCAGCGGGATATGAACATCCGACGATTTGTTGAAGCCGTCCGACCTGCCCAGAGTCCCCACCACCCGCTCGGAACCGACCCGCAGCGCCTCCTTCAGCCCCCTGGCGATGTCACCGCTGGACAGGGCCGACATAGCCCCGCCACCGGTGCTTGAATCACTGCCGCCAAGCCCCTTGAGAAGCTCCTTGCCGCGGTCAAAAAAGCCCTGCGACGCGGCCGGCTGGGCGGCAAGCAGCAGTGCGGATACGGCCAATGAGGCGAAAACGAATCCCCTGAATCTCATAAGGGTTCTCCCTGTGAAAAGAATTTATGGTGCACGCTTTACCACAGAGATCTGACCACGTCGTGTGGCGATTTTCTGTCACCCGGCCTCGGCCAGCAGCTCCTCCAGCAACGCGTTGAAACGCTCGGGATATTCGAGGTAGATCATGTGGCCGATGCCGGGTATCTCGTGATGGCGGATGCCGGGCATGGCCTCCGCGATCTCCCGCACCATCTTCTTGCCGGCGGTCTTGTCGTGTTCACCGGAGACGATCATGGCGGGCACCCGGACTTTCGCGGTCCATTCGTGGATATTCGCGTGGCGCAGCGAACGGAACTGACGCACATAGCCTGTCTGGTTCATGGCCGCCGTGATCTCGATGCCCTTGGCCACCACCTCGGGCCTGGCATCGGGTGAGCAGGAACGGGGCACATGGTGTTTGGCGAAGGCTTCCATGCCGAGCTTGTCCAACTCGGCGATACGTTCCTTGATGCCGTCTTCCCGGTCCTTGGCCTTGACGATCCCGCCACCGACCACCGGCTGCGCCAGGGTCAATGACAGCACCCGGTCGCCATAGGCGCGGGCAAAGGCGGTGACCATGATGCCGCCATAGGAATGACCCACCAGATGCGCCTTTTCGATTCCCAGCGAATCGAGAAAATCAGCCATGGCCATGATGTAATCGCCGACAGACGGCAGATCGGTCTCAAATGCGGTGGATTCACCATAGCCCGGCGCGTCCCAGCCGATCAC
>JABJKO010000189.1 GCA_018660305.1 Rhodospirillaceae bacterium
CACCGAAGGCCGGGTTCTTTTACCCCGTGGCGTCGTTGCGCGTCTTTGCCGATGCCGGGCATCGCCATGCGAAGCGCGCCTAACCACGGGGTAAAATAATCCCGGTCAAATGGTTCAATTAAGCTGTATAGGGCTCTGGGAATCAGCCCGTCCAGTAGAGGTAAATTCCGGGATACAGTTCGTACTGCAGGATAAGTTCGAACAGCACATAGACGAACACGATTGTGCCAAGGGCCAGGTAACCGCTCATGGCGACGCCGTAACCGCCCCTGAATTTCATCCAGCAGAACACGAAGACCGGAATGACCGGCAAAAAGCCCGCCAGATAGATACCGAGGACCAGTAGCGCCATCCAGAGAAAGACGATGAGCTCCGTCTTGACCGGCCGCACTAAACTGTCAGAAGCCTCGTCCACATCGGTCGGAGTCTTGGCCGACAGCATTATGGATATCTTTTCACCCATCCTGGTATCGGTCAGGGTCAACAGATCCAATATCAAAAGCGGAATGGCGACATAACCCACCATCAGCGGAAACATACGATCGGTCAGTTTGTATTGATAGCTGGTGGCAATGAACAGGATCACCACGGCGAGGATGAACAGGATGAACCAGGCCGTTGCCCGTCTGTGTTGTGGGATAAGGCTCATAGGCCGGCCTCCTTCGCTTCTTTTCGCTCTTTCATCTTACGCCGGAATGTCGGGAAGCCGAGGCTCAAGATGGTCAGGATCAGGAGAATGATACAGATCGGCCGCGTAAAGAATATCGAGATCTGGTCATCGGAAATGAGCATGGTTTGATGGAAGCTCAGCTCGGTGATACTGCCGAGAACGATGGCGATGGTGAAGGTGACCCGCGGATAGTTAAAGCGGATCATGAAGTAGCCGATCACCGCGAAGATCAGCGCGATTACCACATCGCCAATTTCAGTGTGAAGCGCGAACGCGCCGACGAGGGCAACGACGCTTACTGTCGGGATCAGCATATGGACGCTGATCATGGTGAGCAGCGCCATGTACTTCGCCAGGGCCAACACCACCAGGGTCGCGAAGATGGCCGACACGGTGAGGGCCACTACGAGGGTGAAGACCAGGTCCTGATGCTGTTCCAGAAGTTTCTGACCGGGCTCGATACCGTGCAGGACGAGCACCCCGAGGAACACAGCTGTTTCGGCGCTGCCGGGAATGCCAAAGGCGAGGGTCGGGATCAGCGACCCGCCATCCTTGGCGTTATTGGCTGATTCCGGTGCGATGACGCCTTTGATGTTGCCTGAGCCGTATTCCACGTCCGGGGTGGGGTCGCGCTGCACCTGCGTGGAATAGCTCAGGAACGCGGCGACGGTACCACCGACACCCGGAACCGCCCCAATGAACGTTCCGTAGGCGGATCCCACCAGCATGGTGGACCAGTTCTTGAAGACCGATTTTACCCCGTCGGAAATGCGGTCGATTTTGACATTGGATGTGTCCTGCGCGATGGCGCCGCCCTTAACGGCCAGATTTATCATCTCCGACATGGCGAATAGCCCAATCAGGGCAGGCACCAGCTTGATGCCGTCTTCCAGTAGCGGGATGCCGTAATCGAACCGGACAGTACTGGTGACGTCATAATAGCCGACGAAGCCAACCATCAGACCGATAATGGCGGTGATAAGGCCTTGCAGCAGCCGGTCGCCGGAGGACACCGCGATGGCGCAGAGCCCGAAGATCGCCAGCATGAAGAATTCCGGCGGGGCGAAAGAAAGTACGATGGCTTTCATAATAGGAATGACGGCGACGAGAGATACGACACCGATCACGCCACCCAGCGCCGATGCTGTTGCACCGGCACCAATGGCCATGCCGGCCTTGCCCTGTTGGGCCAGCGGATATCCATCGAAGGTGGTTGCCGCGTTGGGCGCGATGCCGGGCGTATTGAGCAGGATCGCGCTGACCGAGCCGCCGGTCGACGTGGCCGCCATGACACCACCCATTAGAATGATGGCCTGCCACGGTTCCATCCCGAATGTGAGCGGAATGAGCAGCGCGACGGCTGTCGTGCCGCCCAGCCCCGGAATAGCACCGAACAGAAGCCCGACCGCTGATCCGGCCATGAGCAGCAGGAGTGAATTTACTGATGCAAGATTGATAATGCCTTCGATAAGCGCGTCAAACACAGCTATGTCCGTTCATTGAGGTTGGCGCGGCTCAAACTGAGAAGCTTGCCGCAGGCATCCGTCACTTCAGTTGATGCGACCCTGTCTATCCATGCAACATAGGAGAATGCGGGACGGCCGGCGTCAGAGCCCCGGCCGTCCCATGAAATTAACGCGTTCTCTTGTTGGCGGCAGCTAGAAGGTCCTTGTACTGCGAGTAGTACGTGTAAAGCTTGCCTACCAGCTTTTCGGCCTCTGCTGCATTCAGCGGGGCGATGCCGCGCTTGGCTTTCTTGCCCCAGGCCATAAAGCCGGGATCGGTGATGGAGGCGTAAATGGCCTTCGCCAGCTTGTCCTTGATGGCTTTCGGTGTGCCCGGCGTGGTGCCAATGAGGCGGTCGCCGCCGAGGATCGCGAGATCGCGCTGACCAAGATCACCCGTGGTGGTGATGCCGTGATCCGACTTCCCATTGGTGATCTCAAGGATTGGCCTCAAATCCTTGAAAGCGGCCCGTTTTTTCTTTTTGCTGCTGACGTATTTTTCGAAACTGCCCTTGGCCAGGATAGTCAGATCGCCATCGCCGCGTATGACACCCAGCGCATAGCGTGAACTGGATTTGTAACCGGTGATGTATTTGGGCGTGACGCCAAGCGCGTTAAACAGAATGGTGCTGGCCAGATACCCCGTGGTTCCCGGTCCGGTAATGGGGATTTTGATCTGCTTCTTGGCCTTGAGAACATCTTCGATGGTCTTGAATTTACCGGCCTTGGCACTGGTCACGATGATGTAGCGGAAAATTGCGACACGGGCGAGCCAGTCAATCGTGCGGACGTCATAGCCGGCCTTTTCGCCGATAATGTTCGGCATGGCATGGCCAGGCATGTTGAACATCAGGATCTGGTGGCCATCGGGTTTGCGTTTCGCGAGGAACTGAGCCGCTTTCTTGCCGCGGCCGCCGGGAAGGTTCTTGGCGATGACGTTGACTCTACCGCCCAGCTTTTTCTTTAAAATCGGAGCCAGCTTACGGGTGATGGTGTCGAACCCGCCGCCCGGGCCGTAGGCAATGAGGAATGTAATATTCTTTTCCGGCCACGCTGCCTGCGCCGGCATGGCGATGAGTGCGGAAAGCGCACCCGCGGCAATCGTACCAATGGTCGTTTTACTAAACATTGAGAGACCTCCCTATCCCTTAAATTCAGTGTGCGGATCCGATATTACGTATTCCGCACATTATTTACACGCACATACTAGACCAAGAAAATATCACTGTTAACCCGCGCGCTGATGTTTCCGGGACCCTATATTTTTCCACGTCGAACGCAATTCTTTCCGCTCTAATCGAATCGCGCCACGGTCTTCTTGCCCAGTTCCTCTTCCTTGCCCCGGTATAAATTGGCGCTGATTTCGTGACGGGCGATGCCGTCCGGATCGTCGTCTCTGACCGGTGGCGTTTCCGGATCGAAATTGCCGTACTGGTCTTTGCCGCGCACCAGCATGGCGCTGGTCCGGCGTTCGCCTTTTTGACCCAGACGGGCCGGCATGTACATGAAGGTAATCCCCATGCGCCGCTGATTGGCGAGGTTCGGCAGCGAGCCGTGGATGACTTCGGCGTGATGTATCGATGCCTCGCCGATTTCCAGCGGCATGGACACCGGTTCTGTCCGGGAGACGTCGTAGGCCGTCTGCATGCCGCTGGGCAGCATGCTCTTTTCGCTGAGGTCGGGTGTGCCTAATGGATATACGCCTTGACCTTGGGTGCCGGGGAGGACGTGCATACAGCCGTTTTCTTCTTTCGATGGCGTGAGCGCGATCCAGAACGACAGAAGCTCGCACGGGTCGACACCGATATAGATATTGTCCTGATGCCACGTCACATAGGCTTCGTCGCCCGCATGCTTGAGCCAGGTGGTGTTGTGATAAAGCAGGATGTCGGGGCCGATCAGATCCTCTACCGCGTCCAGCATGGCGGGCCGGGTCGCCAATTCGTAGGCCCAGCGATAGCGCAAATAGAATTTGGTGCGGTGGATGCCGGTGAACCGGCCGCCGCCGGCATTTTCGAGGTCTTCGAGGCGTTGCCGGTAACCCGCCGCTTCATTGGCGGTGAGCACGGGGACCGGACACAGAAACCCGTCCCGGTGATAGCGGTCTATCTGGTCCTGCGTCAGCGCTTTCGGCACCGGCTTAGTCCATCCGGGCGATCGTTAAATTGCCCAGCTCCCGTACCTTTGCGCGATAGGCTGATACGGCCTTCTCATGCCGGGCGATATTGCCTTCCCTATCGGTCTCGTCCGGCGCTTTCTCATGGTCGAATTTACCGTAGGGGTCTTCGCCACGGACCAAGAGAGCGCTGGTGCGGTTGCTGCCGATCTGCCCGAGCTGTGGCGGGTGGTAGATGAACGTAATCCCCATGCGCCGGTCGGGCGCGTTGTTGGGCAGCGACCCATGGACGAGAAACGCATGATGGATGGAGCATTCGCCCGGTTGCAGCTCGACCGGGAAAGGCTCTACCGAAGTCGGGTCGAAATCCGCGGTCTGGCCGCTGGTCAGCATATTGGATCCGTGGATATCCGCCTCTTTGAGGTCAAGCTGCCCCAGCTTCTGCGTCCCCGGCATAAACTGCATGCAGCCGTTCTCGATGGTGGCCGGTGTAATGGCCAGCCAGGCGGTCAGGACCTCGCAGGGATCATGACCGAAATAGGTGTTGTCCTGATGCCAGCTCACATAGGCCCCGTCGCCGCCTTCCTTAAACCAGACCGTATTGTGGTAGAGCATAATATTGGGGCCGATCAGATCCTCCACCGCGTCGAGCAGGGCCGGCTGGGTGGCCATCTTGTGGACCCAGGGAAACCTTAAATAGAATTTGGTCTGGTTTATGACTTTTAAATCGCCGGCAGCTTCGGCGTCTTCCATCTGCCGGCGGAAAAGTGCGGCGTCATCTTCCGACACGACCCGGACGGGGGAGACAAATCCGTCGCGTTGATACTGGTCGACTTGCTCCGTGTTCAGCGCTTTAGGCATCTGTTCACCCTCCTGGCATCGTCATTGACGGTCGAGAAAACTTCCCAACTCCGCGGTGAATTCCGCCGGACTGTCGATGGTCGACAGATGGCCCGCATCGGGAATGACTTTTATGTCGGACCCGGCAATGCCGTCGCGGATATATTCGGATTCCGCCATGGGTGTCGCGTCGTCGCTATCACCGATCAGAATGACGGTCGGCACGCCGACCTTCGCGAGATCGCCGGTGGAATCGTGGGTGAAGACCGCCCGCACTGTCTCCACATAGCCCTTTGGCGGGCATTTGGAAATTTCCGCGGCAAGCTCGTCGAGTTTGTCCATGTCGGTGGTCGGCATCAGCCGGTCGCCGGCATACTGACTGCCGAATTCAAGCATGGACAGGTAGGCGACCGCTTCCTGTGTTGCGTAAATACGGTCTTCGCCGCCGGGGCGGATGCGGGCAAAGGAATCGGCGAGGACCAGGGATTTGACCACGCCGGGGTACCGCGCGTTCAAAGACAGCGCAATGGGCCCGCCCATGGACAACCCGACCACATGGCAGGAATCGATCCCGAGATGATCCAGCACCGCCTTGTGATCGTCGGCCATGTCTTCCACCGTGAACGGGTCGGTATAAGACGATGCGCCATGGGCCCGGCAGTCGGGCGCGATACAGCGGTACCGGCTTTTCAGTTCCGCGATCTGATCGCGATACAGATAATTGTTGGTGCCCAGCGAATGGATGAACAGGACCGGCGGCCCGTCGCCCTCATCGACAAAGTAAATCTGTTCGCCATTGGCTTCGATGCTCGGCATATTCTTTGCACTCCCAAACGTTTTTTCGTAGACGCGGACCAGTATGCCCCACGTGCCGGGAGGGTATCATCCAGCCGAACACTCGAAAAGAGGACTACGCGGCGGCGATCATAGGGCCGCCTTCGAGGGTGCAGCGCCTGAGCAGCCTTGTTTCCTCCGGCGGGAAATCGGTCCGCGCATGGGTCGAACAGCGGTTATCCCACATCACGAGATCGCCGTCGCGCCAGACATGCTCGTACACCAGCGCCGGGTCCTCGGCGATGGCGATCAGTTGCTCGAGCACGGCCTCGCTTTCGTTGCGATCCATGCCGTCGATCTGTGACGAGATGAGGTGGCTCACGTAGAGCGCAGGCCGGCCGGTTTCGGCATGTTTCACGAAGATGGGCTGCCATTGATGGGCGATGCCGTCCAAGCCGTCTTCCGGATCCACCCGTACCACGGTCGAGCGGTTATAAGCCTGCAGGACCGTACCGCCGCAAAGTTTTTCCTTGAGCGCCTCAGGCACGTTTTCATAGGCCTTGTACATGTTGGCGAATTTGGTGTTGCCGCCCTCCGACGGCAGCTCGATTGCATGCAACAGGGTCGCTTTACAGGGCGTGGGCATATAGCTCTGATCGTGATGGAACCACATCTCGCCGTCCGGCAATGTGCCGACGGGATTTCCCTTCTCGTCGCGCAGGTTGGTTACCAGCATGATCTTGCCGTCATAGTCCGGGTCGGTCTCGTTTAGCAGTTCCTTTGGCGTCGCACGGTCGCTGATGGTGCCAAATTGTGCCGCGAAGTCGACCTGTTGGTCCTTGGACAGTTCCTGGTCGCGGAATACCAGTACGATGTGGTCGAGCCAGGCAGCATAAATCCGGTCGATGGTGTCCTTGTCCAGGGGCTGGCGTAAATCGATGCCGGTGACTTCCGCGCCAAGCGGGGCTGAAAAGGGTGTGATCGTAAGCGACATGGAGAGAACCCTCTGACTGGTTTCTATTTATGCTGCGGCGGCGGTCATGGGATCACCCTGAACCGTGCAGCGCTGCAACATGCGGAGCTGATCGGGGGGGAAATCGCGGCGGGCGTGCAGACAACACCTGTTGTCGGTGATCACCAGATCGCCCATCTGCCAGACATGCTCATAGATGATCGCGGGATCTTCGGCGATAGAGAACAATTCCTGCAGAATGGCATCACTTTCTTCCCGCTCAAGACCTTCGATCAGGGCGCTCATCAGCCGGCTGACATAGAGCGCTGTCCGCCCCGTGGCCGGGTGCTGGACGAAAATCGGTTGCCAGTAATACTGCAGCTTGTCCAACCCCTTATCGATATCGACTTCCGCGGTGGTGGCGAAATCATAGGCGTGCAGAACTTTGCGCCCGGAAAGCTTGTTTTTGAGCGCCTCAGGCAAATTGTCATAGGCCTGGTACATGTTGGAAAACATGGTATTGCCGCCGCTGGATGGCAGCTCCATGGCATGGAGAAATGTCGCCATATGGGGTTTCTGTTTGTAGCTCAGATCACTATGAAACCAGAGTTCCCCTTCGGGAACTGATCCGACGAAATTGCCGTCCGAGTCCTTTTTGTTGGTGATCATCATGATCGCGCCGCCATAATCGTCGGTTTCATTACGCTGATCGGCGGGTAATCCGCGGGCGCCGACCGTACCAAACCGGCTGGCAAAACCAATCTGGTCATCCTTGCCGAGATCCTGGTCGCGGATGATCAGAACCTGATGATCGTGCCAGGCGGCCTCTATGAGGCCGAAACTCTTTTCGTCGAGATCGTGACGCAGATCTATCCCGGTAATCTCGGCGCCCAGCGGAGCGGAGAACGGTGTGACGGTAAGTGGCATCAGACGCATCCTTTTAAGAATCTGGCCTTAAACAGCGGCAATCATCTCTTGGCCCACCAACGTGCAACGACGCAGCAACCGGCGTTCGGTGGCTGGAAAATCGGTGCGGGCATGGCAGGAGCAGTAATTATCCCACATGGCCAGTTCACCTTCCGCCCATACATGCTCGTAGACATTCTCCGGCGCCTCGGCGATGTCCCAAAGCTCGCTCAGGATGGCGTCGCTTTCATCCCGTGGCAGACCATCGACCCGTGCCGTCATCAGCCGATTGACATAAAGCGCCGTCCGGCCGGAAACCGGATGTTGGACAAAGATGGGCTGGGAGAGGTGATGGATACCGGTGAGATCGCCATCAATGTCGACCGTCTCGGTCATGTGAAAATCATAGACCTGCAAAGCGGTGCGGCCGGCGAGAGTTTTCTTCAGGGCTTCGGGAATTTTGTCGTAGGCCCGGTACATGTTGGTAAACAGCGTATGGCCGCCGGTTGACGGAAGATCGATGGCGTAGAGGAGCGTGCCCTTATGGGGTTGGGGCATGTAGCACATGTCGTGGTGAAAATACATTTCCCCATCCGGCAGGGACCCCACATAGTTGCCAGCGGCATCTTTCTTGTTGGTAACCAGCATGACACCGTCATGGTAATCGGCGCCCTCCGGCCGGCGGTCCACGCTCCGGGACCGAGTGCCGAGGGTTCCGAAATTGGCGGCGAACGCCAATTGTTGTTCCTGGGTCAAATCCTGGTGGGAAAATATCAGGACAATATGATCCAGCCAGGCCTGGTTAAGGGTGGCGGCGGTATCTGCATCCAGGGGCTGGGTCAAATCGACGCCGGTGACGCGGGCGCCCAAGGCCGATCCGGTGGGTGAAATCTCGAGTTTGTTCTTTAGGGTCGTTGCCATGGTTCTGCTATCTGCCGATGAAACTTTTACAGCCTCATTATAGGATGGGAACGGATGGGTTTCCACAAAATGGGGAATTTCTGTTCCATCTCCCCCATGACACAGTTTCTGAGCAATTCAGGGTAAAGTCGATTTAACCATGACGAGATTTGATGAGCCGCAATTGCGGGAAATCTTCCAGGCCCTGAGGCAAACCGGCGCGCCCGCCGCCGGCACAGTCGATAATGCCGCATTGGGTCAGGAAATCCTCGATTTTCTCGCCATGCTTGACGGTATAAAGCCGGTTTTCCTGCTTGGCCGCGGGATCGATCACCCGGATTGGGTCGCCGGTATGCTGACCACGGCGCGGTCGCTGGATCTCACCATTATTGAAGGTCCTTTCTGGGATGCGACACCGCTCGGTGGCTTTCCCGTCTGGTATGCGGATTATAACCGGTCCCTCCTGACGCCGTTCCGGGCCCATTACATCTGCGCAGGTCACGACATCGCCCAGGCGGTCAGATCGGTGTGCGATGCCGGCGGCCGCGTGTCCATGACCGAAGAATCCCGGCTGCTGGGCTACCCCGAATGCTGTGTCAGGGGCCATTACGACCGCGCCGACCGCTATCACAAGGCAACGCTCTCCATGCTGATGCGGCTGGGCGGGCGTGACCAGGAATTTATGCGGGCTCTGCTGGAAGGGGGCGCTGCCATGTCACCCCAGACTGAATCCGAGATTGCCAATATGGAATCGGCCCTGGATATTCACCCGGCGCGCTATGGCAGCTGGAATATGTGCACCAATTGCAGCCAAACCGACGGCGGCCCGTCCTCCACCTTATCGGCGCAGTACTATAATCTGGCGGTCAGGATTGATCCCGAATGGGTGGCGGGCATTACTTCTAGCGTTGGGCCACCACCACGTTAGAGGCGGTAAGCACGCGAAGCCCGTCCGCATCCACATAATCGGCAAGCGCCGTCGAGACTTCCTCGATCACCTGTTGGAGGCCGGTCTCGTCGAGCTGTTCCAGCGCGTGCCGCGCCGACGGCCCACCGGCGGCCAGCGCCTGGACAAAGACTTCCGGTGAGGCGAAGCGGGCTTCCATGGTCCGGCGGACGACAGAGACATCGCGAAAACCGGCGGTCTCGATCAGATCGCCGACCGCGACCGGATCGCCGAAGGAATAAGGATGTTGTATGCCCGAGGGATCGACATCGTGCTTGTCCAGGGCATTGGCCACGGCGCAATGGGCCGGGCACAACTCAAGTTGGCAATAGATTCCGAATACCGCGCGCCCGTCGGTGCTCATCACCCGCCGCATTTCCGCCAGCGCGCCCGGCCTGTCGGGCAGGAATTGGAGGACCTGATTGCCGACGATGGTCCGGAACGCGCCGTCTTCGAATGGCAGGGCCATGATATCGCCCTCATGCCATTCCACGGCGCCGCCTGCATCCAGATTGCGGGCATGGGCGATCATGCCCGCATTGAGATCGATGGCCGCCACAGCGCCCTTTTCTCCCAGCATTTCCGCCGCGTAGCGGGCCGCCGCTCCCGTGCCGCACCCGACATCCAGCAAACGGCTGCCCGGCTTGGGGTCCGCCAAATCGACCAGTGCCTGGGACCAGGGCCCAAAAACCGTGGGGACAAGGTATTTTTCAAAGGCTTCCGCGGCACTGGTATCCACCGACTGTCCGGCCTGGTTTTCCGCCATAATTGTCCCCCAATTCCATTTATAGGCACCTGAACCCGGCTCTCCTGATAGACCGAATGGGCCGGAAACGCCAGCCCGGTTAATGCGCGCAACCCCCTCTTATGACAGGACTTTTATTTTATTAATCAATGAATTCAGCCTATGGGATTACTTAAATCTTAACACAATGGAAAGAGTACGATCGTTAGAATTCAAATTACCGCAGTTTTCCAATTGTATGAAAAACGAATGAATATTAGAAACAATTTGTAATGAAATTTGCGGTGGGAGTGATGGTCTGATGGGAGTGACGGTCTGATGAAACGGTGGATGCAGTTAGATTGGCGATATGCGGCGGTGGCGGCAGCCACGCTGGCGCTGTCGGGCTGCGCCGGCGGTTTCAAGCGGGATTTCAACCAGACGAAGATTTCGACCGACCCGGTTGGGGCGACCTGCCATTTGGCGGGGACCGGCTTCGCCAAGACGGTGAAGACGCCGATAGAAATCATTCTGCCGAAAAAGGCCGCGCCCATAAATATCCGCTGCAGGGCGGCTGGCCATCGGCCTTTCGAGGTTAAGGTCAAGGCGGTTTTCAACGAAAAAATTCTCAATAATTTCCTGATGGTCAGTTCCATGGGCCTGCTCATCGATATGATGAACGGGCATGACACAAAAATGCCCGACCGTGTTCATATGAACATGGAGCCGACATCCTTTGTCAGCGCCAAGGCACGCGACGTCTGGTTCCTGCGCTATCGGAACCATATCACCCGGAAATGGGATTATGCGGTCCGCGAATTGAGTGATCGCTGCAATGATTCCAGCGGTGAAGAGGGTGCCTGCATGCTTGAAATCAAAGCCGCCGAGGCCAGCAAGGGCCGCGCCCTCGCGGTTTTGGAGCAGCAGCGGCGCCGTGCTCATATTCGGACCCGTGCCACGGCCCGCCGCCCGGCCAAGAAACCGGTCAAACCACCGGCGATCCAATAAAAACCGTTCGTCTTTGAACCAAGGGGTCGATTGAAATAAGGCCTTCTAGGCAGCCTTTTTCTTTTTGATTTTGCCGTTGATCAGCCCGGCGCGCTGAAGAACGCCGTCCAGCCGTTTCTCCAGCTCTTTACTAGCCGGCATCATGGGCAGGCGGTGTTCGTTCTTGGGCATGATCCCGAGCTTTTTCATCATGTATTTCATCGGCTGCGGATTGGTGTCGTAGAACACTGCCTGGTTGATCTCAAAAAGCTGGTAATGGATCTTCTGGGCTTCCTTCATCTTGCCCTGCCAGACCAGCTCGCACATCTTTGCGAGCTGCTTGGGCATCAGATTGCCCACCGCATTCATCAAGCCGCAAGCGCCCACCGTCATCATCGGGTAGGACAGATCCTCCAGCCCGACGAAAATGCGGAAATCCATACCGAAATGGTCGAGGCAGGTGGAGACGAAACCGAGATCGTCGACCGCATGCTTCATGCCGACGAAATGCGGGCTCTCCTTGCTGATCCGGTCCAACGTATCGAGCGTCACCGACACGGCGGCCCGACCGGGAATGTGATAGATCATCCACGGCTTTTTGGTCTGTTTAGCGACTTCACCGTAATAGGCGACCAGACCCCGCTGCGACGGCCGGATGTAGTACGGCGTAACGATCAGCAACGCGTCGGCCCCCGCCTTGTCGGCATGTGCGGTCAATGCCACCGTCTCTGCAAGGCTCTGCGAGCCCGTTGCGGCGACAATCGGCACCTTGGAAGCGGCCGCCTCGATCGCGACATCGACCGTCCGATTGCGTTCCTCAACGGTCAACGTCGACGGTTCGGACGTGGTTCCGTTAACCAGGATGCCGTGGGACCCGTTCTTGACCTGAAACTCCACCAGCCCGGCATAGGCGTCATAATCGACCTTGCCGTTCTTGAACGGTGTAATCAGAGGCGGAATGGACCCCTTTAGAAACGACTTGGGCAAACGCATCATAATGGTCAGCTCGCTGCTTTGGCGCGGTTGGTGTCGAAGCCGGTCTCGGCGCCAAGCACGCTCCACGGCTTTTTCAAATCTTCCTGCCAGAGCAGAGATTCCATGATAATGTTGAGCGGCTGGTCCTGGATGGTCAGCTCATAGACCGGCTCGTCGCCGGTGGAAGCGTGGTTGTGGACGCCCCAGCCCGGCGCGGTCAGAAGCAGATCGCCGGATTCCCATTCATAAACCTTGCCTTCGACCGTCGATTTGCCCTGGCCACCGAAAATGTAATTCATCGCGGCCGACACATGCCGGTGTGGCTTGTCGACGATTCCCGGCGGACGAATGGTGATGGTGGCGAAGAAATTGGGTGTCGTGCCGTTGGTGCGGCCGGTCATGGGGTTCCAGAGCAGATAGAGCCGGCGGCCGACATAATCCGGACCCAGCGCCGTCAGCTTGTCGAGCTCCTTCTTGACCTTCTTCCACGGCCAATGAAGCGCCTTGGATTCGACGGCATCCGGGGCGATGAGAATTTCATAGGGCATCAGCCAGGCACCGTCGTCGGTGAGCTGGAAAGTGCCGTAGGGGCTCTTGCGGCGGGGGTCGTTCTCAGCGATCTCGCCTTCTTTGGCTTCCCCTTCGACTTCCTTCAAATTCGGTTCCGGGTCTTCTTCGACGATGTGGACGTTCATCTTCTCAAGCAGCGGCGCGTTGGTGTAGGTCAGCCGCGCCTGCACCGAGTCGGAATCATTGACGTGGATGTATGTCTGCATGGACGGGAAGTTGAACAGATCATATTGCTCGAAATCGATCCGCTGACCGGCAACCATCGAATGACCGCTTCCCAGGATACAGAAATTGACCTGGGTCGAGTTGTGGCGGATCGGTCTTGTCTGTTCACCGGGATTCAGCACTTCAAGGATGGGCCGGATCCCCGGCGCGAGCCCAAGCCCGACACCCAGCTTATGGGCGTCTGGATGAACGATCCATGACTGACGCCGGCCATTATTGGGCATCGGCATTTCCGACAGTCTTTTGATTTCCCCTTCGAAATCCGCGCGTTTGATAATGGCGGGTTCCCACAGCTCGGGTGCGGGCTCAGTTTGACCCGACCTGTCGACGAAAATTCCCTTTTGTTCAGCCATGATGGTCCTCCATCAAATTAGGTTTCAGTATGCCGTTCCGCCTGCGGGGGCACGGCTCACATTTCCCCGCAAAATACTTCGAAATCTTAGTATTTCCGCCAATTTTCGTCAAGCAGGCGCGGTCTCCTCATCCCGGTCCAGATTGGCTTTCATGGCGGTCATCAGCCGTTTTAGGGTCTCAATATCCTCGGTGGTGAGCCCTTCCGTGGCGATCTCGTTGATGTGGATTGCCATACGCAGCAGCTCAAATTTCAGGTTTCGGCCCTTCTGTGTCGGGTAGATATTGATTGTCCGGCGGTCGCGCCGGTTACGGACGCGCCGCACCAGCCCGTTTTTTTCCAACAGCCGCAGGACACTCGCTGTGGTGGGTTCGGTGGTGCCCACACGCCGGCTCAGTTCCCGCTGGCTCAGCCCCTCTTCGATCCACAGGGCGCGCATGAAATAATATTGACCGAGGGTCATGCCATAATCGGAAAGCCGGCGCCGTAACGCCTTGCCGACCGCGATGTTGGTATCGCGCACCAGGTATCCGGGGCTCTCATTGGGGTCCAGCCAGATTTCGTCGTCATCTTTGGGTGACGGACTCATTCCAGGAAATCCTCGATGGAGACGGAGTCGAAGTTCAGCGGCATGGCTTTGTCGAACTGCGCGCGGTCATCGGGGTGGGTGACGGCCGGCTTGGTCGCGTCGATCATCAATTTGGTTCCCACGCGGTACATGGCGCTCATTCCCGGCACGATGTCCGATACATTATCAAGGGACCAAATTCTCGTATTGGGGATTTTGACCACATCCCGTTCCGCATGGACGCGGGTCGTCAGGGACCAGAAAATCTGCCGCAAATCCGACGCGTCAATGTCTTCGTCCACGGCGATGGCGAGTTTCGGGTGCATATAAGGGCTCGATAGCGCCGCCATGAGGGCGGTCTTGGCCTGGCCCTCGATGCGGGGTTTTATTTTCAGGACCACCGCCATCAGACCGGACACGCCGAGACATCTTATATCCAGCAGATTGAGGCCTCCTTCGACTTTTTCCAGATGCTGATGCAGCGCTGCCTCGACGCAGATGCCGGTAATCGATTGCGGGTCCCCCATGGGGGCGCCGGAATGCATGCCGTAGAAGATCGGATCCTTGCGATGGGTGATTGCCTTGACCCGGAAGATTTCCGTCGATCCTTCCATGGCATAGCCGCCGGTGACTTCGCCGAACGGGCCTTCCTCGGTCTTTTCGTTGGGCAGGATTTCGCCTTCGACAACGATCTCCGCGTCTGCCGGGACTTCGAGGTCGCAGGTCTCGCACTTGACCAGTCGGATCGGGTCTTCGATCAGCCCACCGGCGATGGCCAGCTCATCGATTCCATATTGCGTCGTGTAACCGGCGGCGAACAGAATCGCCGGGTGGGCGCCGATAACCATGGCCACCGGCATCGGTTCCTTGAGCTCCTGGTGTTTCTGGTAAATGCGCAACGCATGGCGCGGGCAGATCAGGAACCCGGTTTTGTCGGGCGCCATCACCTGCTGGCGGTGATAGGACATGTTGCGCTTGCCGGTTTCCGGATCCTTGATCACGGCCATCCCCGCGGCAATGTAGGGGCCGGGATCTTCCTCCGAAGTCCACATGGCGGGCAGTTTGGTGATATCGGCGTCTTCGCCGGTCAGAATGACTTCCTTGACCGGCGCATCCTGTTTGTCGACCAGGACGGGATCGATGGGATGCTTGGCCCGTTCAACCAGAGTGGAGATCACCTGGTCTTCGTGGACGCCAAATCCAACGGCCCATTTGCGGCGGTCGGTGACGATCTGGCTGCACAGTTTCCAGCCGGGAAATCCCTTGAGGTTGGTATAAAGCGTCGACTTGCCGAACCGGTCATAGGTCTTCCAGCCGATTGCTGAAACGTTGGTATGCGGGTCGGTTTCCTTGTCGACCCTGATGAGTTCACCTTGCTGCTCAAGGTTCTGGACATGCCCGCGCAGGGACTGATCTCGCATGGTGCCGCGACAGTTCGGTAATTAATAAAAAGCGGTCCGCAAAGGCGTGCCGCAAACGGGCGGCATTCTGCGTGGCCGAAAGTATACGTGCAACCCCTGACCGTCAGTCCGCTGATTTGGCTTTCTTTGCCCTGGCTTCGCGGTGGGAGACATAGGATGTGGCGGCCACGATCATGGCGCCGCCGATCCATGTCCAGTAATCGGGAAATTCGGCAAAAATCATATAGCCCAGGACCGCGGCCCAGATCAGCCGCGTAAAGGTGATCGGCTCGACCAC
>JABJKO010000244.1 GCA_018660305.1 Rhodospirillaceae bacterium
CGCTGGCCGACCGCTTGGTCGTCGATATGGCATTCCCTCAATCCTATGCCGCCATTATCGCCATGGCCGCTGTATTGATGTTCCTGTCATCGGGGGTTTTCGCCAGCCTGGGCGGGCCCGAAGGGGCATCAAAGCCATCCGCCAAACCGACATTTTTCCAATATCTGCGCGACGGGATTGAAGTATTTCATACAGACCGCCGCTTTCGCCTGTTCGTCTTCGCCCAATGGTGTGGCGGCGCCGTTCTCATGGCCATGCCGTTCTACGTGGTGCAGGCATACGCCAGCGGCTTCGACTTGACCCGGGTTGCGGTCCTGCTGGGCGCGCAGACGGCCGGCGCCCTCGCCTCGAACGCCTTGTGGGGCTGGTGGGGAGACAAACTGGGCAAGGCAAGCTTGCTTCGCGCCGTCGCGTTTGGCCGCATATTCCCGCCGGCTGTAATTCTGTTTCTGGCCTTCGAGCCGATCCGAGAGCAAACCGAGGCTTTGTTTATTTTCGCGGCCGTGTTCTTTGTCCTTGGCGCTTTGGCGAACGGCCTGACCATCGCCGTGATCGGCTACTTGATGGAAATATCCCCCGACGACCAGCGCCCGGCCTACAGCGGGTATTTCAACGCCATCACGGCGCCGGCCTTCCTATTGCCCCTGCTGGCGGGCTTTTTTGCGGCCTTTTTCGGTCTATGGCCCATATTCGCCCTATCGGCGCTGGCGGCCGTATTGCAGGTCTTCTTTGTTAGCTCCATCGGGCGCCATTAGCCGCTGCTTACCGGGTCCAGCCCGGCAATGACAAAAAAGAGGGCATATATCGAGAAGTGTGGGTATGTTGGGAGAAACCGTCAAAAGAGTACCGTTAGGAAGGATGCCGTCATGGATTTGGTTCTTAATGCCGAGGAGCAGGCGTTTCAGACCCAGGTGCGGGAATTTCTCGCCACCAAAATGCCCCCTGAAATTCAGGAGCGGGTACGCTTGGCGCCGTCCTACGTGCCGAAGGAATATACCGGCAGATGGCAGCAGCTATTGTACGAACAAGGCTGGGGCGCGCCGGGCTGGCCGGTCGAATACGGCGGCACCGGCTGGAACGCCATGCAGAAATATATCTACGACGCGGAGTACCAGGCTGCCGATTGTCCCCGGCAGAGCCCGTTCGGCATTTCCATGGTCGGCCCGGTGATCTGCGCCTTTGGTACCGATGCGCAAAAGGAACAGCACCTGGGCCCCATCATCCGGGGTGAGAAATTCTGGTGCCAGGGCTATTCGGAACCGGGCTCCGGCTCCGATCTGGCCTCGCTTTCCACCCGCGCCGTGGCGAATGGTGATGATTACGTGATCAACGGCCACAAGATCTGGACCTCCCATGCCCATCATGCGGACTGGATGTTCTGCCTGACCCGCACCGATCCCGATTGCAAGCCCCAGGAAGGCATCTCGTTCATATTGATCGATATGAGCACGCCGGGCATCACCGTGAAGCCGATCATCTCCATCGACGGCCATCATTACCTGAACGAAGTGTTCTTCGATGACGTGCGCGTACCCGTTGCCAACCGCATCGGCGAGGAAAACAAGGGCTGGACCTACGCCAAATTCCTGCTGGGCCATGAGCGCACGGGCATTGCCGGGGTGGGCAAGTCAAAGCGTAAGGTCGAGAGATTGAAGGACATTGCCGGTGTGGAACTGGACGGCGGCCAAAGCGTGCTGTCGGATCCCTCGTTCCGGGCCAGAATTTCCCAGGCCGAGGTCGCCCTGCAGGCGGTTGAATTTACCCAACTGCGTATCCTGGCCCAGGAAAAGGCGGGCCAGCCGCCGGGACCGGAAGCTTCCACCCTGAAGATCGGCGGCACCCAGGTGGAGCAGACACTGAACGAATTGATGATCGAGGCTATCGGTAATTACGCCGCGCCTTTCCCCGCCGACGCCCAGGATATGGAGCGTAACGAGCCGCCCATTGGGCCCGCCCACGGTGTCGGCCTGATGCAGGAACGCCTGCTGCGCCGCGCCGCCACCATCTACGGCGGCAGCAACGAAATCCAACGCAACATCATCGCCAAGGCGGTGCTGGAGCTTTGAGTCGGGGTTATTGAGTCTAAATTTCCCAATCAAATCCGGAAATCGCCGATTTAGCATTGAAAAATCATGCCGGAATAGTTAGGTGCGGGGCTATGAAAGCGTTCCCATCAGCCCTTCTGAAGGGCTACCACGAATTCAAGAAGTCGAGGTTCCCGCGCGAGAACCAACGCTATCGCGATCTCGCCATCCAGGGACAAACACCGGAAACGCTTGTCATTGCCTGTTGCGATTCACGGGCCGCGCCGGAGATTATATTCGACGCTGTTCCGGGCGAGATTTTCGTTGTCCGCAATGTCGCCAATCTTGTGCCGTCGTACGAGCCGGACGGGGAGTATCATTCCACGTCAGCCGCTCTGGAGTTCGCCGTGCAAAGCCTGCGGGTCAAGCATATCGTGGTCTTGGGCCACGGCCGGTGCGGCGGCATCATGGCGGCATTGGATCCGGCCGCCGAACCGCTGTCACCCGGCGATTTTATCGGCAAATGGATGGGACTGCTGGCGCCGGTGGCCGAGGCCATCGCCACCAAACAGGGCTTGAGCAAGGCGGAGCGGCAAACCGCGCTTGAGCATCAATCCATCGCCAATTCGATCGCCAATCTGCGTACATTTCCCTGTGTCTCCATACTTGAAGGAAGAGGACGTTTGGATATTTATGGCGCGTGGTTCGATATATCGAACGGCGAGTTGTTAGTGATGGATCCGGACACAAACGAATTTTTCGAACCGATCGAAGAGCGGCTCTGATTAGACAAACCGGTCAGACCTCGCGGCCGCCGGCGGATACGGCAATATGACGACGAGGCTTCAATCCGCCTATTCCCTGCGGTATGCTTTTCAATACTGAGAAAAATGGGGACCCGGATCGCGCTCCGGACGGTCCGCATGGGATAACAAAGCGGGACAGGAATGGTTTCTCGAGTTGCTTCATCCGGCGCGCGCGCAACTGCGTTGATCATTGCGGTCTGCACGCTGTTGTCTTGGGGTATGGCATTGGCGCAGCCCCTGGGGCAGCCGTTGGAGCCGGTATATTGTTCGATCGCCAAGAAACCCGGTCTCTGCATGGCCGGAGAGTCCGCCTGCACGGTGGGCCGGAGCGCTGCAAGACCACCGCGAACCGCCCTGCCGCGCCATGGATCGGAAGCTCGCTCGGACATCACCAAGTCATGCCTTTGCATGGCCGGCGACGTTTCCTGTGCCACGGGCCGGGAGTACGAAATCGGCATACCGAATGAATCGCTGTCCCTCTACAAAACCATCAGCTATGTGACCGGCGCCACGGTTACCGACCAGCTCTGGTATCTGGCAATCGCCTCGGAGGCGGCAACGACGGGAGGCGTTTTCTTTGTCGTCAATGCGACGACATCGTCATTGATGACCTATAACTACGAATACTTCTGGAACCTGTGCTGCCGGGCCCCACCGGACGAGGACGGCATCGTGCCGGTCAGCGCCACCAAGGCCATCATCTATCGGGGCCTCAGCATTATCAGGGTCGGCGCCCTGGCTCTTATCTTCGGCAATACCCTGCCGTCCGCCGCGCTCGTGACTTTCGCGATCACGGTGAGCCGCACGGCCGTCTATGTCACCAATGATTATGTCTGGAACCGCATCGACGTGAAGAAGCGCACCGGTCCGCCGGCCACTGAGGACATGATCGTGGTCCCGCCGATTGCCCAGTTGAGCATCCGCCCGCGGGCCTGACCAGCTGGACCAACCGTCCTAACCCTCCGCCTCGGCGCGCAGTTCGACGCGGCGGATCTTTCCCGAGATGGTCTTGGGCAGGGCCTCGCGATATTCGATTTCGCGCGGGTATTTGTAGGGCGCGGTCAAATTCTTGACGAAGTCCTGGATTTCCACGGTCAGCTCGTCCGAGCCCTCATGGCCGGCGGCCAGGACTACATAGGCCTTGACGATTTCGCCGCGCAGGTCGTCCGGTTTGCCGACCACGGCGGATTCCATCACCGCCGGATGTTCAACCAGGGCGCTTTCCACCTCGAACGGGCTGATGCGGTAGCCGGCGGACGAGATTATGTCGTCCGAACGGCCGACGAACCAGATATAGCCGTCTCCGTCTCGGGTCGCCGTGTCGCCGGTATAGTACCAGCCGTGGCGGAAGGACTTGGCGGTGGCGTCCGGGTCCTGAAAATAGCCATCGAACAAACCGGGCGGATAAGGATCCGTGATCTTCACCGCGATATGGCC
>JABJKO010000331.1 GCA_018660305.1 Rhodospirillaceae bacterium
ATGCCGCGTGACGAGAAGAACAGCACCGGCGTGTGGGTGTTGACCACATAGACCGAGGACACGAAATCCTCATCCCGCGTGGACATGCCGGACCGCCCCTTGCCACCGCGGCGCTGCGACCGGTAGGTGGAAAGCGGCACCCGTTTGACGTAACCCGTATGGGTGACGGTGACGACCATCTCCTCGCGCTGGATCAAATCCTCGATATCGGATTCGAACTCGGCTTCTTCGATGGTGGTGCGGCGTTCGTCGGCGAATTTTTCGCGCACTTCGATCAGTTCGGCGCGCAGGATTTCCCGGACTTTCTCCCGCGAGGCGAGAATCGCGAGATACTCGGTAATCTGGACCGCCAGGGCCTGAAGCTCTTCGGCGATCTTGCCGCGCTCGAGACCGGTCAGCCGTTGCAGACGCAATTCCAGGATGGCCCGGGTCTGAACCTCGGAAAGCTGATACTTGCCGTCGACCACGATGCGTCCCGGCTCATCGATCAGCTCGATCAGCGGCGCCACATCCCCGGCCGGCCAGGGCTGCGCCATCAGGGATTCGCGGGCCTCCTGCGGATCCTTGGCGGCCCGGATCAGGGCGATGACCGGATCGATATTGGCAACGGCTATGGCGAGCCCGACCAGGACATGGGCCCGGTCGCGCGCCTTGCCAAGCTCAAAGATGGTCCGGCGGGTAATGACTTCTTCGCGGAAATCGAGGAAGGCGTGGATGACATCGCGCAGGGTCATCAATTCCGGCCGGCCGCCATTGAGCGCCAGCATGTTGACGCCGAAGCTGGATTGAAGCGGCGTGAAGCGGAACAGCTGATTAAGCACCACCTCGGACATGGCGTCGCGGCGCAGCTCGACCACCACGCGAACCCCGTCGCGATCGGATTCGTCGCGAATATCGGAAATGCCTTCGATGCGCTTGTCGCGGACCATCTCCGCGATGCGCTCGATCATACGGGCCTTGTTGACCTGATAAGGCACCTCGGTAACGATGATCGCCTCGCGGTCCTTGCGGACTTCCTCCACATGGGTGCGGCCGCGCATCACCACCGAACCACGCCCGGTATGATAGGCCGCCGCGATACCAGCCCGTCCCATGATCAAACCGCCGGTGGGAAAATCCGGACCGGGAACGATTTCCAGCAATTCCGTAATGCCAATATCGGGATTGTCGAGCACCGCGTAACAGGCGTCGATCACCTCTCCGAGATTGTGCGGCGGGATGTTGGTCGCCATGCCGACCGCGATACCGCCGGCGCCATTGACCAGCAAATTCGGAAATCGCGCCGGGAGAACCTCGGGCTCGAAGATGGTTTCATCGTAATTGGGCCGGAAATTGACCGTCTCGCGGTCGATATCCTCGAGCAGCTCTTCCGCCACCCGCTGCAGCCGTACTTCGGTGTAGCGCATGGCGGCGGCGCGGTCGCCGTCCATGGAGCCGAAATTGCCCTGCCCGTCGATGAGCTCCAGCCGCATGGAGAAATCCTGCGCCATACGGACCATGGCGTCATAAATCGCGGTGTCGCCATGGGGGTGAAATTTACCCATGACCTCACCGACGATGCGCGCCGATTTACGGTAGGGCCGGTTCCAGTCATAGCCCTCCTCTTTCATGGCATAGAGGATACGGCGATGGACTGGTTTCAACCCGTCACGGACATCCGGCAAGGCCCGGCTCACGATCACGCTCATGGCGTAATCGAGGTAGGAGGATTTCATTTCCTCCTCAATAGAAACGGGCGTTACGTCATACTCGGGAGCGGGTGTGTCGGCTGTCACAGAACAGGACTTTTCCGGTACAAAATGAAAGCGTCCGATAATTTACAACGGACGCTTTTGATGTCCGGGATTCTACCAGATCAGCCTCAGCCGAACAAGGATTGAGTGCCCAGCAACAAACTAATAAGCAATTGATTTATATATGTTTATCCGAATCAACACCGGCTCATTCGAGCAATATCGAATCTCTCATCGGATTACGTGTTTTCCGGCCTAAAACGGGATCTCGTCATCAAGGTCTCCGCCACCACCAACCGGTGCCGCGGGCTCCGCTGCGGGCGAGCCAAAATCCCCGGCGGATTCGAAACCACCACCGGCAGCAGCACCGGCACCGGCGCTGTCACTACGCCCGTCAAGCATGGTCAGCTCGCCTCGATAGCGCTGCAGCACGACCTCGGTGCTGTATTTTTCCTGGCCGCTCTGGTCGGTCCATTTGCGGGTCTGAAGCTGTCCTTCGATATAGACCTTGGAGCCCTTGCGGAGGTATTTCTGGACTACTTCTGCCAGCCGCTCATTAAAGATGACCACGCGATGCCATTCGGTCTTTTCGCGGCGCTCTCCGGTATTCTTGTCGCGCCAGTTTTCCGAGGTCGCGACCGACAGGTTCACGACGGGATTACCGTCCTGCATGGTCCGCACTTCCGGGTCACGCCCGAGATTGCCGACCAGAATAACTTTATTGACGCTGCCTGCCATGATTGAGGCCCTTTCATCCCAAATGTCTGTGGCTGCCATCATAGCGGATAACGCCGAATACGCCAGCGGTCCAGGGTGCGACAACGGCGTTTCTTGCGCGTTTTGTCCACATGCGGGAAAGTATCCCTTGCATATCTCTGGCATAAGCTTGGCACGAGGACACCATGACACAGACTGGGAAGAAGACCGGCGTAATCGGGGGCGTTTGTACTGCCCATGCTCCCCAGCTCTGGACCCGGCCCGACAGCGAGGACCCGGCCGTCATCGAGCGGATGCACTCCCTGCTCCAGGGGGTCGGCGACAAGCTGAAGGCGCTGAAGCCGGACGTCTGTATTGTCGTCGCCAACGACCATGCGCAGCAATTCCTGCTCCATTGCACGGCGTCCTTTACCATGCATATCGGCGCCGTCGCCGAAGGCTCGTTTGCCGGACGCGATTACAGCTACGAGGTTGCCAGCGAATCGTCCCTCGATCTGCTGCGCTATGTCCAGCGCCAGGGGTTCGACCCTGCCTTCACCAGCACCGCCAAGCTCGACTACGCCTTCGGCATCCCACTGGATTTCACCGGCATGGATGTGCCCATCATCCCGATTTTCGTGAACGCCTATGTCCCGCCGCAGCCCTCCATGGAACGCTGTCATGCCTTTGGCCGGGCCATCGCGGACGGGGTGAAGGCGCTGGGCTTGCGGGCCATTGTGGTCTGCAGCGGCGGCCTTTCCCATTACCCCGGCACCATGCGCTATGCGGAACCGGGGCCGGATACCGCCTTTGACGAATATTTCATGGGGCGCATGGCGGCCGGCGAAACCCGCTATCTGCTGGCGCTCAATGACCGCAAGCTGGACGAGACCGGCAATATCGAGCTGCGCTGCTGGGGGGCGGCCACCGGCATGATCGGCGAACGGGCAGCCGATCTGACCAACTTCGAGCCCACCTGGCACCATAATTACGGCACCGCCGCCTGGACCAATGAGGCGTCCGACGAGGCGTTCGAGCCCCATTACCCGCACATCCATCCCGACCGGGTGGTGCTGTCGGAAACCCTGCACCGGCTGGCCGGGGACGCGGCGGAGCGTGACCGCTACCTTGCCGACCCCACCGCCTATGCGGCTTCGATTGAAGGACTGGCCAAGGAAGAGCAGGACGCCCTAATTAAGCTGGACCAGAAACAGATGATCGATCTCGGCATGCACCCCTTCGTGCCGCACGCCTTCCGCCGCGTGCTTGAGCGGGCCGGCATATTGGAAGCGCCGGCACCGAAGAAGCAATAATCCGGGCTATTTATAGGGTTCTTTCCTTTTGAAACTTGCGTGAATGCCCGCTTTTTCAAAAATTTCCGTATTGGGATGGTTCCGGTAAAAAATTGGGGTAACCGGCTCCGTTAGCCTGATTGTTACCCCACTCCCCCTGGGTTCTACTATGCCCCACTTGGAATAGACGTGATACGGATTGTCAGGGGTGCACCAATCACACCACGGGCCACGTCCGCCGCAGGCGAACGCCCATTGCCCCGGTTTCAGAGCCGGTCGCTCCTGGCAGTCAGTGCTACGCGACATCCAACTCAACCATTTCTGCTTATCGACCAGCCCCCTTAAGCGATTGACAACCTCGCCATAGGACTGCTCCGACACATAGACTTCATAGGTATTTTTGGTCAGGTCGTCTTTTACAGGATGAAAGGGAGGTCTCGGACCGACGCATCCCACTGTGAAAAGTCCGCACAGGGTCAGGATCATCGCAAGCACGAGAAACCTGCATGGGCGCGGCCTCGCACGCATTGGATGCTGGATTATCAATTCGGCCCCCTCACCTGATCCAGGCTGTAGGACAATAGACAAGCTAAATCACGGGAACAAGAGACACCCGTGACACGTGTTTGCGAGGGGAATAAGGCCGGCCGGTGACGCCAGGCCATCAGGGGGGGAAGCGGAACAGCCTAACTACAAAAGCGCCACCGACCGTGAAGAAATTATGGCCTATGAGGCTTAAACTATGGTTGCCAAACGGGGTTAATTTTCATTAGGCATACACAAAAATTAATTGTGTAAATTCAATAGGTTAAGAAATGTTTCTGACGGGCGTCTTAGCTATTCAGGACATTCACCGGTGCGTCTTCGAGAAAACCCTTGATGGCCTCCACATACCCCTTGAAATAGGCCCGGTAATTGTCCTGCTCCACATAGCCCAGATGGGGCGTCATAATGGTGTTTTCCAGCGTCCTGAAGGGATGATCGGCGGGCAATGGCTCGACACCGAAGACATCCAGCCCGGCCCCCGCGATGGCGCCCTTCCCCAGGATTGTGGCCAGCGCGTCTTCATCCACCAGGGGGCCGCGGGCCGTATTAACCAGAAAAGCTGTCGGTTTCATTAGGGCCAGATCCCCGGCGGTGACGATCCCGCGGGTCCGGTTGCTCAGGATCAAATGGATTGAGATGAAGTCGGACTGGCGCATCAGATCCTCTTTGGAGACCAGGGTTGCCCCCACCTCCTTACAGCGCTCTTCGGTGAGGTTCTGGCTCCAGGCGATCACCTTCATGCCGAAGGCCTGCCCGATGGTCGCCACCGTCCCGCCCAGCTTGCCAAGCCCGATAACGCCCAGGGTTTTTCCGGCCATGCCAATGCCCACGGTCTCCTGCCAGCCTCCGGTCTTTACCCGCCGGTCCTCCTGCGGAATCTGCCGTGCCAGCCCGAGCATGAGGCCCCAGGCCAGGTCGGCCGTCGGCGCGCCCACGCTGGGGGTTCCGCTGAGGGTGATCCCCCGATCGGCACAGGCGGCGTAATCGATGCTCAGATTGCGCATGCCGCTGGTGACCAGGAGTTTGAGATTCGGCAATTTTTCCAATTGCGACCGGGGGAAAGGCGTGCGCTCGCGCATGGCGCAAACCACGTCGAAATCCCTGAGCCGCGCGGCGACATCGTCCTCATCGGCCAGATGATCGGTGAAGGAGACGATTTCCATATCATTGCCCAGCGGGGCCCAATCGCCGTAATCATTGGCGCAGTTCTGATAATCGTCGAGGAATGCTACCCGCATGGTGTCTCTCCCGGTCCCGGTTGTTGTGGGGTCATGATGCGGCCTATGGCCACGCCGAACAAGGGCCGTCATCCCCGTGACAGCCTCCGGCCCAGCCGTTAGGCTGTTGAAAACAGGGAGAGACAACCATGTCATCGCTTGATGGGAAAATAGCCCTTATTACCGGCGCCGGGTCGGGCCTCGGCCAGAGCCACGCCGCCCTACTGTCGGAGCGTGGCGCCCACGTCATCATTCAGGACCGCGACGGCGATGGGGCGGAGACCACCGCCGCCATGGTGCACGCCAATGGCCGCAAATCCCATGTGATGATCGGCGATGTCCGCGACAGCCGCGGCTTCGCCCAGAGCGCCGCGGAAGCCATCGCCACCCTCGGGCCGGTGGATATCCTGGTCAATAACGCCGGCATCAGCAGCCGCCAGCGGACCTTCGAAGAGATCGACGACGAGATCCTGGCCGAGATGTTCGATATCAACGTCAAGGGCGCCTACGTGGCGACCCGCGCGGTCATCGCCGGTATGAAGGAACGGAACGAGGGGCGCATCATCAACACCGCATCCATATACGGCATGGCGGGGTCGGAGAACGGCTCCCACTATTCCGGCGCCAAGGCGGCGCTCATCGGGCTGACCAAAGCCTGGGCCAGGGAATTCGCCCCCTGGAATATCCTGGTCAACGCGGTCGCCCCGGGCTTTATCCCCACCCCCATGACCAAGCGCCCGGGACACGAGGAGCGCAGCGCCGAGCGTGCCAAGACAATCCCCCTGGGGCGCGAGGGCGATCCGCTGGATATTTCCCACGTGGTCGCCTATTTCGCCGGCGAAGAAGGCAAGTACGTGACCGGCCAGATGCTGAGCCCCAATGGCGGCGTCGTCATCTGAAGCCGGTTCTGACAGGATCTGAAAGGACACCCAACATGATCATCGATACCCATATCCATGTCTGGAGCTACCCGGCTCTCGCCAATGCCAGGGATCAGATAAAATCCACCCAGGATCTGATCAGCTTTCGCACAAGGTTTCCCGATCTCTATGACCGGACTCTCAATGAGGACCCGGTCGATAATTCCGACCAGCTTGTCGCCGACATGGATGAATTCGGCATCGACAAGGCCTTTGTTCAGGCCCGCCCCGGTTCGGTCACCAACGATCAGGTCGCCGAATCCGTCCGCCGTCATCCCGACCGGCTGTTCGGGCTCATGCGGATCGGCCATGATCAGGAGGCGGCCTACGAATATCTCGAAGACCCCGCCCCCGTCCGCGAAGGAGCCGCCGAAGAAGTCCGGCACTGTATTGAAGATCTCGGCATGAAAGGTCTCGGCGAAATCTTCGTGCGCTCCATGACCGCCGAGGTCGACCCGGAAAAGATCGCCAAGGATCTCGCGCCCATGATGGATGCGGTTCAGAAATACAAGGTGCCGGTCCAGTTCCCCACCGCCTGGTCGCAATTCCCCGGCGGGCTGTTTTACGGCAACCCCATCTGGGCCGATGAGGTGGCGGCACGCTATCCCGACGTGCCGATCATCCTTACCAAGATGGGCCGCAGCCTGATCACCTATTACGAGCCCTGCCTCACCGTCGCCATGCGCAACGCAAACGTCTATTTCGACGTGGTCGGCACAAATTCGGAGCATCTGCGCCACGCACTGGACACGCTGGGCTCGGAGCGCATCATGTTCGGCTCGGACTGGTCGGCCACCTGGAGCTGCGTCCGCGAACCGGCGCCCCTCTACACCATGCGCCTGAAAGTCATCGAGGACGCCAACTGCACCGAGGAAGAACGCGAAAACATCCTATGGCGCAACGCCGCCCGCCTCTTCAAGCTCGACGAGAGAATGAATTAGCCCTGAGTCAGGGGCCTGCGTTTCGGTATTCGTGACAAATCCCAATGTCATCCCGGACTTGATCCGGGATCCATTCTTCAGTTGCCCTTGAATCCCGGCCATGGGCGTGAAGTGCACTTGGGTCCGGGATGACACCAAAGAATGTAATCGGCGCCGATTGGACCGGTTGAAATACGACACAAATTGCCCGTCGGTCTGGCAGTGTCGGAAAATTTTACACTTTTTTCGAGAAATTAGTGATTTTGCCGAAAAACCGTCGGTAGATTTTACACTTTGGGTTGTGGTGTAAACGTACGTTAACCATAAGTCTTTGTTTTCATTGAGATCTGCTACTTTGGCACGATTCTTGCATGTAATATGCTCGTAAGGCGAGTTTTTCCACCCTCCAAGGCGGACAAACCAAACCTCGAGAGGAAATTTATGTACATGTACAAAACGAAGCTATCTACTGTCGCGCTGACAATTCTCTGTCTCGCACCGCTACACGTATCTGCTGCACCATTATTTAACGTGCAGCTAATCGCTCAGAACGAAGGATTTAGCCAAGCCCAATCCATCAACAATGCCGGGCGAGTGACGGGCGGTTTCGGCCTCATGAACGCACAGCAAAAGCCGTATTTTTACGAAACCTCGAACCAAACGTTTAATCCTATTAATACCCCTGGAAAAAATTTCGGTACCGCCATAGGCATCAATGAAGCGGGAGATATAGTTGGCCATATGGGTGTAAACAGCCCTACCGAAGATGCCTTCCTCTTAAAAAATGGAGAAGCAACACCCACAATTTTTAGTAATGGGTTTATTCGAGGCCAGGACATAGACGAATCGTCCAGTGGCCCAAACCAACGAAAAATAGTCGGAACTTCCAAATTTGGTACGGATCAGCAACCGACACTTTTCGACGAAGCCGACGGATCATTTACGAATCTAAACCCACTGGGAGGAAACGGATCAAATGCACACGCCATTAAAGATGACGGTACAAAAGTTGTGGGTGCCGCAATCGATAGCAATGGTAAACAGCTTGCATTTGAACATAACGTTGTAACAGGCGCGTTTTCGCCACTCGCTACGGTTGGAGGCAGTTCGCACGTTGTAGGCAACGCTAATGACATCAATAACGCTGGCGAAATTGTCGGAAATTCAGAAGCTGCCAACGGTCAGCGCCATCCGACACTCTGGGTTAACGGCGTACCGATTGATCTGGGAACGCTAGGTGAGTTGGTCGGTGGCGCCGGCGGGATAAATAATAACAGTCAAGTTGTGGGTTCTGTGGGAGGTGATATCAACAACCTCAGCCGAGCTTTCTTTTACGAAATAGGCATGATGTATGATCTAAACGACTTGATTTCTCCAAACGACCCGCTATTTGGTTTGGTCAATCTCATCGCCGGGACAGACATAAACGATTTTGGGCTAATTACCGGCAATGCCGTATTTAACGGTAAAACGATCGCCTTTGTGCTAACACCAGTTTCAGAACCAGCAGCCCCCATTCTATTTGGACTAGGTCTCGCTTGTCTGATCGCCCTGAGATGGAGGCGTAAAGGCTGATAAAAGCAAAACCTACCCACCCGCGCGCCGCAGGATCTCCAGCACCGCCTCGGGTTCCGGGCGATCGCGGTAGTTCCGCGTGGTGAAGCGGTGGGTGACAATGCCGTTGGAATCGATGGCGAAGATGGCCGGCACGGCGACGCCATACCACGGGCTGCTCTTGGGAAAACGTGAATTGATCAGGTCGAAGGCGGCGATGATCTCCGCCTTCCTGTCGGCCAGCAGGGTGAACTTTATGTTATTCCGTTGCGCGAAGCGGGCATGCACGCCGACCTCATCGTTGGTGACGATGGCCACATTGTAGCCCAGCGCCTTGAATTTATCGAACTGCTGGTTCCAGACGACCGCCTGGATCTTGCAGTTGGGTCACCAATCCAGCGAGCGGGAAAACAGGATGATCAGCCCCCGCCTGCGGGCCAGCGACTTGAAATCGCGGTACTGGTTGGCCTGATCGCGCACCTTGAGCGTATGAGGAATTTTCGCGCCCACTTTCGGGCCGCGCTTTAGCTCATCCACCGCCCCTGCCGCATGAACGCCTGCGGCCGGAAGGGTAAAGGCCACCATCAGACATATTGTTCGGAGCCACCGGGACATCGGTCATTTTCCTTGCTGCGATGTTTGGTATTTAGGGATGGAGCGGCCGGCTGTCAAAGCCCTACTCTACAAATTATCGCGAGCGACACCCTGGCCCCGACTTGGTGCCCATGCCTTGACCCGCCCCGAATACGCCACAACACTGAGTCCATGAACGCATACGATCTTTTGGGCATCAAACGGGACGCCGACACCGACGCGATCAAGCGCGCCTATCGCGATCTCGCCAAGAAGCTGCATCCGGATGTGAATGCGGGCGACGAGGCCGCGTCCGACCGTTTCAAGGAAATCACCGCCGCCTACAATTTGCTGGCCGACAACCGTAAGCGGGCCGAATATGACGGCAACCGTATGGGCCGCGACGAAAACGAATCCGGCGCCAAGCCCTGGGACCAGGACGGCGCCTGGTACGATTTTGAAATCGACGAATCCACCGGCGAGCGCATCATGGATCTCTATGGCGATGTGGCGGGCACCCGTCTCGGCCGGGTCAAGGGCGCGGCCGCCACCACGCTCTACATGAAAGGCCAGGATGTGGCCGCGCCGGTCAAGATCACCGTATCCGAGGCCCGCGACGGCGTGTGCAAGCTGGTCACCACCATGACCGGGCTCACCGTTGCCGTGGATATTCCCGCCGGGTCCCTGAGCGGCAGCACGGTCTCCCTGGCCGGTTTCGGCATCGAAGGCTTCGGCGGCGCCCCGCCCGGCGACCTCAATGTGATTGTCCAGATTGTCCCGGATCCGTCCATCGAGGCGAAGCCTTAGGTAGCTGGCCTGACCCGGTCATGTACGTATCCTCCCTCCTGCGCCACTCATTCGTCATCCTCGGAGCCAAGTACGCTCCGGCGTGCAAAGGTGCCACCCGTTCGCACTTCTGCTATAAAATTCACACGCGGCGTTTCAACGCGAGCAAAAGGGGAAAAACGACATGGCAGCGGCAGACAAATTGGGTGGCTATGCAACGGGATTTGGCGAGCTAAACGCGGACGCATTGGCAGAAAATGTGACGGACAATTACAAGCTTCTCGATAAAGACGGAAAAATATACGGGAAAGATGACCTGCCTGGTTACATCGCCGAACTTAGAAAGCTGGCGGATAAGATGGTCATTACCGACGTCGCCGTTGACGGCGGGACGGCGTGGTGTAAGTGGCAGGTGGGCGACATCGTTGGCGCCGGATTGATTACTTTCGGGGACGACGGCGTATCGCAGGAACAACTGTTTTACGCCTAGAAAAAATGCGAATGTGGGCGGTTGGAAAACCAGCCCCCTATAGCTGTACGCAAATGTAGCTGCGCGCAGATTTCAGTGCAGGTGTGGCCCGCCGACCGCTGTCGGAAAAATACAGACATGAATCCGAATGGCCATTTTCGGACGCCAATAGCCGCATCCGGACGTTAACAGACCTCGAAATCTGGGGTTTAAAAAATTAACAATTGCGTGTCGGTCAGCTTTACAGTTTTTCCCGAATTAACCGTATTTAGCCACTAAACTGTCGGTGGATTTTACAGTTCGCGTTTTCCGCACATCCCCTTAACCACTGCCTTCGGCTTAAGAGCCCGGGTTAACCCGGTTGGCATGGGAATTGCATGAATTGCGTATTGGGTGGGCACGCCAATTCGCGTTGCCCCTGGCAAAATAGAGAAGTTAGAGCAGTCAATTCCTGCTTTAGCTGATCTTCAATTTGGGAGACGGTTAATGAAAAACATCCTGGTGGGCACTGTCGCGGCCCTAATGTCTTGTTTTGCGGCAGTACAAAGTAATGCGCTGGTATATGACACCAGCGCGGCGGGCGAATTGGTAGGCTCTCGAAGCCTCGCCGATCCTGGATTGGAACTGACCGTATCCGGTGGCGGTAATGCTCCGACGATGCTTTCAGTCGGTTGGGAGATTGACTTCAACATGACGACAGCTGGTCTTTGGCATTACCGTTATACGATCTCGCTTGACCAGGGAAATGCGATCAGCCACGCGATTTTCAATTTGAGCGACAGCTGCACCGGCGTCGCTTCCGGCTGCGTCATGAATCCAACATTTCCTTCCACAACCGGTACTGTCGAATACGGCACCTTTGGGCCGGGATCGGCGAACCCGAATCTTCTTGGCAACATCACCGGCATAAAATTCGAAGACATGATTGGCGATCCCACATCCTTTATGATCACCTTCGATTCCATGAGAGCACCAGTTTATGGAGACGTCTATTTCAAGGCGGGTTCTGAAACCAATGGTTGGCAGGTTCAAAATACCGGCATCGATGATCATGGCACGTCCGACAACATTCTGGATTTCATCGCGCGGCCAGATACATATATGTTTATCCCGGAACCCGACACGCTGGCCCTGTTTGGTCTCGGCCTCGCGGGTCTCGGCTTCGCACGGCGTCGGAAGGCTGCGTGAGGAAATACACCAGTACGCGTCACCCTCGGACCCAAGTGCGCTTCACGCTCATGGCCGAGGGTCTCCTTTCCAGGGAGCCTCTTTCGGTTGGAGATCCTCGTGTCAAGCACGAGGATGACGATTAGCAAAAGCGGCGGTCCATAAACGGGCCGCCGCTATAATTTCTCGTTCAAACAAGCTCCATTGTCACCCCGGCCCCCGAGCCGGGGCCCAGTCTTGCCGTTGAGCCGCTGGATCCCGCATCAAGTGGACTGGCGTCCGGTTTAATTTTTGTGGGCTCGCCGGATTGGGCTTTGCGCGGCGTTTCTGGCTTTCCATCAAATAATCCCCGCCCTATATACGGTCGGATAGCTTCTATAGACTGTTCCTCAGAGCCGTCCATTGCGGGGCGGCACACCGTAGTTTGACCCATATGAATTCGGAAATCGTCGTTCGCGGTGCCCGCGAGCATAATCTCAAGAATATCGACGTGACCCTGCCGCGGGATTCCCTGGTGGTGATCACCGGCGTGTCCGGATCGGGTAAATCGTCCCTCGCCTTCGATACCATCTATGCGGAAGGCCAGCGGCGCTATGTGGAGAGCCTGTCGGCCTACGCCCGGCAGTTTCTCGAGATGATGCAAAAGCCGGATATGGATTCCATCGAAGGCCTGTCGCCGGCCATCTCCATCGAACAGAAGACCACGTCGCGTAATCCGCGCTCCACGGTGGGCACTGTCACTGAAATTTACGATTATCTGCGGCTGCTGTTCGCCCGTACCGGCATCCCGTATTCGCCGGCCACAGGGCTGCCCATCGAGAGCCAGACCGTCTCGCAAATGGTCGACCGAATTCTGGCCATGCCCGAAGGCACGCGGCTCTATCTGCTGGCCCCCATCGTGCGCGGCCGCAAGGGCGAATACCGCCGCGAACTGGCCGACCTGCAGAAGAAGGGCTTTCAGCGGGTCAAGATCGATGGCACCCATTACGAAATCGAAGACGCGCCCGCCCTCAAGAAGAATTTCAAGCACGACATCGAGGTGGTGGTCGACCGGCTGGTGGTCCGGGAAGATCTGGGCAACCGGCTGGCGGATTCCCTGGAAACCGCGCTGACTCTGGCCGACGGCATCGCCATTGCCGAAACAGCGGACGATGAAACACGTACGATCTTTTCCGCCAAGTTCGCCTGTCCGGTCTCCGGCTTCACCATCGATGAGATCGAGCCGCGGCTGTTTTCGTTCAACGCCCCCGCCGGCGCCTGTCCGGCCTGCGACGGGCTGGGGACCAGCATGTATTTCGATCCCGGCCTCATCGTCCCGGACCCCGCGAAGACCCTGAAGAAAGGCGTCATCGCGCCGTGGGCCGGATCGTCATCGCCCTATTACGCGCAAACCCTCGATTCACTGGCGCGCCATTTCAAGGCGTCGGCCAACGACCCGTTCGAGGAACTGCCCAAGGATGTCCAGGACGGGATCCTCTGGGGCACCGGCGATAAGCCGGTCAAGATGACCTATAGCGACGATGACAAAAGCTACAGCGTGGAGCGGCCTTTCGAGGGCGTCATTCCCAACATGGAACGCCGGTTCCGCGAAACCGACAGTTCCTGGGTGCGCGACGAACTCGGCCGCTACCAAAGCACCACGGCCTGCGACGTGTGCGACGGGCAGAGACTGCGGCCCGAAGCGCTGGCGGTAAAGCTGGACGGGCTGCATATCAGCCAGGTCACGGACATGTCCATTCTGCAGGCGCGCGACTGGTTCCTGCGCCTGCCCAAGACCCTGACGCCCAAGCAAAAGGAAATCGCCAGCCGTATCCTCAAGGAAATCAACGAGAGGCTGGGGTTCCTGGTGGATGTGGGGCTAGAATATCTCACCCTGTCCCGCGCGGCGGGCACGCTCTCGGGCGGCGAAAGCCAGCGTATCCGGCTGGCCTCGCAGATCGGCTCGGGCCTGACCGGGGTGCTGTATGTGCTGGACGAGCCCTCCATCGGGCTGCATCAGCGCGATAACGACCGGCTGCTGGAGACCCTCAAGCGTCTGCGCGATCTCGGCAACACCGTCATCGTGGTGGAACATGACGAGGACGCCATCCGGTCCGCCGATTATCTGGTGGATCTTGGCCCCGCCGCCGGGGTCCATGGCGGCAAGCTGGTGGCCTGCGGCACCCCCGACCAAGTCCTCAAATGCCCCGAAAGCCTGACGGCGCAATATCTGACCGGTCTTCGCAAGATCGACGTGCCCGTTGAAAGACGTCCCGGCAAGAAGGGCCAAAGCCTTACCGTCAACGGCGCCAGCAGCAACAATCTCGCCAGCATTTCCGCGACCATTCCGCTGGGCACACTGACCTGCGTAACCGGTGTTTCGGGAAGCGGAAAGTCCACCCTTGTCATCGATACCCTGTATCGCGCCGTGGCCCGCCGGCTGCACAATGCCCGCACGCCTGCCGGCGACCATCATAGCATCGACGGGCTGGATTTCGTCGACAAGGTGGTGGATATCGACCAGTCGCCCATCGGGCGGACGCCGCGCTCCAACCCGGCCACCTATACCGGCGCCTTCACCCCCATCCGCGACTGGTTCTCCGGCCTGCCGGAATCCCGCGCCCGCGGCTACAAGCCGGGGCGCTTCTCGTTCAATGTCAAAGGCGGAAGATGCGAGGCCTGCCAGGGCGATGGGGTCATCAAGATCGAGATGCATTTCCTGCCCGATGTCTATGTCCAGTGCGATGTGTGCAGGGGCGCGCGCTACAATAGAGAAACCCTGGAAATAGCCTTTAGAAACAAATCAATCGCCGATGTTCTTGATATGACGGTTGATGAAGGGGTGGATTTCTTCAAGGCCGTCCCGGCGGTGCGTGACAAGCTGGCCATGCTGCAGCGCGTCGGGCTCGGCTATATCCATATCGGCCAGCAGGCCACCACGCTCTCGGGCGGCGAAGCGCAGCGGGTCAAGCTGTCCAAGGAACTGGC
>JABJKO010000113.1 GCA_018660305.1 Rhodospirillaceae bacterium
AATTACGTATACAACGTCGCGCCGCAGGATGGCTCGGTGGCCATTGCACCCAACGCGGGCATCACCAAGCGCGTTGTACTGCGGCTTATTAAAGCCAAATACAATCCCGGCAAGATGCAATGGCTCGGCGGTTGGGGCGAGGGCACCAATACGCTGACACTGCGCACCGACACCGGCGTCAAATCGATCAAAGATGCCAAGTCCAAGCAGGCCGTCGTTGGCGCCATCGGGCGCACCAACAACACCTTCATGTTGCCCAGCCTGCTGAATAACGCGCTGGGCACCAAATTCAAGATCATCACCGGCTATCGCGGCGGATCCCCCATCCGCAAGGCCATCGAAAGTGGAGAGCTTCATGGCTGGGCCGGCCAATGGCTCGGCTGGAAATTACGCAAGGCGGACTGGATCCGGGATGGCAAGATCGTCACCCTGGTGCAGATGGCCACGAAACGGCATCCGGATCTTCCCAACGTGCCGCTCCTGACCGATTTCGCCACCACGCCGGAGCAAAGGGATCTGTTTTCCTTTGTTCAGACCGGTGTTTCCGATAAGGCCTTTGTTGTTGCGCCGCGGGTGCCCAGCGACCGGGCAAATGCCCTTGCCAAGGCCTACATGGACACCTTGCACGACAAGAAATTCCTCGCCGCCATGACCAAGCGGTCCTATATCGTTGATCCGGTTCCGGGAGCAAAGGTTCAGGCATTTGTGAACGAACTGATGCGCACACCCAAGGCAAAAATCGAGAAACTGCGCGACCTGATGGGGTTAAACCGAAAGAAATGAAACAATGCACGCGGCATCCCGGTTTCCGGGACCGTTAAAATCAAAAATGCGGCGGTATGCCCGGGAAAGGCTTTATTCCTAGGTTTTTGTGTCCGGGGGGTTGGTTAATCTCCCATTTTATGACAGTTTGAACGCGGTCTGGGGAAGACCGGGAAGGCGGATTCGGACGCGTGTCCGCCTTCCCACCACCCCTTGCTCCCAATAAATCCATCACAAATCCCTACAAGAGCCGCGCTGGGGTGAATTCCAGCGTATGCTTTACGCAATGTTAAGGCGTCGGGGCTGAAATAGAATTGGAAGATAATTCCTTCTGTTGAACCGTTAAACCAGCCCACTCAGCCAGACCGCTCAGAATGTCCGATCAGAATTCCCGCTACGTGCTTGAAAATCTCAATGTCATGGTCATTGACGACAACAAACACATGAGGAGCCTGATTTGCGAAATTCTTCAGGCGCTGGGAATCAGAAACTTCTGCACGGCCGGGGATGCGGCCTCGGCTTTCAAGGAATTGAAGCACTTCCAGGCCGATATCATTATCGTCGATTGGCATATGGAACCACTCGACGGGATCGATTTCGTCAAGCTGGTGCGCACCGCCAAGGACAGCGCCAATCCCTATGTGCCCATTGTCATGCTGACGGGCTTCACCGAATATCGCCGGGTGGTTGAAGCGCGGGATGCCGGGGTTAACGAATTTCTCGCCAAGCCTATCTCCGCCAAGGCGGTTTATCAGCGCTTCGCCTCGATCATCGATAACCCGCGGTCTTTCATCCGCACCAAGAAATATTTCGGTCCCGATCGCCGCCGCCAGGACATGGGGCCGCCCCGGGGCGTCGCCGAACGGCGCAAGGATGCCGAGGAGGGCGCCGCCGCCGAGGATTCCAGCGAGCACGCGCCCATCTGATCTCGGGTTTTTCCCGGTGATGTTGACGCCCAGTGTTTTGGCGAGAGCCGTGCCAAAATTCCACAATCAGCCACAATATCATGCCGGTAGGGAATTTGCTGTCGATCTTAATGGGTGAAAAGAGCAGGGCCCTAGGGAGGCCAACGCTCTTGGATTATTTCTATGCGCACCATAAATGTCGCATAATGTATATTATGAATATTTTAGGCGGCCTATACCGAGGGAGTGCCGCTGCAACGTCGAAAACCCCTCTCAGAATTCGATGACCATTCCGTCATAGGCCGGTTCGACGCCATCAGGACAGGACTTAAGCAGGGTTTCGTAATCAGCCTGAAAATTCATGTGTGTGAGGATGGCGCGTTTGGGCCCCACTTCTTCGATCCAGGCCAGCGTCTGGTCGAGATTGGCGTGGGTCGGATGGGTGCCGCCGTCGCGCAGACAATCGACGATCCAGATATCGATGCCTTTGAGCGCCTCCAGCGATTCCTGTGGAAAGCGCACCACGTCGGTGGAATAGGCAAATTTGCCGAAGCGGAATCCCAGCGACGGACAGATGCCATGATCCTGTTCGATGGGCAGGATGTTAACGAACGGACCGACATTCATAGGCCCGTCAATAACGTGCGGATCGAGGATCGGCCGGTAGAGATCCTCGGGATCCTGGATACCGGAAAACAGATAGCCGAAACGCATTTGCAGGCGCTCCATCGTTTGCGGTTCCGCATAAACACCGATGTTGCGCCCCATATGGCGGCGCACGACACGCAGATCGTCGATGCCCATCACATGGTCCGCATGGTCGTGGGTGTAAATCACCGCGTCGATCACACGGGCCTCGGCATCCAGCAACTGCGCCATGATGTCCGGTGAGGTGTCTACAAGCACATGGAAATCGTCCTGTTCCACCAGGATGGACGGCCGGCGGCGGCGGTTTTTGGGGTTTTCAGGATCGCAGACGCCCCAATCGCCGATGATGGTGGGCACGCCGCTGGACGGACCGCAGCCGAGGATTGTGATTTTCATGGTGTCCCGGAGGCCGGCGGTACAGCCTTGGCGAACAGCCGAAAGAAGTTTTCCGTGGAAATACGGCTGAATTCGGCCATATTCAGCCCCTTTAGCTCGGCGATTTTTTCGGCGGTATGAACCACGAAAGACGGCTCGTTTCGCTTGCCGCGGTTGGGGATCGGCGCGAGAAACGGCGAATCCGTCTCCACGATGAGGCGGTCGAGGGGGACGTCACGAATGATCCCGCGCAGATCCTCGGCATTCTTGAAGGTGACGATGCCCGAACACGAGATATAGAAACCAAGCTCCAGCGCCGCCTCGGCCAGCGGACGGCTGCTGGAAAAGCAGTGCAGCACACAGGGAAAGGCACCCTTCCCCGCCTCGTCCCGCAGAATCGCCACCATGTCCTCATCGGCGTCGCGGGTATGGACGATCAGCGGCAGCCCGGTCTCGCGGGCGGCGGCAATATGAGTGCGGAAGCTGGTGGCCTGATCGTCGCGCGGGGAGCTGTCGTAATAGTAATCCAGCCCGGTTTCGCCGATGCCCACCACCTTGGGATGGGCGGCCCGGGATACCAGCGCCTCGAAGGTGGCGGTTTCCTCCTCGGCGACCTGATGGGGATGGATACCCACCGAGCAATACAGCCGGTCGTCCATCTCGGCGATTTCCTTGATGGCCTCGAACCGGCTCAACCGCGTGCAGATGGTGACCATCATGCCGACACCGGCGTCGAACGCCCGGTTCAGCGTCTCGGGGCGGTCCTCGTCGAAACTGTCGAAATCCAGATGGCAGTGGCTGTCCACAAGCATGATGTTCAGGCTTCTTCTTCCACGAACCGCGGAAATACACCCTCCGGCTTGGGTAAATCCATTCCGGGCACCAG
>JABJKO010000128.1 GCA_018660305.1 Rhodospirillaceae bacterium
GAGGATACTACCGTTGGGTGGCCGGGAGGGGGAGCGGGCTGGCTAGGCCATTGTTTAATGACCCGGCGGCGTCTTATTGACGTCCTTGTCGTTCACTTCACGCTGTGTGAGCAGGAACGACGACGCGACGATCACCGCGCCGCCGACCCAGACCCAGACCACTGGCCATTCGCCAAAGAAAAACAGTCCGATCAACGCGGCAATGGGTAACCGCAGGAAATCGAGCACCGTGACCACCGTCGCGTCTGCCGCGACGTATGAACGGGCCAGGGTGCGCTGTGTCGCCGCGCCCAGCGCGCCCATCGCAATCAGCCAGGCAAACTGCTCCCAACTCGGGGTCGACCAGAAAAACATTGCGACGATGAAGGCGATGGGGGCAACACATAGACCCTGATATATGGCGATGGTGTCGGGATGGTCGGTGAAGGACAGCGACTTGATGAAGATGGTGTTGAACACCGTCATCGCCACCGCGCCGACGGCGAACAACACACCGATATTGAATTCCGCAAAACCTGGCCGTACAACGATCAGCCCGCCGATAAAACCGATCGCTATGGCGGCCCAGCGTCGCCCGCGGGCCAATTCGCCGAGAAACAGGATTGCTGCGATGCAGGCGAAAACAGGTCGAGTAAAGATGATGGCTGAAATATCAGCGAGCGGAATGTGGGTTGCGGCATAGAAATAGCCCACCAGGCTCAAATATGCCGTAACGCCACGGATGCTGTATAGCTTGAAGCGTTTGGTGTGCAATATGCGCGTGCCGCCTCGAAAGACCAGGGCTGACAGAAAGGTAAGACCGAACAGGGATCGGAACATGATAATGACGAAAATATGGAGATCGGCGGACAGATGTCGCGAGATGGCCATCATTCCGGTAAAGGTCGCGCCGGTGCAGCTGATCCAGAAGCCGGCCCGTACCGGTCCCGGCAAGCCGGCAAACCAGGTTTCAATCCTTTGAGAAATCTCCATGCGACGTTATAGAGCCCCCCCGGCGATGGCGCTAGTGGACGGAGACCGCAGATGCCCGGCATTCAAATAACAGACACCCTGTCGATACCGCTCGAAGCGATCGACATCAGCTTCATTCGCGCCTCGGGTCCGGGCGGCCAGAATGTCAATAAGGTGGCGTCCGCCGTTCAGCTTCGTTTCGATGTCTCGGCTTCCCGGTCCATTGATACGGACATGCGCGACAGGCTGCGCCGCGCCGCCGGCCGGCGCATGACGACGGAGGGCGTCATAATCATTACCGCGCGCCGGTTTCGGACGCAGGAGCGTAACCGCCAGGACGCCATCGACCGGTTGACCGAGCTGCTGCAATCGGTGGTCGACCGTCCGGTCTCGCGGCGACCGACCCGGCCGGGCCGTGGCGCCCGCGAAAAGCGGCTGCAATCCAAGAAAAAGCGCGCCCAGACTAAGAAAAGCCGTTCGGTCCGCGGCGACGATTAACAGGGGGTTGGGTGAATCCTTCCCTGAGGGGCCTATATAATGATCATGGTCGGCGGCGGATTAAATCTCGCAGGGCGGCGGCGGTTTCACGGGGAATGTCTAGGGCCGCACCGGCTGCGGTCTTGGGCTGCTTGCCAAAATCGAAATGGTCGGGCGAAAGAGCATCGACCAACGTGTGAAAGCCGGTGTTCGCATCCCGGCTCAAAAGGATCGCGTCGGCCCGGGCGTCATAGAACGATGAAAGCCGGGTGTTGTAGCGATAAAGGCTAACCAATATTTGCACCAGATAGACGATCAACGCCAGGATTCCACCGCGGATGATATTAGTTTGCAGGAAAATCGTGCTCTTGATGCCATCGCCTTTATCGCCATCGCCGCTTTGCTGCAATTTACTGAACACTTCTATTTCCGCTTTTAATTTTGCTTGGCTGGTTTGGTTTTCGCCCAAGTCCCGGGCTACGCGTTCTAGTTCACTGGTATAGCCTCTTTCCGCGAAAACCTCTTTAAGCCTTAGGGTCGTTGACGCGGTAATCTGTTCATCTATCGACATGGCGGACAGGTTCTCGCTAAAGTCACGGGTGGCTAGAATGGTGCCGCGATCGCCTACCGCCCAACCTGTTTTAGCGTCGGCGAATTCTGTCTTAAAAAGAGCCACTTTAATCCCGGTCTTCGCCAAGGCCCAGTTCTCGCCGCCGTCGGTTGTCCGGAGAATGGTGCCGCCCTCGCCAATCACCCAACCTGTTTTCGAGCCGACGAAGTGTAAGTCTGAAAGTTTGGCTTTAGTCCCGGTCTTCGCCAAGACCCAGTTCTTGCCGCCATCGGTTGTCCGAAGAATGGTGCCGCCGTCGCCAATCACCCAACCTGTTTTTGCGTCGGCGAAATTTGTCCTCCAAAGATTGGCTTTAGTCCCGGTCTTCGCCAAGACCCAGTTCTCGCCGCCGTCGGTTGTCCGAAGAATGGTGCCCCCAAAGCCTGCCACCCAACCTGTTTTCGCGTCGGCGAAATGTATCCCACGAAGATTGGCTTTAGTCCCGGTCTTCGCCAAGACCCAGTTCTTACCGCCGTCGATTGTCCGAAGAATGGTGCCGCCGTCGCCTACCACCCAACCTGTTTTCGCATCGGTGAATTCAATCCTCCAAAGATCGGCTTTAGTCCCGGTCTTCGCCAAGGCCCAGTTCTCGCCGCCGTTGGTTGTCCGGAGAATGGTGCCGGCTAAGCCTGCCACCCAACCTGTTTTCGTGTCGGCGAAGTTTACCCTTAAAAGTCTGGCCTTGGTGTCGGTCTTCGCTAAGCCCCAGTTCTCGCCGCCGTCGGTTGTCCGAAGAATGGTGCCCCCAAAGCCTGCCACCCAACCTGTTTCCGGGTCGGCGAAGTGTATCCCATGAAGACCGGCCTTAGTCCCGGTCTTCGCCAAGACCCAGTTCTCGCCGCCGTCGGTTGTCCGGAGAATGGTGCCGCTGTCGCCAATCACCCAACCTGTTTTCGTGTCGGCGAAGTGTATCCTTCCAAGAGCGGCCTCGGTCCCGGTCTTTAGCGGGTACCAAATGTCTCCTCCACCCTTCATTATTGCCCCCATATCCGCAATGACCTTGCGGTGGCGGTCATCCAAGCGGGATTCATCCTTTCGAAAGGTCTCGAGCGTTTGCTGTTTTTGGTTTAGGAGGGTCTGCTGCTCCACGCTTTGTGCACTTTTGACCGTTAGTTCAACAAACATATGGACTAATGCGACTGTTAAAGCTCCTAGGGCCAACGCAACGAGAATGTAAAAGAGAAATAACGTTGCCCGCTTTCGCAGATCCAATGCACGCTGGCGGAATTCCAGCACCATCAGGCCGACCTCGTTCGGAAAATTATTCGCTAACGCTTCACGCCGCTGCAACTGGTTAGCATCGGAAAGGTTTAAGTTGGCAAAATCGGTCATGGGCGTTCGGTTGACGAATTTTGTCTCGCTCGCGGGGGATGCAAATTCTTATCTGACATTTTCGCTATAAGTTTCGCGACCAGTGCAGCCGAAGGCTAATCGGAGAATTCTCGAATAATCCTAAAGCTCTCCAGTACTCTGCCTAAAACCTACCACCATTGGAAGAGTTTCCCTTAAATTGCTGACATCTATGGTTCAGTCGGCGTCCAACCCGATTTCGTCGCACCGCTCGGAAAATCGGCTTCAAACCAAACAGCATCGCAGCCCCAGCAAGACGCGAAGTTCGGCGGTGCGCGGCGACGATTAGTCGAGGATTGTCGTCGCGTCGTCGTGGCACTATGTATTGATACAAATCAAACGCGAGCGCGGAGGAGACGGACATGTCCGATAAGATTGAAAAGACGGATGAGGAATGGCAACGGGAGCTTGAGCCCGAACAGTTCCATGTCTGCCGCCAGGGCGGAACCGAGCGGCCCTTCGCCGGAAAATACAATGATTTCAAGGGAAAGGGGTTGTTCGTCTGTTCATGCTGCAGCAATCCGCTTTTCGACTCCGACACCAAATTTGATTCAGGGACCGGCTGGCCCAGCTTTTTTGCGCCGGTGTCCAAGGAAGCCGTCGATCTGCATGATGACTGGTCCATGTTCATGAAGCGCACGGAAGTCAAATGCGCGAAATGCGATGCTCATCTCGGCCACTTGTTTCCCGATGGCCCGAGACCGACCGGACACCGCTTCTGCATGAACTCGGTGTCGCTGGATTTCAACGCTTCCGATGAGTCAGGCGATTAATAGGCCTCGTAGGATTTCTGTTCGGCGATTTCGGCACCGAGAAGGGCGTTGATGTCGCTTTTGAGGCTCGCCCGCCGGTCATTGTTCCTGTAGACGGAGCGAGCCAGGGCGACGAAACGATCGTCGAAAACCTTGTTCCGCTCCTGTTCGCGGATTTCGTCTTCGATCATCCACAGCTTCTTGTTCACCATCCTGAGATCCGCTGTCAGGCGCTCGAGGGCGACCGAATCGGGAATGGTCTCATCGCGGATTTCCCTCAGGATTGTGAGTTCATGGCGCACGGTGAGGCGCTTGCCGGATTCCTTGATAAGCTCCGCCTTGATTTCCAGGATCGTGATCTTGTCGATCAGTTCGCCGGGCGAGACATGGATTTCAACCGACGGCACGTTTCTTATGGAGGACAGGCTTGAAAGTGATCCGTTCATGGGAACTGTTCCTTTATGGCCGCGGCGATATTGTTGAAGACCGAATCCCAGTCCCCCCGCGTTTCCTGACGGAAGAGACGCATGGTGGGGTACCAGGGTGTCGTCGTGCCGGTGAGGCCCCAACGCCAGTCCGGTACATGTGCCAGCGCCATCCAGACCGGGACACCCAGGGCGCCGGCCAGGTGCGCGATGGCCGTATCCGAGGTCACCACCAGATCGACCGTGGCGAGGATCGCCGCGCTATCGATAAACGCGCTCTCCTGATCGATATCATCCCCGAGATTTGTGATCCGGTTGCCCCAGGGAACATCGTCCATTTGGGAACAGCCCGGACTTTGCTGCAGGCTGATCAGGCGTATGCCGGACAGCTCGGAGAGGGGTGTGAACGCCTGTAGGGGAACCGACCGTGAATTGTCATACCGGTAATCCGGGTTTCCCTGCCAGCAAATGGCGATGGATGCGCCGTCATGGCCGGATAGCCGGTCGGCCCAGCGGGCCAGGTGATCCGGGTCCGGCGCCAGGTAGCGATCGGTTTCCGGCGCGACGGGATCAGCCGGCCCGATGAGATGGGGAAGGGACAGGAGCGGTGCTTCAAGGTCACAGCGTTCGCCGGTGTCTTCTGTCCCCACAAGAGTAACGTCCGCCCGCAGCGACCCCATAAGCGGCAACAGGCGCTCCGGCACCTGGAACACGATTTCAGCGGCATCGTCGGGGAGGAAACTCAAATATCGGCAGAACTGGATGGTGTCGCCGAACCCTTGTTCGGCATGGACCAGAAGGCGTTTGCCGCCAAGCGGCGTTCCCGGCCAGGGCGGCATTTTCTGAGGTTTGACAGCAAAGCCGGGCACAGAGCGCCGTGCTTCGTAGGCTGCCCATCCTTCGCGAAACCTGCCGGCGGTCAACAGCACGATGGCCAGATTCCACTTTAGGTCGGCATTGTCGGGATCGAGAATTGCGGTGCCCCGCAATATGGCTTCCGCCTCGTCCATCCGCCCCTGATCCTTCAGGGCGGATCCAAGATTGGTCAACGCCCCGATATGGTTGGGCTGTATTTTGAGAGCGCGGAGAAAGGCACCCTCCGCCGTCACCGGATCGTCAGAGGCGAGAAGCGCGTTTCCCAGATTGTAGTGCAGTTCGGGGTCATGGGAATCCAATGCCACTGCCTGGATAAAGGCAGCGATGGCATCTTCGGTCCGTTTCGCCGAAATTAGCGCTGTACCATAGTTGGACCAGGCCCGGGCCGATGTGGGCAGGAGGTCGGTTACGTTTTTTTGAGCCTCGACCGCTTCGTCGAACCTTCCGAGGGCCTTTAACGCGAGACCGAGATCACAGCAGATGTCCGCCGCGTCCGGTTGGGCTGCCGCCGCGCGCTGAAGCAATTGTACGGCCCGGCCTGTTTTACCCTTGTTCTGGGCGATCAGGCCCGATTGGTGAAGCGCCGTCGCATCGTTTGGATTAGCACGAAGTGTTTGTTTTATAAGGGATTCAGCCTTGTTCAGGCGACCGGAGGCGCGCAAATCGGCGATCGACCTTTCCGGCTTTTGCCGTTGGCCGGTCCCCCCTTTTAACCGTCGCTTCTGACTCGATGCTGTGGAAATGGGTTCCTCCAACCCGTTGCCTGGGCCGGCAAAGTCGGTGTTTTGAAGAAGTTACGGGTCATAGGTTGAGAAATTGTTTCGGTATACCGCGTCGGTAATTCATTAATTTAAATAAAGTGGTGACCCCATCTTTGAGGTATCGCTCATTTCACCCGGTCACCTTGAAACGGGATGATGCATCGCTCCTTCCAGGGGTGGCAGGGGATGACAAACCGTTTATGGTCCGCATCGTCAGGGAACAGGGAGAGCCATATGATATTGGTGACGTGTGCGGGCGGAAGGACCGGAAAAGCCATCATTTCCGCCCTTGTTGAGGCCGGTTTGCCGGTGCGGGCCATGGTCCGTCAGTCGGGCTCGGTCGCCGCAATCGATGGCTTGGGCGCAGCGGAAACAATCGTTGGCAATCTCGAGAACAGCGCTGATGTCGCCACGGCAGTGGACGGGGTCAGCGCGGTCTATTATATCGCGCCTAACATGAACCCGCGGGAACGGATGATCGGCGATGCCATCATCGCCGCCGCGAAACAGGGTGGCGTGTCCCGATTTGTCTTTCATTCCACACTGCACACACAGTTGGAGGCATTGCCCCATCATTGGGAGCGCCATTTTGTCGAGCAGGCGCTGATTAATTCCGGATTGCCGTTCACCGTCCTGCAATGCGGATCGTACATGCAGAACATGCTGCCGGCCTGGAGCAAGATGGTTGAAACGGGTGTTCACCGCATGGCCTACGATGTGGATGCGCCCATGAGTCTGGTAGATCTGGACGATATCTGTGCGGTGGCGCTGACGGTTTTAACCGGCGAGGGCTATCTCGGCGGGATATTTGAACTTGCCGGTGAGGCCATAACCATGACCGAGAAGGCGGCGATCCTGTCCCGTGTGGTGGGAACGGAGATCCGGGCCGAAAAAGAACCGCTGGCCGATTTCCTCGCGCACGGAAAAGCGGTTGGTTTCAGCGATTATACCCTTCAAATGATGGCGCGGATGTTCCCCTATTACGACGTCCATGGCCTGGTAGGCAGCCCAAAGATCCTTGGCTGGCTGCTCGGTCGAGCGCCGACGGATTTCGAAAGTTTCGCCCGCAGGGTTGTCGCTGCTTCTGCGTGAGACCAGGATTGAAAATCGAATTTAACGGCGGCCC
>JABJKO010000186.1 GCA_018660305.1 Rhodospirillaceae bacterium
ACCGGATATGGCCGCCACCGGCACCGCGCTCCTTCGCCGTAATCAACGGCAGATTGACGGCGTCCGGCACGAAATTGGTTTCCAGCTTGAAGCCATTGGTCTCGGACTTGGCCGCAAAGTAATCGGGCTCGCCGTTGAACCGGCCCTTGAAATCATAGGCGGTATTGAAAACGAACTCGGGGTCCTCATAGACATTGATCATCGGCGGCGCGTTGGTAACGGCAACGAAACGGGCGGGATCCTTACCCGATGCATTGAAATGCTGATGCCAGCAATTGAGCGGGATGGCAAACAGCGCCCCCGGGCCCCATTCGAAAGTAATGCGGTCGCCCTTATCGTTCCACACGCTGGTCGAGCCGCGGCCCGACAGGATCATGATCATTTCCTCAAACACCATGCGCTGCGGCGCCAGCTTCTTGCCGGGATCGATCTCGCACACATAGCAATCGTTGGTGGTGCGGGATGCATCATGGTTGAGATAGACGCCTTTACCCTCGCGCCGGGCCCACGGCTTCAGCTCGACCGTGTACAGATTTTTCACGTAAATCGAACTGATGATGTCCAGACCTTCGTTCTTAACCCAGCGGGTGTAGGGCGTTTCCTTTTCAGTGGCGAATTTCTTCGCCATTTCATCGGATACGATTGCGGTCTTTGAACCGTCGTCGCCTGGCTTACTTCCGTCGTCTGGCATTGATAGCCTCTCCTAGTTTATATGGTTCGAACGCCCGTGCCATTGTGTCTGGCGATGTGTCTGGCGATCAATCTCTGACACGATTTTTATACTCATTTTCCCGCCGGTGCCAAGAGAAACGGCAGTGCCATTATGCCCTTCACCCCTCGCCTGGCCATGGTCAAAGCCGCTTTAGGCCTGGTCCGGATCGGCCTTATGAACCGGAGCATGGTCGTGGCTGTGCGCATGATCACCATGATGGTGATGATGCCCATCCCCATGATCATGGGAATGGCCGTGATCGTGGTCCAACCTTTGGCCTGACCGCGGATCGTCGGAGAACACCAGCGACTTGATGGTCACCGGGACCGTCCGTGACGGCAATCGAATCTTACCCAGATCAATATAGTCGAAGTCCCAAAGCACCACCCCGTCAATCACCAGCACAGCAACGGGCACCTCAAGTTCATCTTTGAGAATATGACCCAAAGATTGGGCAATATCGCCATCAAGCACGATGAAGAGGGGCTTACCGGCCGCGATCATGTCGTCGAGGCCAAGTAGCAGCCCCTTGGCAAAGGCGTGCATACGCCCGTATTCAGGCATACCTTTCCAGTGAAACGACAGCGCGATTTCGCGGTCGTCATTATCCACCTCGAATGCCCGGCGATGGGCTTTGACGGCCTGCGCCACTTCCTCGGGTACGATCTCCTCAGGGCATTCATAGGGTGGCTGGATGACCTGCAGGTTGCGGCGCGGCAGCAGCTCTCCCTGATTGGAGATAAAGCACGTGTTCCCCGACAGCTGGACGGAATATTCCGACGCACCAAGCGCTGTCGCGCGGATACACTCGCCGGCGGGCAGCATCGGCCACGGTAAAGCGCCGGCCGCCAGCCTGCGCGCAATGGCGTGCCCCAGCCGCAGGCCCAAATCGCCGAAATCGCGATCCTCGCGTTTGTACACGTATTCCGCCACGCCGCCGGAGAACATCACACCGTCAATCCGCCCCCAATCGACGATGGGATCGGTCAAATAAAAATTCTCGATTTCCGGCGGGATCGGACGTGCTACCAGCGCGTCGATGAGTGTCGCCGCCATACCGTCGGCAACCTTATCAAGGTCCTCCGACGTCACCTTGTCGCCAATGGCCCAGTCGAAACCGGCGCGGGCGGCATGGGTGCGGCCGGCCGGATCAAGCCGGACAATGACACCGCTTTCGTCAACCACCTGCAAACGGCCGCCCACATGAACTGCGGCGGTTACCTTGACCTGCCCCTCTTCCAGGATCGCCAGCTTCGCCGTCCCGCCGCCGATATCCACATTCAGAATACGCTTTTCACCATCCTGCGACGCCTTGGCCGCACCGGAGCCGAAGGCCGCCAGCATACTTTCCATATGGTGCCCGGCGGTGGCGCAGACAAAGTCCCCACCCTTCTGAGACACCGTCGCCGCAATGGCCTGCGAATTCTCCCGGCGCAAAGCTTCGCCGGTCAGGATTACGGCGCCTGCGTCGATATCGTCGGGACTGAGGCCAGCCGCCTCATAGGCATCATCAAGAATGCGGCCAAGCGCCTCGTCCGATATCCGGGTTTCGCTCTCATAAGGCGTCAGGGCGACCGGCGATTGGAACAGGGTCTCACGATTGACCACGAAGTAGCGGCTGGACATGTCCTCCGCCATCCGGCGCAGATGCAGCCGCGAAAAAATTACCTGGGTCCCCGACGAACCCACATCGATACCGACGCTGGTCAAACGAACATTGTCCGCGATCCAAAGGGGGTTCTCCTCAATCGGGCCGTCAAAATCCGCATCATGATCATGATCGGCATCCGGGCCATGCTCGTGGAAGAAGACGTCTCCCATTTCATGGTCGTCGAGCGTATGACCAGCGGGCGGCCCCGTGGGCGTTGCGCCTTCTTCTTTTAATTTCTTGGCGTCGTTATTGTCGCGACCATCATCCTGGCCCATTCGTCTTCCCGCTGATCGGTGGATGTTGCCGCGGTGATTTCAATGCCCCATGGGACACCAACCGCGATGGCCGCTACATACCACATTCCCCAGTGAGCGCCAACTATCGGCTAATGCGTCCAGTTGCCGCTGATGCGGTCGGGGCGGAAATTATCGGCATAGCTCTTGGGCTTGATCGCGCGTTCGGCGGGATCCTTTATCTGGTATTCCAGACCGTGTTTTGTAGCAAAGGCCGTCGCATCGTCCTTGCTGGCGAACTTGATGCGAACCTGATCGCTTTGCATATCCTGGCTGCCGACCCATCCCATCAGGCTATCGGCCCGTTTAGCGGCGCTCAATTCAAATTCCAGGACCCAGTTCTTGGTCCTGGCACGCCCCGATTGCATGGCGGTCTTGGCTGGTTTGTAGATACGCGCGATGCTCACCGATTGCCCTCCCTAGTTACCAACACGAGTTCTAATCTACCACGACATTCTTTGCCAGCGGCTTTATAAACCACCTGCCGGACAGCAAAATTCTGGATGTTCGATTGGTCGGGGTGGACGGATTTGAACCGCCGACCCTCTGCTCCCAAAGCAGATGCGCTACCAGGCTGCGCTACACCCCGATGCGCCGGAAACTAGGGTTATTGATGGATCGGAGCAAGCACAAAAGGCGAACTCGTCCGGCCTACAACCTTTGGATAATTGTTGCATGCCTTGTGCAACAACAAATAGAAACCATAGGGAACCTATGAGGGACCAATGGCGACCAATTTTCTCTACAGCGACGTGCCCATCGATTCATGGGCGGGATGGTCCACATTACAGGAATATTTGAACCCGAAAGGCGTTAACCGGGCCG
>JABJKO010000332.1 GCA_018660305.1 Rhodospirillaceae bacterium
ATGACGGATCAGGATGACCGGCTGGCGGCCGATATCGGTGGTGATGTAATCGCCGGCCTTGGGAATCTGGCTGTCATGGCCGACAAAGATCCAGGTCCGGCCGAAGATGCGGTCCATTTCGAGCTCGAAGATATCGGGATCGGTGTAGACCCGGCGGTGAACCCGGCCGGGTTCAATCAGTTTACCGATCTCATCAGGGGTACCATCAAACATTAGTTTTCCACAAGTTATCGATTACGAATTGGAAACCGGATTCTGCCTTCTCGGCAATATTAACGTCAAGGGTTCCCCTTGTCGCGGATCACTCCATAAAAAACGGCGGCCCCGCTATGATCACGGAACAGCCGCTGTCCAAATCAAAATAGTCATCCTCGCACTCGATGCGAGGATCTTTCGCCGGTTGGAGCGCCGTTGGTGAAAGATCCTCGTGTCAAGCACGAGGATGACGTGGTGTTATTAGAACTCCTTCTTACGCCGCCGGGCCAGACCGAGACCGACTAGCCCGAGGCCGAAAAGGGCCAGCGTGCCGGGTTCGGGGACGTCCTTGAACTCGGTCGGCCCGTTCAACTGAATGACATAGGCGCCGGGCGGGGCGATGGCGTCGGCACCTACTTCAACGATTCCAACGTTCTCATCGGCTCCCGTGTCAAAGACACCGACACCGAGAAAATAATGGCCGGCAGCCAGGCTTGCCTGGTCGATCAAGCTGCAAAGGGTGGTGCTAGTGAATTCATGGCAGATATTCCCATTGATCGCGCCGTCATCGTCGGCCTCTATCAGATTCTGCGCCATATCGAACAGGAACAGTTCGGTGTCGAAATTGGCGCTGGTGGTCTCCGCCGTAAAATCGCCGCCGCCCCACTGAATCCAGTACAGATCGGCAAAATCACCGGCGTTGCCGGAGGGGCCTTCCGACAGATTTCCCCTAATCTCATCGAAAATGCCATTGACCGACTGGGCCCCGGCGAAGGTGTTTCCGGCATCGGGAACTTCCAAATAGGGAACCGCCTGCGCCGTGGTGGCGAACAGGGCCAGACTTGCGGTCATGACGGCCCCGCATCCGGCCATTTTCAAGTAATTTTGCATGATAATCATCCTTGGTTGCGACATCGAAACCGTGCGCCTTTGGCGCTATCTCGCCATGGCCGTTAGAGCCTCTCCCCACCAACGCATTTTCACACATGCAAGATCCGTGCCAACTTTTCAGTTTCGTTGGATTACAGTGACTTAGGGAGAGGGTTAAGCGGGACGTTTACCCTAACTGTAAAATATTCCGACGGTTTTTGGCCGAATCTGCTGAATCGGCCAAAAACTGTAAAATCTGCCGACAGTATTTTTGTGTAGTTGACTGAACAAATGCCACGACAATTGGCAACCTTCGCGGATAATCCTGGCACGACCTGCCACCGAGCCATGGCCACCCTATGATTCGATTTCCCAAACCATTATTCTTTGTCCCCCAGACATATTCCCGGAGCTACTGAATGGCGCGCCTCGCGACATCCGCGTCGCAGGAGATAAAGGTGACTGGCCTGATCAGTTTCGGGCACTTCATGAGCCATTTCTATTTCATGGTTCTGCCGCCGCTTTACCTCACTCTGCAGACCGAGTTCGACGTGAGCTACACGGTCCTCGCCCTGCCCATGGCGCTCTATGCCCTCGCCGCCGGCGTGACCCAGACACCGGTCGGTTTCATGGTCGACAAGTTGGGCGCACGCAAACTCCTGATCCTGGGATCGGGCATCCAGGGGCTTTCCATCGCGGCAATCGGCTTTACCGAAACCTTCTGGCAATTGACCCTGCTCTACATGGTCACCGGTGTCGCCAACACGGTTTTCCATCCGGCCGATTACGCCATTCTCTCCGGATCCATCTCGAAGAAGCGCCTGGGACGGGCCTTTAGTATTCATCTGTTCAGCGGCAATCTGGCCTGGGCCATCGTGCCCGTTGTGATGGTCGGACTGTGGGACTGGCGGACCACCTTCATGGTGGTCGGTATGGTCGGTTTCGTCTTTTCTCTAATTGTCTGGGCCATGAGCGGCTCTCTGCGGGAAGAAGTGGCCGATCGGGCCGAGGCCGCCAGGGAATCGAACCATGACAGCCATAGTGTCCGGCAAGGGCTGGGCCTGTTCCTGTCCTTTCCCATCATGATGTGCATGCTGTTCTACGTCATGCTGACCGTTGGTTTCACGGGCATCCGGTCTTTTAGCGTGGTGGCCCTCAACCAGCTTTATGGCATGTCCGAAATTCTGGCGAATACCGTCCTGACCGGTTTCTTGGCTGGCAGCGCGGCGGGAGTGCTCATCGGCGGGCTGGTGGCCGACCGCTATGGTCCGCGTATCGCCACCGCCATAGGGACGTTGGTGAGCGCCGGAATCCTGCTCATCTGGGTCGGGTCCTATGAGCTTCCCTATACCATCATTCTCACTGCCCTCACCCTGTCTGGAATCCTGCAAGGCCTGCTTCTGCCAAGCCGCGATCTTCTGATCCGGGCGGTCACGCCACAGGGCTCAATGGGCAAGGTGCTGGGTTTCCTCACCACCGGCATGATGCTGGCCGCGGCGGCCGTACAGCCGGTGTTCGGCTGGATCATGGATACCCAGGATCCGCGCTGGGTCTTCTGGCTGAGCGCGATCTTCGTGGCCGGCGCCCTGTTCTGTTTCGCCGGGGCAAGCGGTGCGACCGGCGAGAAACAACCGGCATAAATAGCGGCGCCTGGCGTAAATACGCCGCGCGAGTCGCGGTTGGCGCTTGAAATCCCGCAAGCTCTTTGTAATGCTCCGCACATTCACCGCGGGAAAAGAACGGTGAGCCATAAGAACCGGTTATTGGAGGCACCTGCTTGCAGTCTAATTTTCCAGAAACCGGCCAAACACATATGAATTTAGGAGGTCACTCGACCATGAATCCCGTTAAAAAAATTGCCCTGATTGCCGGCGCCGGCATGATGACCGCTTTAATGGCGGCGCCCCCGGTTTCTGCTGATGCCATTTCTGATTTCTATAAACGCAAACGCATTACAATTTATGTCGGTTACAGCCCCGGCGGAGGATATGACCGCTATTCCCGAACGCTGGCCCGCTATTTCGGCAAGAACATGCCTGGAAAACCACGGATGGTCGTCAAGAACCGTCCCGGAGCGGGCGGTATGATCCTCGCCAACGAGGTTTATAACAGCCTGCCTCAGGATGGTTCCGTCATCGGCGCCATCGGTCGTGGTCTGCCGACCGAACCCCTGCTCGGAAACAAGGAAGCCAAATTCGACGGACGCAAGTTCAACTGGCTCGGCTCCATGAATAACGAAGTCAGCCTGTGCGTCGCCTGGCACAGTATCCCGGTCAATTTCTGGCAGGATATGAAGACCCGTGGTCTGGTGGTCGGCGGCACCGGTGCGGGCGCCGATACCGATACTTTCCCGCTGGTGATCAACAATATTCTGGGCACCAAGATGAAGCTGGTGACCGGCTATCCCGGCGGCAACGATATCAACTTCGCCATTGAACGGGGCGAGTTGGAAGGAAGATGCGGCTGGTCATGGTCCTCGATCAAGACCACGCGGGCGAAGTGGTTGAAGGACGACAAGATCAAGCTGCTCCTTCAGATGTCGACGGCCAAACATCCCGAACTGCCGGATGTACCGTTCGTGATGGATTTCGCACCGACCAACAAGGATGTGCAGGTCCTCAAGATGATCTATGCCCGCCAGCTTTGGGGGCGTCCCTACATGGTTGGTCCCGGTGTCCCGAAGGCGCGGGTCGCCGCCTTGAAGGCCGCCTTTGTCAAAACCATGAAGGACCCCAATTTCATCAAGGATGCGAAGAAGCAGAAACTTGAGAATGCCTGGATCGACGGCGCACGGGTTCAGAAGGGAATTACCGAACTCTATAATTATCCGAAGGAAGTGATCGCGGCGGCGGCAAAGGCCACCAGTGACCGGTCGCGCATTCAGATTTCCAAGGCAGTCATTCCCATCGAGAAGGCCGCGGGTAAGATCACCAAGCTCCGACGGGGCGGTCGCCGCGTCTCCTGGGCGGGTGATGGCAAGAAAGGCAAGTTGCGGGTCAGCGGTCGTAGAACAAAGATCGTTGTGGCCGGCAAGAAGGCCAAGCGCAAAGCCCTCAAGGTGGGCATGAATTGCAAATTCACCTATCAGGGCTCTTCTGCCAAGAAAATCGATTGTCAGTAAGTGAGTTCGAACGGGAGGGCGCCAGGCACAACAGGCTGGGCGCCCTCCTTTTTGATTTTTAATTTTTGACTTTATCAATACGCGTTGGTTTTACGCGCATCGGCCCGCATAACGGACCGGAGGGTTCATCATGGTAATGGAAATGGTACAGGTGGCATGGGAAGCCATGCTCATCATGGTGGATCCCGTGCGGATGAGTTTTCTCGTCGGCGGCGTCCTCATCGGACTTGCCCTCGGTGTCATTCCCGGTCTCGGCGGCATCGTCGGGATGGCCTTGCTCCTGCCCTTTACGTTCGATCTGGACGCCTATACCGCCTTCGCCTTTTTGCTCGGCATGGGATCGGTGACAACGACATCCGATACCATTCCGGCAGTCCTGTTCGGCGTGCCGGGCACCACGGGCTCCGCGGCAACCATTCTCGATGGCCATCCCCTCGCGCGTCAGGGTCAGGCGGGCCGGGCATTTGGCGCGGCCTATACCGCCTCCATGCTCGGCGGCGTGTTTGGCGCGATGCTGTTGGCCGTCTCCATCCCTATTTTGCGACCCGTCATGCTCAAGGTGGGGGCCCCGGAACTTCTGTCCTTCACGATCTTCGGCCTCTGCATGGTCGCGGTACTATCCGGCGGTTCACCCTTGCGCGGGCTCGTCGCCGCCGGACTGGGCCTGATGATCGACATGATCGGATCCGATCCCCAAACCGGCACCCTTCGCTGGACCATGGGAGAGCTCTATCTGTGGGACGGGTTGCCTCTGGTTCCCGTGACACTCGGCATCTTCGCCCTGCCCGAGCTGGCCGACATGGCCATTGCGCGGCGCAGCATTGCCGTCAGCGGAGAAAAACTGGATTCCCGAAGCGGCCAATGGGAGGGGGTCAAGGATACCTTCCGCAATTGGTGGCTGGTCATACGCTGTGCCTGGCTTGGCGCGTCGCTGGGCGCGGTGCCCGGTCTTGGCGCGGCGGTCATTGACTGGATCGCCTATGGCCATGCCGCCCGGACCGAAAAAGGCGCGGAAGAAACCTTCGGCAAGGGCGATATTCGGGGTGTTCTGGCCTCGGAGGGCTCCAACAACGCCAAGGAAGGCGGCGCCCTGGTGCCGACCATTGCCTTTGGCGTACCGGGCAGCGCCTCCATGGCCATTCTCCTTGGGGCGTTTCTGATCCACGGGCTGGTGCCTGGTCCGGAAATGCTGCGCGAGAAGCTGGATATCACTTACGCTATCGTGTGGAGCGTAGCGTTTGCCAATATCTTTGGCGCCGGCATCTGTTTCCTGTTCAGCGACCAGCTCGCCAAGATCGCGCTGGTGCGTTTCTCCATCATCATGCCCATGATCCTGACGGTGATCATGATCGGCGCCTTCCAGGCCCGCCGCGATTGGGGTGATCTGATCGCGGTGATCGCCTTCGGCATCCTCGGCTGGGTCATGAAGCGTCTCAAATGGCCGCGGCCGCCCATCATCCTGGGCGTGGTGCTGGGTCATCTGGTGGAGCGCTACATCAATATTTCCTATGAGCGCTATGGGGATTGGTGGATCTTCGAATCCGGCCGTCTGTTCGGCCGCGACGACTATGGAGATTTCATCGAGCACGTCTATTTCGACATCGACTGGGCCGCCATCAACTACATCGTCATCATCATGTTCGCCCTGTCGGCCTGGGGTCTCCTGAGACCGTTCACCAAGCAGGTCCGCGAGTCGGGCGGCGTCGGCGGCATGATGGGTGGGTTCGGCACCACGCCGCGGTTTGATCTCAACACCCTCTTATATGCGTTCTTTATCACCCTGCTCGCGGTCATGCTGGCGGATTCCGTGGACTGGAAGCCAGCCGCCAAGCGCGTGCCCATCTTTGTTGGCTATGTCACCATCGGGATTGCCGTCATCAGCTTCCTGACACACACCTTCCATAGGCCGGTCGCCGGTGGTGGCCCGGGAGGCGCCGAAGCGGAAACACGGCAGGCGCTTCACCTGGATATCGAGGTGGATGACGATAATGTGGAGACGGCGGTCATGCGTCGCCGCGCTCTCACCTTCCTCGGCTGGCTGGTGGGATTCATTTTGCTGACATCCGTCATCGGCATGCTGCCGGCCATCTTCATCTTCGCCATCTCCTATATGAAAACCGAAGCCGATGAGCCTACAGGACTGGCGGTGAGCTGCGCCACGGGTCTCGTTGTCTTCTGCTATATTGTCTTTGATTACCTTCTCACCCTGCCCTGGCCACGGCCGCTGATCGGCATCTGGTTCCCGGTTTTGGGTGATTACATCCCGTCGTTGAACTAGTCCTTCACGAGAAGAACAAAGCGGGGCCCGAGATGATCATGTACCGGTAGCGGCATCCAACACGATCCGCTCGACCGGAAAACACGCCGTAACGGTGGTGCCGATCCCGATCGCGCTTTTTAGGGTCAGCGACCCGCCGTGCATTTCCACAAGGGATTTGGTCAATGGCAAGCCGAGCCCGGTGCCCTCGAATTTTCGGTTCAAGGCGCCGTCGATTTGCTTGAACGGCGTCAGGGCCAGGGTGATCGCGTCGGGGGCAATGCCGATGCCGGTGTCGGACACCTGAAACACATACCCGGTATCGGGGCGAGACCAGATTCCGATCCCGACTTCGCCGCCTGCCGGCGTGAACTTGATGGCATTCGACAACAAATTGATCAGGATCTGTTTAACCCTTCGCTCGTCGACAAATAGCGGAGCAAGATCGTCCGCCATGTCCAGCTTTAGGTCTATGCCGCCCGTCTTGGCGCGTTCCCTCACCAGTCCCAGACAGGATTTGACAAGCTTGAAGACGTCGATGGTATCCTCGTACAGATCAATCTTACCGGCCTCGATCTTCGACAGGTCCAGGATGTCGTTAATCAGCTCCAGCAAATGCAATCCGGACCTGTTGATATCCTTCCCATACTCAATATATTTCAGGCTGCCCACTGGACCGTGTGTCTGACCCTCGATCATGTCCGAGAAGCCGATAATCGCATTCAAGGGAGTGCGCAACTCATGGCTCATATTGGCCAGGAACTCGGACTTCGTTCGGTTGGCGAGTTCGGCCTGTTCCTTGGAATGGCGTAACTCTTCCTCCGCCTGTCTGCGATCGCTCACGTCGGTGTATGTGTTGACAAAGCCGCCGCCAGGCAGCGGATTGCGCCAGACGGCAATTGTTTTGCCATCCTCCCCGGTGCGCTCGAACTGCCGCCGCGTTGCAAGTTGCGCCCTTTCAACCCGCTCACGGACCTGTTCTTCGACATCTCCCGCGCCGTAATATCCTGTCTCCGCAAGATGCCGTGCGATCTTTTCATAGGGAAGCCCAAGCCGGACGAACCCGGGCGAAAATTTATAAAGGTCGACAAATATCTGGTTATACGCAATCAAATTAAGGCTTGAATCGTAGACACTGATACCCTCGGCCATATGGTCGAGGGTCGTCTGAAGTAACGCCGAATTTTGCACCAGCGTCTGCTCGGCCCGCTTACGTTCCGTGACGTCAGTCGTAATACCGCCAATGCCGACAATATCGCCTGCTGCGTCCCGTACGGGAAACTTGACGGACTGCATGAAGTAGGTCGATCCGTTGGAATTCGTGTGCTCAAATTCCCTTTCCAGCGGCACGCCGCTGAAGATAATTGTTTGATCGCTTTCCTTTAGTGACTCGATATCTTCCTGCCCCAGCCATTGGGATTCCTGGTGACCGCGCGCGTCTTCCTGAACAATGTCATAATGTTTCTCGTAGGCTTTGTTGATCAGCAGAATCCGTGAATCAATATCCTTGAGATAAATAAGGGACGGACTGTGATCGATAATCGCTCCCAGCATTTCCTCGCTTTGATGTCGGGCGCGTTCAGCCTGTCGACGCTCCGAGAGATCGACGAAGGTGCGTTGAATGACGTCCTCGCCATCCCACAAAATTTTTCTGATAATAACGTGGAGGGGAAGTATCGACCCATCCTTACGAACGAAATCGCATTCGTACTGCTCTACCGTTTCGGCGATAAAACCAGATGCCGCCTTAAGATACCGTGCCGCCTTCTCCCGGTCATGGGGAGCTACCAATTGATACGACGGCATGTCGTATAATTCTTCGGGTGATTCATAACCCAGGAGCCTGACCAGGGCGTTATTTATAAATAAGCGCCCGCCACCTACCCTGGTGAGAAGGATTCCGAGACCGGAATTCTGGATCAATCCGCGATATCGTTTCTCGCTTTCCCGCAGCGCTTGCTGGACTTGCCGTTCCTTATCGTCGACATGCGAAGATATCTGACCGCGAAGATCATCGATGGTCCTCATCGCGTCCGCGAGACGGTCTTCCAGATTCGTTATTTTTGAAGAATTTGACAAATCATGGTCCAGACGAATCGGCGAAAACGGCAAACACGCAATGGATGAGGGGCCTAGAAGACATTCTTTAGGCTAATATTCCTCGCCGGAACGGGTTAACAATTCGTGAATTGTGATTTAGCGCGATGAAGGAATTTCGCCTCCTGGTAGCTATTGGGAAGTGCCTTAAGAGCCGAATACTGGTTTGTGTCCGGCAGAAAACCAATCTACAGGGCCCGGTTTGGGTCGATACTGTTGATAATCTGGCTTGAGCCGACGCGTTTGATGTGATTCTGTTGTTGTCTAGGGTAAACGCGCTTGTATCCACCATGCCTTCAACGATTATGACGGCTGTCGCCGGGAGTTATGCCAAACCACCGTTCTGGGCGAAGTGCCGTCATAGGTTCGTATAAATGAAACTACGCATTCTGTCCGAGAGCGATGTCAGATCGGTGTTGTCCATGGCCGATGCCATGGATATCCAGGCCCGGGCCTTTACAGCTCAGGCGGCGGGCCAGTCGATCGAAGGGTTACGGAGCTTCGCCGTATCGGAACTGCCACCCGGTGTCGCCATTTTCAACCCCGCCTTCCTGAAAGAGGGCAAGGGATATGGCGTCAAAATCGTCTCTGATTTCTATGACAACCCCAATCGCGGCGCAGCCCGGCTGTCCGCCCTGGTGGCCCTGTTCAACGGCGAGACCGGCCACCCCCGTACTGTCATGGAAGGCGGCTATCTTACAGACATCCGGACCGGTGCCGGAACCGCGCTGGCAGCGCGCTACCTGGCCCGCAAGGACAGCCGCTCGGTCACCATCATTGGCGCCGGCCGGGTCGCGCGTCATCAGCTCCAGGCGCTCTGCGTCGAAAATGCGATCGAGACCGTGGTGGTGTCCACACGGTCCCGCGACAGGGGTGAAGAATTTATCGGCCGGATGCGGGAGGGTGATGGGGCCCCAAGCCATATCCGGCTTGAGGAGGATCGCGCCAAAGCGGTTTCCGACGCCGATATGGTGATTTGCGCCACAACATCCCCTGAGCCGGTGTTTCCGGGGGCTGCCCTGCGCCCTGGAACGTTTGTCGCCAGTGTGGGGACTCATTCCGCGGGTACTCGGGAGGTGGATACCGAGACCATCCGGCGGGCTCGTGTCCATGTCATCGACAGCCGGACCGATTGTCTGGCCGCGGCTGGCGATCTGCAAATACCGGCAAAGGAAGGCGCGCTGGACCTCGATCAGGTCTCCGAAATCGCCGATCTGGTGGCCGGACGAACATTTGGCCGCCAATCGGATGAGGACATCACCTTCTATAAATCAGTGGGTGTCCCCATCCAGGATTTGTTTACCGCCCAATTCGTAGAGAAACGGGCCATTGAGCACGGCATCGGAACCCTGATCGATATCGGGGGCGATAACGATTGAGGTCCTCGGAGCCCTATTCAAACGCCCGGTTATCGACGATCTCCTCGAAACTGGCATTCGCCATGGTCATGTCCCAGCTGACGGTCCAGTTATAGGTGTCGTCCCAGCGCTCGCGCGTATAAGGCTGCGGCGGTGCATGCAACAGGCGCTGATGGCGAAAATCCTTGGCTTCCAGCCGCCCGCCGGTTTCATTGACGAAATAATGCACATAGGGTGTCGGATCCTTGGCCAGCACGTCGCAGGCGCGGGCCTGGGCGCGGAACATGGCGGCAAGGGTCGGCCCGTCCAGATCATCGCCCGCCGCTTCAGCGCGGGTCGAATGGGATTCCATCAGGACACGAAGACCTTCTTTTTCCGCCACGCTGATCCACGGTTCCATCAAACTGACCGCGGCGACCTCGCCCTTTTTAAGCGCGTCAATCCGTTGCGGCATGGATCCGGCGTTCGTCACTTTGACATGTTCTTTGGCCAAAAATCCTTCGATCATTTTCAAAGTCACAAAATGCGACCCGTTGTTCGGGGTAACCGCAATGGGTTGGTCCTTGAGCATTTCCGGCTCAAAGAAGTCCGAGTCGCCTCTTACGACGATCGCAAACATTGACATGGACGCGCCCAGGGAAACGATTTTGCGCGCGCGCAATCCGCCCGCTTTAGCCTCGACGGCGCGTTTGACGATGCCCCATTCGCACATACGGAATTGATCGATACCGCCGTCGTTATAAACCGAATCCAGCGGGCGCTCGAACACGGAGTCGAATTTGACCGTGTGAGACGTTGTGACCTGAGCCATGCCCGGGGTCGTCACAAATTCAATATTGAGCCCTTCGTCTTTGAAAAACCCTTCATCGCGGGCCACCAATACCGGCAGATCATGCACCGCATTCATCACCGCCAATTTCACTGCTGTTTCATTAGTCGACATTCTTTCCCCCAGTCAATTGCTAGACCTTGTTCGGTTCTAATTCAGATAAATCTTGCCTAACCTTAACCACTCAACGCTGATGAAACCGGCGAAGAGACGCACCCTGTCCATGGAAACGGCGATATGCGCTCGATTACGAAGGCTGTTCAGTGAGCCTGTTTTATCAATTTCATTCCTTAAAATCAATTCCACCTGTGGTCCATATGCGTGTACCGGGCTGCCCCCCCGCCACCTCCTCAATAGCAGGGGGAGGTTGAGTATCCGGGCCGGTTCAGCAGGCCTCAAAAGTGCACCGGACAGTCGTGGAATAAATCCGAGAATGACGAACGGGGATAAGGGGAAATAGAAAACGGCGGTTCCGAAGAACCGCCGTTCCGATACGCGTATGCTGTAAATGTCGCTTACACAATCTTGCGACGCCGCGCCAGACCGAGACCGACAAGACCAAGGCCGAACAGGGCCAGCGTGCCAGGCTCGGGGACCACGACGATATCGATGGACGTGCGGGCCAATTCGCTACCACCAATTGCGGAGGCGATAAGATTGAAGGTGTACGTGCCAGGCAATTGCGCGAATAGCGTATACCCGAAACCGAAATTCTGGGAATTCTGCATCAGGTTGTTGCCTGCACCCAACGCGAGAAAGGTTCCTTCGTCGCCGAGGCTCTGGCCCGTGCTGTTATCGCCATAGGAATTGTCGACAAACAAGGTCGGGCTGAACGTATTTGGAACAAAATTCGTTCCATTCGACGGGTCGATATCGACCATGAGCAAATAGATGTAGGAATCCAGATTAGTGGCGGCCATTCCCGTGGGATCCGAATTGATCGAGAACTCAAAATTAAAGACCGACCAGTTCGGCAGTATCGCGCTCAGCGACGGATCGAATGTGTAAGTGTGATCTCCATCATAGTTGAAGGTGTTTTCAGGGTCTCCCGCGCCGTTGAACCGGAGCTTGCCGCGCAGGGCGAGCTCAATGCCGTTTGCCGTCACGCCGGTCCACGACCCGTTGGCGATACTGCTACCCATGATGACTTCGTTTGTCACGTTGCCGGTGCCATTGACCGGCAGAGCCATGGCGGTGCCGGCGCTCAGCCCCAGCCCCATAATCGCCGTCGCGGCGATCGCTGTCAGCGGCTTCCCCATTAATCCTTGGATGCTCATGGTAAAATCTCCTGTTGAGGGGCATTGGGAGTGGCGTTTGCGCCAGCCCGCCCATTTCCGGTTTTCACAAAGGAGGCACCCACCCCGGGCGTCACCCGCGATACAAGATGCAAGTCCCATGCCAAGCGGGTTAACGCGGGCTCTTAAGCCGATGATGGTGGTAAAGGGGCGTAAACCATATTCGGAAACGTAAAATCTACCGACAGGTTAACCGGTTAATCCGGACGATTCCGGGGATTTCGCTGAAAGGGGTGTAAAATCGACCGACACGAAATTGTTAAGATCGTCGCCGTGACCGGGCCGTGAAGCACTCCATCAGGGGCGCAAACGGGTCCCCTAGAGATCCGTCTAAAGATCCGTGGGTGGCTCGTACTCGAGCTGTTCCTTGGTGGCTTCGTTGGGCGGCAGTTTGACGTTCTTCTGGAACACCATGTGCATGAACAGGAACATGGGCTTGGCCTTCATGATGAGGACCACCATTTCTTCCTTATCGTCGTTGAAATGCTGGTGCACCACGCCGTTGGGGACCATGAGCATATCGCCGGCGTCATAATCGTGGCGCACGCCATCATGGTGGTCGTAACCCCGTCCGCGTAATACATAGAAAGCGGCGCTGTTCATGTGGCCGTGATTGACGTTAGTGCCGTAAGGACCGAACGCCTTGATATGGGTCTCGATGGACTGGCAGACCGGCGCATCTGCGGGATTAATGATCTCTTTACCATAACTCTGCGGCCCGCCATGCCAGGGGCGGTCCTTGGTCGAATAGACCCGCGGCACGTCATAGACATGGCCCATCATCTCGCCATAGGTGCCCTCGAGAGCCCGCACAAAGGTGCGTTTCTTGGTCCAGCGCGACCAGTCGGCAGCGGGACGGTTATGGCCGGGGCCGGCATCGCCTTCCGCAGCTTCGGGCTTTGGCGGTGTATCGTCCATGAAGGCTCACCTTTCGATCAAAGACGGGATCACGGCAAATTTAAACCTGTGCCGGATCGTAGTCAAAAACGAAAAGGACGCCTCTAAAGCCGCCCTCCCCTGGTCTCGGCCGACGGCCCCGGATCAAAAATCCTCGGGCGGGCCGTATTCCTCCCAGCCCGGGACCGGCTCGACCGGCGGCATACTGGCGCTTTTCTGGAACAGCATATGCATGAACAGAAACAGCGGCTTGGCTTTCATGATCAACGTGATCAGTTCCTCCGAATCCGAAGAGTTGAAATGCTGATGGACGCAGCCATTTTCGACGATCATGCAGTCACCGGCCGCAAACGGCAGTTTTTCGCCATCATGGATGTCATAACCCTCACCACGGATCACATAGAAGACCGCGCTGTTCATATGGCCGTGCTTCTTGTTGTAACCGCCCGGCGCGAAGGCATGAAAGTGGGTTTCGATGCTCTGGGCGATATCGACGCTCATGGGGTTGATGCAGGGCTTACCGTAGCTTTGCGGCCCGCCTTCCCATTTGAAATCCTTGGAGTGGTAGACCCTGGGCTGTTCCTTGACCATTCCCTGCAGATAGGCGTAGGTGCCTTCCAGGGCGCGCACGAAAGTGCGTTTCTTGGTATGGCGGGGCCAGTCGTATTTGGGCTTGTTATCCCCGGGCTTTGCCTCCGCCTCGACGTATTCCATGAACTTTTCGTCGTAATTGACCGGTTCATCCGGTTTCGATTTGGGGTCGTCCATTCACTTCTCCTTAACTATACCGCACTTCGGAATCCCGGGGAAAACCCGGGCGCCGTGATCACCGCACCCGGCACCCTCCCGATCAGCTCGTAAAATCAAGAATCCTGGCAAGATTCTTGGCAATATTGTTGGCCTCTTCGCCCGCGCCGGAGTAATTGCGGCGTAATTGAAGGTACAATTTATACCCGGTTTTACCGCCTTGCGCTTGGCTTTTTTGCCATTAATCGTGATTTTGGTTCGGCGGCCGGACACCTTGGCGCGAACCTTTTCGCCGTTATACAGGATAAAGCCCTCCCGGCCACCCCGCTTGATAGGCGCCGGAAACCGAAAACTCCCGGTGGTCCCCATGAAGAGGTTGCGACGTTGGGTGTGCGCCACACCTGCAAGAGGCGCCTCTCCCGGCCGGATCGTCTAGGCCGAAAATCATGGCACTACCATGGAGTATTTTGATGTAGATACCCTCATGTTGCCCGCCATGGGCAGGCACTACTTCAGTGATAAAATCTGGCCGGACGGCGTATTACCTGGCCATACTTTAATAAGATTCTTGATTAGTAATATTCATTAAATCACTGTTTTAAATAACTTAACATGGCAATTTCCTCGAAAGTGATGTCGTCTCTATTAAATTTCGGCAGCGCTAAAAACAGTAAAATAATTTATTTTATATTTTTATATCAACGTATTAGGAAATTAATTTCCCAATTTGAATTAGGAAGGTAATGCCATTTTATGATCCGAAAATGGCACTATTTAATTTATTTATAACTTTAAATTTACTCCATATATTATTGTTATAAATAACTAAATTATTCTTTCTAACATTTAACATGAAATAGGCCCTACCGGGGCCTCCCCTATGCCAACGAACGATGCCTGGACCACGGCGGCGGCCCCTTTCCCCGCCCAATTGGCGGAAGCTGTTTTATCGCCTGGGACTAACGGCCCCTGACCAGTTGCCACCGATATTCTGGCGAGGCGTCCTCCCCGAATTGGTCGGATCCCGCCTCCGCCATAGGGTAACGGTTCGGCAACGGGATCGCCCTAATATCCGCCATTCTCTGTGGCTTTGACGCTCTGGTACCCCGAAAAAAACATGTCCACTACCCGATCTCCGGCATTACGAGAATTCGGCGGCAATAACGTCCGGCCAATCATCGACGGGCTGAAGGGCAACAGCGGGCTTATCGTCATCGTCGCGGCCTTTTGCGCCATGGCAATGGTGGTTCAGTACATCCTGTTAGGTCATCAAGGGTCGGCCATCCTGTTTTCCCGGCAGCAGCTCAGCTCGCCCTTCACTTTTTTGACGGGTACCTTCGTCTTCGGGTTTTTCCTGCTCCATCCGCTTTATGTCATGATCTTTGTCCGGCCCGAGCGCCTGACGGCTTATATAGTAGAAGATTTGCGGACCCGATATCTGACTGCCGGCCGACTGACTCAGGGCCTTACCGTCCTGATACTGATGCAGCCCTTCATTTCGGCTTTTTCCGCTCTCAAGACTCTCATACCGACCGTCAACCCGTTCTATCTGGACGAATATTTCATGGAGCTCGACAGGCTCCTCCATGGCGGCATGGATCCCTGGGTTTTGTTGCATCCGCTGCTGGCATCGCCCTTCATCTCGTCTGCCTTGAATTTTTCCTACAATATCTGGTTCTTTGTCCTGTTCGGCATGTTGTTCTGGCAGGCGTTCAGCCAAAAGAACCAGGAACGCCGGCTGCAGTTCTTTTATGCGTTTCTGAGCCTGTGGATCTTCCTGGGTATTGTTGCCGCCACTCTGCTGTCCTCGGCGGGCCCGGTCTATTACGGGCGGGTCACCGGCCTGGCCGACCCCTATGCGCCGCTCATGGCCTATCTGCACCAGGCCAACGCCCTATTTCCCATCTGGTCCCTGGAGGTCCAGGACATCCTTTGGAGCAGCTATAGCCTCGGGACCGATGTTGCCGGGAAAGGCATTTCCGCTATGCCCAGCCTCCATGTCGCCGTCGTCACCCTATTTGCCCTTGTGGGATGGGGCGAAAATCGCTGGATGGGCGCCATTTTCACCACATTCGCCTTACTCATTCTCATCGGCTCCGTCCATCTCGGATGGCATTACGCCGTGGACGGGTATGTCTCTATCGTTTTGACTGGTTTCATCTGGTGGGTGGCGGGCAAATGGGTGCGAAGATCAAAAAAATCGCCCCTGCCCTAAATTATTTTGGGGTATTTCAGGGGCGATTTGCGGTCCTTCACGGTCCCGAAATCCATAATAATTGATCCAAAACAGGTGCTGAAACGGCCCTGATTTTTGGCAAACGCGTTCCACAGCATCCCCGGCGACAGACATCAACAACAGTTTACAAGTGCATAAATCTCGCCATTCTCGGCAGAACTTATAGAAATTTCATGTTTAAAGAGAAATTAATATATAACATTTTAAAGAAATAAATATTAATTACATTTACTACTTAAATAAATAACCATATCTCTTTGTAGGTAATTTAAGCCCTTAATATATATAGTTTTTTTTCCGAATAATGCATGTCAGCTTAACTTCTTCTTAATCCAGAACCCATAATCTTCTCATGGTCTGTAGTTCAACCTTGGGTGATTAGGATGTACACTTTTATCAATAATTTCATGAACGACGAATCTGGCGCCACGGCCATCGAATACGGCCTCATTGCCGCGCTGGTTTCCGTTGCCGCTGTGGGCGCCTTGACCGCGATGGGCGATTCACTTGAAGGCATGTTCACGAAGGTGTCTTCGACACTTGATGCCGCCATCGCACCGTAATCGCGATGGGAAACCGCGGCGTGGGGGCGCGGCTTCTCTGACGGAACCGGGGGGGTGGTGACATTCGTCACTACCCCCCTTTTCCGCTAACTGGTTTGTAAATCACTGGGTGGATCTGGTGGAGGGAATCTAAAGGGGGTTGGATCCATGGAAACTCTGGGAATTTTTCTCAATCAAGCTTGTCTCTGGATTTTTGCCGGCCTATTGATTTACGCCGCTTGGTCCGACTTCAAACAATATGTAATTCCTAACAGAATTCCTCTCTGCATTCTCACGCTCTACCCGGCCTACGTCATGACTGCCGGGATTGCCGTAGAATGGCAGATGGCGCTGGCCATCGCCGCCGGCCTTCTGGCAGTGGGGCTCCTATTTTTCGCTGCCGGTTGGATGGGCGGCGGAGACGTGAAGCTCATAACCGCCGCGGCTCTTTGGGCCGGACCCGAATACAGTCTCCACCTTCTTCTTCTGACGGCAATCGCCGGTGGCGTGCTCTCGCTCACCGTCATTTTGTGGTCAAAATATGGCTGGGTCTTCGGCATGTCGCCTGGCGAAGTGGCCGAAAAAATTCCCTATGGCATTGCTGTCGCCGGCGCCGGGCTGTTTGTCGCCGGTAGCCTGATCAGCAGCCAGAGCGCAGGTGTTTGGCCATGAACCCCCGTACACTCCTGTTAGCTATCGCCGCCTTGACCACCGCCGGCTTGACCGCCTTTCTTGTGCAGGGCTGGATGGAACACCAGCGGTCGCAAATGGCGCGCGCACCGGAAAAAGCAAAACCCGCCGGCAATCATGTCCTCGTCGCCAAAAAGAACATTCCCCGGGGACGCTTTATCAAACCGGACGAGTTGCTGTGGCAGGCGTGGCCCGAGGGCAGACTGTCGCCCGCCTATGCCACCAAAGGCGAACGGAAGAAAACCGACTTTGTCGGCTCCGTGGTCCGCAACAGCCTCGTGGCCGGACAGCCGGTCACAGATGAGGCGGTGGTCAAAGCCGGCGAACGGGGCTTTCTGGCCGCCGTTCTGACCCCTGGCATGCGCGCCGTTTCGGTCAAAGTGTCAGCCGTATCCGCAATCTCCGGCCTCGTCTTTCCGGGCGATCGGGTCGATCTCATTCTCACGGGCAAGTTCAAGATTGCCGGTGCGAGCAAAGGGGAACGAAATTTGTTTCGCGCCGCCGAAACGGTTTTGACAAACGTTCGTATTCTCGCCCTGGACCAACGAACCGACGATCAAAAGGGAAATGACAAGGCTAAGCGCGTGCCCAAGACCGCGACGTTCGAATTGACTCCGAAACAGGTCCAAATGGTTTCTGTCGCGCGGAACTTGGGCAATCTGTCTCTCAGTCTTCGTAGCCTGGCGAAAGACGATGAGAACGGGACAAAGCCCGATGAGAAGGAAGACAAGGTCGCCCGACGGGGCAAGACCGTAACCCGGGATACGGAAGTAAGCCGTTTTCTGACCATGGGCGCGAATAAGAAAAAGGCCAAAATTACCATTATGCGGGGCGGCAAAACCTCTGTCGCAACGGTCGCCAAAGAGGGCCCTGATCCAACCAGGCTCCGAAAAGCCATCAGAGACGCTTTAAAAGACACTATACGCTCGGGGGATAGGGGAAATGATAATGATAGCGGCGGACTGTCTGCCTCCGAGGCAGACAGAGGGGACGAAAATTAATGTTCAACTTCTTTAAATGCCGGCGTTTCAGCCTGCTTCTATTTGGACTGGCGGTTACCTGGTTCCCGGCCCAGGGCAACGAGGTTCTGCGGGAATCTTCCGGGACTATTTTCCTCGAAAACAACAGAGGCGTGCTCATCCGATTGACACGCCCAGCGGAAACGGTCTTCGTCGCCAATCCAAGAATCGCGGATATACAAATCAAATCTCCCCGGTTGATTTATCTCCTCGCGAAAACACCCGGGGAAACAACCCTTATCGCGGTCGATGAAAACGAGCAGGTTCTGACAAACCGCCGACTCAAAGTGTCGCACAATCTCAGCCGGCTACGCGCCTCAATCAAATCCTTCCTCCCCAACGAAGATGTCCGCATCCGCTCGCTCGGCTCAAGCATCATCGTATCCGGCAGTGTGGAGACAGCGGCAGACGCGGCCGAAATCCGCCGTCTGGCCGAACAGTTGGTCAAGAAACCCACCAATGTCATTCTCAGGGTGGCCGTCAACGAACCGACCCAGGTTCAATTGCGGGTTCGCATTGCCGAGGTGTCACGAGACGTACTCAAGCAGTTCGGTATCAATTGGGACGCCGTTTTGAACGTGGGCAGCTTTGTGTTTGGTCTCGCGAACGGCAACCCGGTTAATTCCACAGGAGGCACGCCGCCGACCTTTCTGAGCGGTATAGAAGGCGCCGCGTGGACATCGCGCAATAGCGGGACCAACAGCCTTTTCGGTCTGTATAAGGGGAGTTCCGTCGACATCAACGGACTGATCGATGCCCTGAACAACGAGGGCTTCGTAACAGTACTTGCTCAACCCAACCTGACCGCATTGTCCGGAAAACCCGCGACATTTCTCGCCGGTGGCGAATTTCCCATTGTGGTTCCTGGCGACAACAACCAGGTGGCAGTGGAGTTTAAGCAGTTCGGTGTATCGCTCGCCTTCACACCGACCCTAATCGGCAGGGATAGAATCAGCTTATACGTCAATCCGGAAGTGAGTCAGCTGAGCAGCGCCGGAGCGGTCCAGATAGCTGGATTTTCCATTCCCGGCCTGACGACGCGCCGCACCGAGACCACTGTAGAATTGGCCAATGGGCAGAGTTTCGCCATTGCCGGGCTGCTCCAGAATAACATTCGCCACAACATCGATAAATTTCCCGGCCTGGGAGATATCCCCCTGCTTGGCATGCTGTTTCGTTCAGACCGGTTCCAGCGCAACGAAACAGAACTCGTGATCATCGTAACCCCCTATATCGTCAAACCGACCAGCGGTCCGATGCTTGCGGCACCCACTGACGGTCTGACCCCACCGACCGATAAAGACCGCGTTCTTCACGGACGTCTCTACCGACCCACACCGCGAAGCGGAGAAAAAGGGCCGGTACCGCTGGCCCGCCGCCAACCCCGCGGCTCCATGGGTTTTGTTCTTGATTAGGAGCAACCGACAATGATGCGACGAAAAAAGAAACTGTTTATCAGGCCCGGCCGATGGCCTTCGGGCGCCCTGGTTGTTGCCATTGGGCTGGTTACGCTCCTTGCGTCATGCGCGCCCCGGACGACACATTGGTCTCCCGTGGAGGCACCTAAAAAGCTACAGGTCAAATGGGCGGAATTCCATCACGCGGTAAAGTTCGACAAGGCATCGGCGAAACTTGCGGTCTCCGAAAAACGCACGCTTAGCCGTTTCCTGACCCGTGTCGGCCGCGGCGGCGGCGTAAAAATTACGATCACCGCGGCCGCCCTGGACAATTCCAAGCTACTGCAAAATCGTGAAATGGCTCTCGCAAAATATTTACGCCGCCGCGGTTTCGATGTTGCGTTGGGACAGCCAAAGAAG
>JABJKO010000099.1 GCA_018660305.1 Rhodospirillaceae bacterium
AACGAGCCGGTATCGGTCTAGGTCAGGGGGCGGTTATCCCTAATCGGGCTCAAAGACGAACATGGTGATGTCGTCGGAGAGTTCCTCCCAGGCGACCTTCACCGCCATGCCGGGCTTCAGCTGATCGGCTTTCACATTTGTCAGCCGCGACATGATGCGCACGCCTTCGTCGAGTTCCACCGCCGCGAGCACATAGGGCGCGAGGTCTTCCATTCCCCGGACCGGCACGTGAACTTCGGTCCAGGCATAGAGCCTTCCCTTACCGGAGACGTCGCGCCATTCCAGTTCGCTGCTGCCGGAGTGAATGCTCACCGGTCGCGGCCAGAATTGCGGCTTGCCGGTGGTCTTGTCGAACTGCAGCATGAGCCGTCCTTCCTTGGCGGCATCCCAGAAGGGCTGGGTCAGATGGGTCGGCCGCGGGATCGGGCGGGGGGCTGCTTCCTTTTTGTCCGTTGCCATGGCTTATCTCTCCATAATCATCGCGGCGCTGCATCCCCAGTTCCGCAAATAGGGGATGAAGCCGATTCCCGTGACCATTGCGGTGCGCGCGTTGGGCACCTGCCGTTCGCCCGCCTCGCCGAACAATTGACGCACGGTTTCTGTCAGGTTTACACCGCCGCCGCCGAGACCGGGCTGCCCGCAGGAAATCTGCCCGCCGCCGGTATTGGTCGGCAGCACCCCGGTGGGTGACAGATCGTTGGACAGGATGAAATCACTGCCTTCGCCGCGCTTGCAGAAACCGATCTGCTCCATCTGAAGCATGATGGCGATCAGAAAATCGTCATAGGGCTGGAACATGTCGATATCGCTGCAGGACATGCTGGCTTTTTCAAGAACCTCAGGCCCGACCACCGAGAAACCGGTTTCGGTAATGTCCGGCGTGTTGTCGTCGGGGCCGAAATTGGTCAGCTCGCTGTAGGCGACCGGGTAGACGACATTGTCCAGTCCCAGGCTCTTTGCCCGGTCGGCGGTGGTTACCAGTAGCCCGCTGCCGCCGTCGACGCGCATCACGCAATCGAGCAATCGAATGGGTTCGGCGATCATGCGGGAGTTCAAATAATCCTCGACGGTGATCGGTTTGCGCAGAGACGAGACGGCGTTTTCATTGACCAGCGCGCCGTTGCGTTGGGTGACGGCCAGCTTGCCCAGCGCTTCGAGGCTGAGCCCGTATTGCTGGTCATAGGCATGGCTGAGCACGCCGAAGGCGATGGGTGGTCCCTGAAACCCGGTGGGATCCATGAATTCCTCGCGGAACCCGCCAAGCCGACGTCCGGCGACACCGGCGCTGGACGCGTCGGCGGCGATGCACATGACCATCTCGCATTGGCCTGACTGGATGGCCGCGGCGGCGCGCGCCACATTGCCGATGGGTGAACAGCCGCCAATGTCGGATACCTGGCTCCAGCGCGGCGCCAGACCCAGCGTGTCGGCCATGGCGATGGAATAGAAGGTATTGCCGGCTTCGGCGATGGGGCTGATGACCGCCAGCCCGTCAATATCCGAATGCTCGATCCCGGAGCGGCCGATGAGTTGCGCCATGATCTCGGCCCCGAACTCGTAGGGCCGTTTGCCCGAACCCCGTTGGTTGGGTAATTCGGCATAGGCAATAATCGCTATCTCTTTGTCGCGCAGTGGGTTCTTGTTTACCAAAGCGCCCTCCCTCTTTGTTTTGAGCGCATGAGCGCTCTGTTTGGTTAAGAAACGCTAACATTTAGAGCAGGGCTCCGCTAGGCCGATTGCCCACAAACCGGGAGATTTCACCCCAGCCGAAAGGGCATGTTGGTTGCCCGTTATTGAGGAAATTTTCACGGTTCCCGCTGATTCTAGGGGGTGTCGCGCGGGCCATCCGTGCCGGGGCGACGCTATGGCAGCATAAACATTTCAAAGGCCGCAGATGTTTGAGTCATCGGACAAAATCGCGAAGGAAAAAATCGAGGTGGAGATCGAGCTGGAGGGCGGCAAAGTCGTCACCGGGACGCTGTTCATCAAGCCCCAGGGGCGCCTGCAGGATATGATGAACGACGAGCGCGAATTCATGCCGTTCTTCGCCACCGATGGAAGATTCATGGTGATCAAGAAGACCGCCTGCGTGCTGGTCTCGCCTGCTTCGACCGAGGCCAAGGAATATACCGGTAACAATCCGTATCAGATCCTCGGGGTGAGCGACAACGCAACTATGGATCAGATCAAGGAAGCCTACCGGGGGCTGGTCGCTGAAAACCATCCGGACCGGCTGGCCAGTATGAATCTGTCCAAGGAACTTCTCGATGTGGCGACAAGCCGCATGTCGCGGATCAACGATGCCTATACCCGGATTCAAAAACAGTTCGAAGCGGCCGCCCAGTTGCAGCCAGGGACGTCGGCGGCCTAAGCCGCTTTAAGACGCGCCCGCCCACGCCGGAGAGCGCGCACCCCGGAACGGGCGGCGCCTTCGGCCACATCCCGTGACAAATTGAGACAGCCCGTAACCGAGCGAGGATTGAAGGCGGTTATCCCCCACCGGATACGCCGTTTGGTGACCCATGATTTTTTGTACGGGTCGTCGTCATTGCCGAAATCAATTTCCCGCACGTGATCCACATCGAGCAGATGTTCCATCATCTTCATGATGGCGATGGACCCCACCGAGTATTTTCCAAAGGCGGGGTCGTAAGCCGTTTTCATCATGGTCGCCTGGCCATTCGATACGATGGCCAGTTCCAACGCCGCCGGCCGGCTGTCGACGCGGATAACCAGAAGCCGCAGCGCGCCAGCGCGCGCCGCATTGCGGATGAAGTGCGCCATAAAATCTGGTGCTTGCTCGACACCCTTCCAGCTTGCCTCATGGATCGTTTTATAGGCGTCGATCGCTGCGTCCAGACCACCCTCGTCCAAGATCAGGTCAAAGGTGATGCCATGTTCCTTGGCCAGTTTGCGGTTCTTTCGGCCGAAATTGGACAGGGATTTTCGGACCGATGCCGAGCGCGATTTGACGTAATCCGCGTAACTCATACCGGTGGTGGGTTCGTACCAGTTTGACCGGTAATCATAGGCGCGTACTACCATGCCCGCCGACCGGAAGCCGGAACTCATGGCCTTGAATGTATCGCCGTCAGGGTCGAGAAACCCGAGATCGATTAGCGACCATGGGCCGGTCTGGTGGCAGATGGCCTCGGCAAAATCTTGGAGTGTTTCTGAGGGATTGGTCAAATCCGGCGATGCCGCCACTGAATAGAGCGGGGTCTCATGATTGGTAAGGCTCGCCAGAGAGGTGCCCCAAATTCTTCGCCGTGATAGGAACGATCCATTCTGCCCTGCCGGCTGACGTCCTGCCATCAATGCGAGGACTTCTCTGTTGTCGTTTTCGCCGGCCAGAAAGTAAGCAGACGTATCTGGCGTCAAAGTGGTCCTGGCGAGAGTGTCAAACCAGTGACGCCCGGAGAAATAATATTGCTGGCTCTGCTCTTTGAAGAACCGCTCATATTGTGGTGGAAGCGATTTCAGACCGCTGAATTGTTTTATCTGCACGTCCTACTTCCCTTTACTTTCATAGATTTCCGGCCATCAGACAGGCCAGATTAATGCCAAAACAGTTAATCCTAGCCTTCTCTCGGTGAACGATAGGGGACGGCCATAGCAATTTTTAGAAACTGCAAGTGTTTCAGAGAGAGACGGAGGCAACCAGGATTGACGCCAGTAGCTTGTCCGCGTCAGGAAATGCCCTAAATCCGGGGCAATCGAGCGGCTTGCGGTTGCAAGATGGCGGGAAAATCCGTTATGTCACTCTGCGGTTTCATCCCATAGAGCCGCAGCCGATCGCGGGAAAGTACGTCGAAATGTCCATCCGACAGCACGTCAAGAAGGCTCTCTTCAGCGCCAAGACGCTCGGGATTCCTCGCATAATGCCTCGTATTGTCTCGATTCTCCCCCATGACGAAAAGGCTTTTACTCAGGGGTTGGCGTGGCATGGCGGGTCTTTATATGAGAGCACCGGGCTGGCGACGGATTCTTCCCTGAGGCGGATCGACCCCGGTGACGGCGCCATTGTCCATCGGCAATCTGTTCCCGATATGTGGGCGGAAGGTTTGACGATACTCGACGGCAAACTTGTCCAGCTAACGTGGCAGAACGGTGCCGCCCTGGCCTATTCAGTTGATAATCTGGAGCGGACTGGCGAGTTTGCCGTCGAAGGCGAAGGCTGGGGGCTGACCAATGACGGCGAGCATTTCATCATGAGCGATGGCAGCAGCCAGATCCGCTTTCGCGACGCTGCCTTTGAACCGGTCCGCCATCTCTCCGTCCGCTACAACGGACTGCCCCTAAAGGCCATCAACGATATCGAGTTTGGCGATGGGAAAATATTTGCGAACGTCCTGTTCGACGACAATATTTATGAAATTTCGCCGGAGACCGGACAGGTACTGCGCCTCATCGATTGTTCGTGCTTGAGGCAGATGGCCGACCCGCAGGGCGCCGAGTCGGTCCTGAACGGGATCGCGTTTGAACCGGACTCCGGCTATCTGTTCGCGACCGGCAAGAACTGGCGTTATATATTTTTTCTTGATGTGTCCGGTATACCGGTCGTCTGAGGGTACGCAGCCGCCCTCTCGTTCACTCTTCTTGATTATGATGATTTTGCGAGGCGGCGTCTGATTCGCCGGGTAATTTCCGTGAAGCCAGACATTTCGGCCTCGAATTCAATCTGAGAAATGCGCGCACTATCGAGAATTCGGCCAAGCGCATATTTCGGTGTATCACCGTAGACCAGACTCGAGACACAGGTGGTGGCGGTTTTTACCCCTGCCGCTTCGAGGGGCGCCCAATGGCTGTGGGACCATTCTCCACTCGGATAGCAAAAATGGTCGAGCTGGCCCGGCCGGACCGCGGCGATCGCTGTGCGATTTTCTTCAAGTTCTTTGGTCGCCTGATTGGCATCGATCGGAAACCGATGACGATGCGTGTGTAGCTGTACGTCCATGCCCATGTCGAGCATTTCCCGCAATTCCCCGGCATTGATCGTGCTCAGAAAACGGCTTGTCGTCAGCTCCCGGTAATCGACCGCAAGTGCGTCACCCAGATGCTCCGCAAGCCGGCATCGTTCGGGCTCATCGGCGAGTGTGTTTGCAACGTCCTTTACCGTTTTGGCAATATGGTTCCGTCGCTCGGCAGTCAGGCTTGTCTCGTCCAGTTCGCTCAACGCGGGGATCGAAAGGGTAGTCAGATTGACCGTCGATTTCGTGGATTTCCAACAAATATAGTCGACCACCAGATCGTAGAATGGCGTCTGTTTTTGGAAATAGTAGGTGGTGAGATAGAGCGTCGATGGATAATTGAACCGATGCAGAGGTTCGGCAGCGTGACGGTGTACGCTATAGAAACCATCATCAATTGTGATCACGGTTGTCCAGTCGGGGAGGGTACCGTTCAGCCGGCGTTCTTCCGCTTCCTGTAACGATAGCACTGGATACTTTTTATTTTGAAGATAGTGGAGGCGCCTCTCGAAAACTTCCGGATCGATAAACAACCCCGGCACGAATTTGTCTTCGTCGATCATCCTAAAGCCGTGATAACCGAGTATTCGAATACCGTCCCGGGTTACGGTGCGGGAAAGATGGAACAACCCTAACCACTTCATGATGAAGTAGAAGGATCGGATCAGGCATTTTCTGAGAGTGTAGTTCACGGACGTTACCGACCGCTTTCTTGAGAACCGTGAATTGATGGATCGGTCCAACGCCGTTCCATCCCGAAACGAACAGTCCGGTAGAAGCTTTCTTGGAACTTGAAGCCCCGTTTTTCGATGACGTGTCGTGAAGCGGCATTGTCCGCCAGCACGGAAATAAAGACTTTCTCAATTTTCTCGCATTGTGCTGATTCCTGCAGCATCTGGGCTAACGATTGCTGGTATAGAGCCTGGCCTCGTGCATCTGGTGATGTATAGAAATCGTATAAAACCGAGGAACCGGTTGGATACTCGTAGCTTTGACCCACTTCCGTAAAATACGATTCCTTGACGTGATCGCTTGCCCAACCAAAATGGAGCAGAGCATTCTCATCCGATACCGAATACACCCGATCACCTCCCTCCAGCCGGTAAAGGGCCTGTGACAAAAAATTATCGCGGGTTTGCCAGTCCTCGGATGGTGCGAACTGTAAGAGATCGCCCAGGTTGTTCACGGACATCATTCGTTTCGCGCTGGTCCTGCCGGCGGTTTCGATGTCGATAGAATAGAGACGGAATTCCCGTGTATCCCAAAGCCACCGCCTTGCACATTGCACAATCTTGTCCGCTGTGACGTTCTCGAATTTAGCTGGTAGCGCGCGAATAGTTTCCGGCTTGATAGATACCCTATTAAGCATCTTGCTCGCGACGGCTTCCAATGCGACGACCCACCGGGCCCTGCGGGCGGCGGCACTGCTGAAATGTACAGTGACCTCCAAGACCTCATCGAATGTCGTGGCGAATCGATCCTTCCATGCCCCCCCCGGAGTCAGATCGAGTGATGAAAATCCCTGTTCAGAGAGCGCCGCGCCAAGAAACAATAGATGGAATTTTCCGGGCGAATGCTTGGCATAAAATGGGGAATGTGAGAATACGCCAACGGAGACATTATCCGTTTCGCGATTGGCGATTACCGCGGCAATTGGCGTGTCTTCCAGCATCAGCGCCGAAACATGAAGGACACCAGGGTGCTGCATGAGCTCGCGGAGAAACGTCTTCTTGAGGGGATCTTCACGGAACGGAACCGATGCGTTAACGGCACCCTGCCGAAAGTCGTACTGATCGGCGATCTGGTCAAAGACAGAGTCGAACTCCCCGAGTGTATGGATTTCCCGGAACTCGAGTTTCCCAAGGCGCTTTAGGCGATTGAGCCGGCTCTTATTGCTCTTCTTTTTCAAAGAAGCGGCGATTGATTTGCCGTCCCCAAATTCGAGTAACGGGCGTTTGTGGCGACGCTTCAGTGCCAAGCCGGACCAGGGTGAGGGAGTGTCAAGCCAGCCAACAGGGATGTTTGGAGGTAAGGTCTTGAAGGTGAGAGTGGCATAAGGATAGTCGCGACGCAGAAGATCAAGCGCTTGCGTGATGAAGGCATCACCATCCTCGGGCCTTGCGAGCCAGCCGTGATATTCCGCCTGATGGGCGCCAGCGACGACAAGTTTGCCGCTAAAGTGCTGTGCTGCGAGGGTGAGGAGGCCCACCAGAGCGCCAGTCGTGTCGATTTGTCTGACGATGACGGGGGAGTACAGGTCACCATAGACCCGATACCAGGTGGTCACAAAGTCACAACCCTGGAAGCTCGTCGCCCAGGGGCAGTCGCCCTTCAGCGCGGCCCACTTCCAGCGAAATTCATCATCCTTGATCAGGGCAACAGCGGCGAGCCCCTCTATGACGAGGGTGGTCGCGCCCGCTGGCGCGCCATAGTCAACCTCTTCGTGCCTTAACTCTGCCAATTTCATTCCTGATTAACCCGTCACGTCACCTAGGATCTTTCCATTGGGCCGGGTCGATTTGATGCGTGTACCGCTTGCCGCCCCTGGTGGCGAAGAAGCCAGACAACAGTTTGGACGCCTAAAGTTAAAAAGGCGTTTTGGAGGCTTGGTCAGTGGTCGGGAATCCATTCGCCGGAATATTTTTAACTTACTGAAATTATTACATAAAATAATGTGCACAGCGATGCGACGCGTCCGGCGGACTGACAGCGATGCTAATCCGAAGAAGAAAAAATTAGGGATCTTCCCATCGGTGCCGTTCTTCATCGCGCTGGCAACGCTCGCTTAAACTTTCGACAGTATTTTGGGCACCGACTAGACACGCGGGAGTCCGAAATCATGCAGATCGCCGACATATTGGGTCCGAAGGGAATAGGGGTTGTCGCCCTGTTGCCGGAGACCACCATTTCCGGCGCGGCTCTCCTGCTGTCGGAACAATCCATCGGCGTTGCCGTCGTTGTTGATATGGAACACGGCATGGTGGGGATCCTGTCGGAGCGCGATATCACCCGCGGTCTTGCCGAGTTTGGCGCGGAAATCATCGATATGCCGGTTGAAAAGATGATGTCCCGGGGCGTGGTGAGCTGCGATCCCGAATGCACCGTCGAAGACGCACTCACCTTGATGCGGGACAACAAGATCCGCCATCTGCCGGTTATCGAAAACGGCACCGATCTGGTTGCCATGGTCAGTATCCGCGATCTGACGGACGCTCAGTCGGAGATGCTGCGCCAAGCGAGTTAGAGCTCTAAGCGCAGCCGATCGCCTTCCTGCCTCTTTCGCCAATTCTGAAAACGGTTACACTTCCCCAAATTTGAGTTGGGGGGATACAGCATGACGGATTCGGGGAAGCCGCCTTTTCGAGCGGATCACGTGGGCTCGTTATTGCGGCCGCAATCATTGATCGATGCGCGCAGGCGCCTGCTTGGTTATGACAATGACAAGGCCGCGCCACCGCTCATGGGTGGTCATGAAAATGCCGAACTGCGGGCGCTTGAGGATGAATGCATCCGGGACGCCGTTACCCTTCAGGAAGACCTTGGCCTGAAGGGCGTGACCGACGGCGAATACCGCCGGACATTCTTTCATCTCGATTTTCTGGAGCAGTTCGACGGTGTCGAAGTCACCACCGGTATCCCAGCCAAGTTCCAGGGCGGATCAAAGAAAGTGGAGTTCGCACCGCCCAAGATGGTTGTCAGCGGCAAGCTGGAACGGCCCCAGGGCATTGCCACCGATGATTTCGCGTATTTAAAATCCCTGACCAGGAACACCGCCAAGCTCTGCATTCCGTCGCCCACCATGCTGCATTTCCGCGGCGGGCGAAAAGCCGTCGATGAAGGCGCCTATCCGGACATGGCTGATTTCTTCACCGATCTCGCGCGCGTCTATGCGGAGGAAATCGCTGCCCTTGGCGAGTTGGGCTGTACCTACCTGCAACTTGACGACACCAACCTGGCTTATCTGTGTGATCCTGCCATCCAGGAATCCACCCGCCAGCTTGGCGAAGACCCCGCGACGCTGCCGCGCCAATACGCCAAGCTGATCAACGAGGCCATTTCGAGCCGGCCCAAGGATATGGCCATCACCATCCATCTGTGCCGCGGCAATTTCAAAAGTGCCTGGGTGGCCGAGGGCGGTTACGAGCCGGTTGCCGAAGTGCTGTTCAACGAGCTCGATGTGGACGGGTATTTCCTCGAATATGACGACGAACGGTCCGGCGATTTCGCGCCGCTGCGTTTCGTCCCCAAGGGAAAGAGGGTGGTGCTCGGGCTGGTCAGCAGCAAGCTCGCGGCGCTTGAATCCAAGGACGAGATCAAGGCCCGGATCGATGAAGCGGCCAAATACATGCCGCTGGACCAGATGGCGTTGAGCCCGCAATGCGGATTCTCCTCCACGGTCCATGGCAACGATTTGTCCGTCGAGGAAGAAAAAGCCAAGATTCGCCTTATCGTGGAAACGGCGGACGACGTCTGGGGAACAGCCTGATGGCGCAGAACATTCGCCCTCCTTTTCGCGGTGATCATGTGGGCAGCCTGTTGCGACCCGCAAGATTGAAGGAGGCCCGCGAGAATTTGCTCGGCGCCCAGACCGCCGATTCCCATCTCGGGCCGCACAACAATGCGGATCTCGCCAAAATCGAAGACGATTGTATTCGTGACGTGATCGCCCTGCAGGAAAAGGCCGGCCTGATCGCCGCTACCGACGGCGAGTTCCGCCGCCGTTCCTGGTGGCTCGAGCTGATCATGACCTGGAGCGGCGTGACGGCCAATCGGCAGGATTCGTCGTCGCCCTTTGGCTGGAAAAACGAGCAGGGCAAGCAGCAGGATTTTTCACATCTGCACATCACCGGAAAAATCGAATGGCAGCCCAGCGCCGTGGTAAAGGCGTTCGAATTCCTGCGCGATAACACCAGGCTGGTGCCCAAGGTCACCATCCCGTCACCCCCGGTAATCCATTGTTTTTCCGGCGGCGATCCCATGATCCTCGACGATCATTACGATGATATGGAGGAATTCTGGGATGATCTGATTGCCGCCTACCGGCAGGAAATCCAGGCGCTGGTCGCCGCCGGCGCGCGCTATATCCAGATGGACGATGTGACGCTGCCCTTTATCTGTGATCCCGATTATGGCGATGTGTTCCGCTCCTGGGGGTCCGGTCCCGAGCAGGTTCTGGACGATTATGCAAGGCGCATGAACCAGATCCTCGAAGGTCTGCCTGATGACGTGACCATCACCATGCATCAGTGCCGTGGCAACCGCGAAGGCCTATGGTCGGCCGAGGGCGGGTACGATCCGGTGGCCGACGTGCTGTTCAACCAGATCAACGTGCACGGCTATTTTCTGGAATACGACACGCCCCGGGCCGGCACGTTCGAGCCGCTGCGGCTCTTGCCGGAAGGCAAGGTGGTGGCGCTGGGCATCGTGTCCACCAAGACCCCCAAGCTGGAAGACGTGGACTTCCTCAAACGGCGCATCGACGAAGCGGCGCAATACGCGCCGCTGGAACGCCTGTCGCTGGCCACCCAGTGCGGCTTCGCCAGCTCCATTGTCGGAAACCCGTTAAGCGAGGACGACGAAGCCGCCAAGCTGGCGCGCATCGTGGAAGTAGCCGACGATGTGTGGGGAACGGCCTGACCAACTTTCGATTGTTATCCCGGATTTAATCCACTGCTGCCCGGTTTAAATTTTGAGACCTGCTAAAACTGGCTTGGGTATAGCCTCAGCAGGAGATCGAGCCAATTCAGACTCTGATTTCAGGGTCCGAGCCATATCACCCCCACCCGAACCCCTTGATGAGCTTCGCTCCTCAAGCCATCGAGGGGGAGGGGATTTGAAGTTACAAGCCATAAATACTTTCCCTCCCCCTCCTATAGGGGGGAGGTGTAGGTGGGGGGTCGCGCGCCGTCCGGCGCGCTAAAGGCCTCTGGTGGGGTTAAACCGGACAGCAGTGGATTAAATCCGGGAGCCATTCTTTTGTTTTTCTGGACCCCGCATCAAGTGCGGGGTGACAGCAGAGGTTTATTTTTAGAGCGAAATATATTCGTCGAAATCGTCACCCCTTCGGATCGTACTGAACCAGCCCCTCGATTTCGTCGAAGTTCTCGGCGCGGCCGCGGAGTTCCAATGTGTTGCGGTCCGGGTCGCGGATAAAGACCGACACGTGACCGTCACCACCAAACATGACCGGTCCCTGGGTGATTTCGATTTCGTGTTTCTTCAGCGTGGCGATGGTGTCCTTGATAGAGCCCACCCGCAGCGCCACATGGGTAAAGCCGGGATATTTGCGGTCTTCATCCATCAGGATGTTGCGTCTGTCGTTGGTGGTATTGGCGTTGACGATCAAATTCATTTCCACGTCGTCGGAATTGCGGATGATCACCACCGCGTCGAGGGAGGATTTGTGCAGCACCTCGAATCCAAAGATTTCATAGAATTTGATCGCGCGGTCGGCATCGGTAACCCGGATGCCCACATGATCGACCCGTTCGACAGGGATGGTGTCCGGCGCGGTCATGATCGTTTCCTTATTCGCTGTGCGTTGTGATTTAGGGGGAGATAGAACCTAATAGCGTTCACGGCAAGAGGCGGCAAAGTTCCCCTCACCCCAACCCTCTCCCGCAAGCGGGAGAGGGTTGGGGTGAGGGGGTTTATTACTATTCCCCGCTGGCGACCTTAGGCTTTGCCGGACCCACATTGGGTTCCTGAGTTGTCAGGTTGCTGGGCCGTCCGCCGGTGTCATAGGCGATGGCGCCGTTATTGGTTTTTTCCTGAATGATGCGCCATTCATCCTTGTATGTCGCATTGTGCCCCTGGAAGGCCGGCATCACATAGCGGGCGAACATTTCCATGGAGCGCCGCCATTTCTGGCTGTCGGTCCATTCCGGCACATGCAGCAGCATGCCGCCGAACCCGCCGGTCTCATCCACTTTGTCCTGGAGCCATTTGATGCCGTCATCGGGGGTGCCGATGACCCAGTCGCGCCGGTCGGCGCAGGATTCCGGGGTGAATTCGCTGAACGGCTGGCCTTTATATTCCGCGTAATGGCTCTGAAGGCCGATGGCGGAGAAATATTCCGCTTCGCGCATGATGCCGGCGCGGACTTCGTCCCACGCCTGATCCCGTGTTTCGGCAAGATACATATAGGTGGCAATGCGCCAATTGTCGCGGTCGGCCTCGTGACCCGCGGCGCGCGCGCCTTCCTCCACATATTCCCAGTTCCGCCGCACGTCGGGACGGTTCTTACCCGCCGGCGACAGCCAGATCATGTTGTGCTTGCCAATCATCTTGAGGTTGGCCGGCGTCGCCGCGGACGGCATGGCAAGGGGCAGGCGGGGGCGCTGGAACGAGCGCAGCTGCAGCCGCAAATCGTCGAATTGCCAGTACTCGCCGTGATGGCTGATGGGTTCGTCAGATTCCAGAAGCCGGACCACCACATCGACCGCCTCGTGCAGCATGGGATAGAGCGCGTCGTTCTCCATGTTGAACAGCATCTTGTCGGTGACCAGGCTGCACGGGCCGACACCCAATATGGCGCGGCCATGGGTCAGGTGATCGAGAAATGCCATGCGTTCGGCAAGATAGAACGGGTGGTGGAACGGCGCGCTGAACACGGACGTCCCGAGCCGGATGCGCTGCGACTTGGCGGCGGCCATGGACAGCGACATTTCAGGCGCCGGATGGGTCTCCCAGCCGCCCGAATGATGCTCGCCAATAAAGGCTTCGTCGAACCCCAGCTCTTCGGCATAGTGGATGAGGCCGATATCGCGCTGGAACGCCAGCGTCGGATTTTCCGTGGGGTGATGGCACGGCATCATAAAAAGCGAGAATTTCATCTCTACCGGTCCTTTGGCCGATCCTTTGGCCGTTTTTATTTCGTTTCAGCGCCACCAGGGTGAATTTGCGGTGACGGCCCTGTCGCCATAGGTTATCACGCCCAGTATCAACCGCAAAACCGTGCTGCGAAACAATAAAATGACGGGAGAACAGGATGTTTGAGGGCCAGTCATTATTCCATATTGCCGGTCAGCTCCTGCTGGCGTTTCTGTTCATTGCCACCGGAATTCTCAACGCAGCAACAAAATTCCAGCAGCATCTCGACCGCATGATCGCCGCCGGCGTACCCCTCGCCAGGCCGGCGCTGATCGCCGGGTTCGCGTTCCAGCTGACGGGCGGCGCCATGCTGGCGCTGGATTACCGGACGGATGTGGCGGCGGCCATGCTGATCGTCTTTACCGTGGCGGCGACGGCAATTTTTCACCGCTACTGGCAGATCGAGGACCCGTTGCGCCGCCATCTGGCACTCTCCTTCGTGTTTAACAATGTCGGCATCGTCGGCGGATTGCTGCTGGTGACTTGAGAATGGCACAGGTGGGACTGATCGGGCTGGGGACCATGGGGCACGGGCTGGCCGAGGCATTGACCCGGGCCGGGCTGGAGGTCAGCGCCCATGAACCGTTGGCGGGTGACGCTGTCGTGGCCTCCGGCAAATTTGCCCTGGAGCCTGATCTCGCTGCCCTGGTGTCAAAATTGACGCCGCCACGCCGTATCCTGCTGATGATCACCGCCGGTGATCCGGTGGATGCCATGATCGACCGGCTGACGCCGCTGCTGGCGCCCGGCGATATTATCATCGATGGCGGCAACTCGCATTTTGGGGATACCCGGCGCCGTGGGGAAAGCCTCGCTTCGTCGGGCATCCGCTATCTCGGGGTCGGGATTTCCGGCGGCGAAAAGGGCGCGCGAGAGGGCGCGTCGGTCATGGCGGGTGGCGCAGACGATGCCTTCACCGATGCACAGGACATCCTTGAAGCGTTGGCGGCAAGCGATGGCGATGTACTTTGCTGCGCGCACATGGGCCTCGACGGTGCCGGTCATTTCGTCAAGATGGTTCATAACGGCATCGAATATGCGGTGATGCAGGCCATCGCCGAAGCGTGGAGCCTGATGCGCGGTCTGGCGGGTCTCGACCATGGGGCCATCGCGGACCAATTCCGGGAGTGGAATCAAGACACGCACCAATCCTATCTGTTCCAGATTACCGCGACGGTTCTTGAAACCATCGATACCGACAGTGGAGCGCCCCTTCTTGATGTGATCCATGACGCTGCCGATCAGACCGGTACCGGCAGATGGCTGGTGGCGGAAGCGATGGATCTCGGCGTGCCCGCGCCCACCATCGCCGAGGCCGTTGCCGCGCGCAGCCTGTCAGGGGCTGTGGACGCCCGGGCGGCGCTGGCGACAAAACGCGATCTTCCGGACGATGTTGAGGATGACGGGCTGCTTGATGCCATCGGCGAGGCCCTGCTCGGTACGATTCTATGTGCCTATGCCCAGGGATTTTCCGTCATCAGGGCCGCGTCGGCGCATTACGAATGGGGCGTGGATTGTGCCGCCGTCGCCCGCATCTGGCGCAAGGGCTGCATCATACAATCCGCCCTGCTGGTGCCCATCGCGGACGCGTTTAAGAAACATCCCGACCTTGCCGTTCTGTTACAGGACGGGGACATCAAACAGCTTGTGGGGGATGCTGAAGAAGGCTGGCGCGACACGGTCGCCGCCGCTGTATTGGCGGGACTGCCGGTACCCGCAATGGCATCGGCGCTTGGGTATCTCGATGCGTTGCGCAGCGAACGCCTATGGACCGCGCTGACCCAAGCGCAGCGCGACCTGTTCGGCGCCCACACCTACCGCCGCACTGACCGGGACGGTCGGTTCCATACGGACTGGCCGGTAGGGGATTAGCGATGTTTGTCTTACGGCGCCCCTGTCTGGCGAGCCACCCTTACTGTTCGTGATGGACAGCCAGGTTTTTGTTGTTTGCGAAACGGCTCGATCAGCATCCAGCGTAAACTCAGACATTGGGGGTCACGCAGATCGGGCAGGCCGATTTCCATGGTCTCGTGGGGTTGGATGGGTTCCGCCACATAGGTGCCGAACAGCCGGTCCCAAAATGAGAAAAGCGCCGAATAATTGCTGTTGTGTTCATTGGGTTGCATGGAATGATGAACGCGGTGCATGTCGGGGGTCACGAACGCCCATCGGATATAGCGTTCAACCCAGCGTGATGTTCGCCCATTTGCATGAACGGCCATGGCTGTAAAGACCGTCACCAGTTCCGAAACTGCAACGATAATGGCCGATGGTCCGATAAGGGCGATTACCGCGAAAGCAAAACCCGTGGTGAATAGTCCTTCAATGGGGTGGAAGCGGAGACCAACCGTAAAGTCGTAATCAAGATCCGCGTGATGAATGCGATGAACTCGCCAAAGGATGGGCAACCTATGGAGCAGGTAGTGTTGCATAAATCGCGCCAGATCAAGTGCGATGAATGCGAGCGGGACAGTGACCCAGACGGGAATATCGACAAGGTGAAAAAGGCCAATTCCGTGCGCTTCGATCACCATGGCGAATCCCACCGCCATTATAGGAAAGCTCAAGTAAATTATGGCGAGGTTGACCAGCGTGATCCCAAAATTACCAGCCCAGCGAGTTGGAAGCGGCTGAGTACCTTTACGCCGGGGGGCCCAAAATTCCCAGACGGCAACAAGCGAGATCGCGGCAAAATAAGCCAGGGTATAAATATCCCGCTCGTTCTTCAGCATAAATTCTTCCATCCTTGCCTCCTTTAAAAATATCCCCGGAACATCGGTAAGCCGACGCTCTGGGGATATTTATCTTTGTTCCATTATTTGCGGTTGCGCAGTCGGTAGGCGATGATTAACCCCGCTACCGCGACACCGTAAATGCTCAGGGCAGACGGTTCGGGGACCTGTATCTGAAAGGCAAAAGCAGGCGACGTTCCACAGATAATGGAGCCGACAGCAATCGATACTGCCGTGAGAACGCTTCGTGTTTTCATAACTAACTCTCCAAGACAAATTCCCCCGCATTCCAGAATGCAAGATCCGTGCCAGATGGGTTAATGCGGGCTGTTGGGCCCGATACGATGGTTAAGGAGACTTGGCCTTTGGCCGAATTGTAAAATCCACCGACGGGTTAATTGGTTAAGCCGTGGGGTTGCGCGGTTGTTGGGCGATTTGGTGTAAAATTCACCGACACCCGGAGTTTCAATTCGGTGCTTACGGCATTTCCCGCAATAGACGCCCGCAGCCGTCGCGGGGCTCGTTTATATGGAAACGTTTCTGGATTTCCCAGGTCAGCGCGCAACAAGTTTCGATCACCGGAATCCCGAAATCGGCTTCCATCATCTCGACGATGGACAGCAGGCGCCAGGCATTGCCCTGAAGATAAATGGCCTCGGCTTTGGGGTTTTTCAGGAAGGTATCGCGCACCAGGCCATAGACCGCGTGGGGCGAAATTTCACCGGCCTTTTCGAACGGCACTTCGAGGGGTTCCATGGCCAGCACATGGAAACCGGCCTGGGTCATGTAGTCGATGGTCAGATCGTTTTGCAGCCGTGAATAGCTCACCCCGATCATTCGCTTGACGCCGAACGCCGTCAGCGCATGGACGATGTTCTGGTTGGCGGTGAAATGGGGCACGCCCATCTCACGCTCCCATTTCTTTATCAGCGCCGCTTCGCCCTTGACCCCTTTCATCATGAAGGGCGGCGTGCCGGAATGGTGGATAAGATCGACTCCGGCCTCGGCCAGGATCAGCGCATTGTCGTGATAGCCCTGGATGGCGGCTTCGAACTCGTCCTCGGTACCGGCGCGGACATTCTGATGGATGGGGATCATGCCGACGCCGTCCGGCAGCAGACGGACGGTCTCCTCCATGGAACCCGGCCGCATGGTCGGCTTGATCAGCCCCACCGTGCCGCGCCAGCTTGAAAAAGTCATGATCAGTCCGCCATGTAGCGTGCCCAGGCGGCGTACTGCGCCCGCTGGGGCAATTCGACGGTGCCTTTATTCACCACACCGCCCTGATTGTCGGGTGCGTCGGTGTCGACACCGCGGGAGAACCATACCCAATCCGCGCCTTCGGTTGCCAGCCCGCCCTGCACTCGGGTGAAGTTTTCCAGATCGTCGGTCTGGATCAGCGAGGCGGCGGCATGGGTGAGGTTGAGCTGTTTGATAATGTCCCGGTTCATGGCGTCGGGCGCGCCAACGAACTTGATGGGATAGACCCACACTTCCGTGCGGTCGATGGCGAGGGGTCGGATCACCCGCACATGGGGATTGAGCGCCTGTAGCGACATGTTGGGAAAGAACCAGGAGTTGTGGCGCTTGGGGTTCAGCACTTCCCGGGTTTTTTCCTCCCCATGCAAAGCAGTCAGGGACGCGAGATATTCCTGATAAACCGGATCGTCGTTGGCCTTTTGCTCGGCGGCCGGCTGATGGCCCGTATAAGTATGCCCGGTTTCCTTCGAGGCCCAGGCCACGCGTTGTTCCCATCGTTCCGCCGCGGCACCGGACGTGGACAGCGTCGAGCCGCTTTCATCGCCCCGGCGGCGGCTGAACTGGCGCCCGTCGCCGCGCAGGGTCGATTCATGGCTGAACGGCACATGATACATGTCCACTGTGTTTTCCATCTGGAGCTTCCAGTTGCCCCGGAACATGTACTTGTGCACGCCGCCGCTGAGATCCACCGCACCGCCCGGCGCCTTGTCCACCAGCTCGTCGATGCTTGCCCGCGCATGGCCCAGATGGGTAGCCAGATCCGGGCCCTCGGCTGACAGGCTCGCAAAGACGAATCCGCGGTAATTGGCGACACGTGGCAACTGCCCCATGCCGAGGTTCGGATCGTCGGTATTGAAGCTGTCGGCATAGCCGCGCGGCATGGAGACGGCGTCCAGCGAGCCGTCATTGTTGAAGGTCCAGCCGTGATAGGCGCAGCGGAACAGCTCCGCATGGCCCATGTTCTCAATACAGACCTTGGCGCCGCGATGGCCGCAGCGGTTATACAGCACATAGACCTTGCCATCGCTGTGCCGCGCCATGACGACGGGCTGTCTGCCAATTGTGAGTGTGATGAAATCGCCGGCATCGGGAACCTGGCTGTCGTGGCCGACGAATACCCAGGCCCGGCCGAAGATACGGTCCATCTCCAGATCGAAGATGGCAGGATCCGTATAGACGGTCCGGTGAACCCGGTCGTCCTGAACCAGCGTTGCCGGGTTGGTGCCGGGCAAGACTTACACGCCTACGGCCGCCGGCAACGGATCGCGCCCACGGATCATGTCTGCCGCTTTTTCCGCCAGCATCAGCACACAGGCATTGATATTGCCCGAGACCAGATCCGGCATGGCGGCGGCATCGACGACGCGCAAATTCTCCGCGCCACGGACTTTCAGTTCGGGGTCGAGCACCGTGTCTTCGCTGATCCCCATCTGGCAGGAACAGGACGGGTGATGGGCGGTGACCACGGTCTTGCGGATCCAGGCATCGATATCATCGTCGGTCTTCACGTCCTCGCCCGGCGCGACCTCCACGCCGCGCCATTTATCCAGCGCCGACTGATGCATGATATCGCGAATGCGTTTGACCCCATCGCGCAGTACCGGCAAATCATTGGGTGAATCGAAGAAGTTCTGAATGATGCGGGGCTTGTCCCGTGGGTCGGATGATCGCAGCAGCACCTCGCCACGGCTTTCCGGGTGCAACAATACGGGGCGCATGCCGAACCCGTCGGTGAACGGCTTCTTGATGCCGGGGAACCATAAATGGGCGCCGGGCGACGTGCCGCGGAACAGGAATTGAATATCGGGCACGGCCATTTCCGGCCGGGTTTTGATGAAGCCATGCAATCCACCGGGCAGGATTGTCGCCGGCCCGCTCTTGAACAGATAGGCCTGCATCATGGCGAGCGCCATGCGGTCGAAGCGCATCAGATCTCGGAACCAGCCTGCGTCGGGCCGCGTGTAATGGACGAAAACCCCGAGATGATCCTGCAAATTCTTTCCCACGCCCGGCAGGTCGATGACCGGAGTCACGCCCACATCCTTCAAATGGTCAGCCGGGCCGATACCCGACAGCATGAGCAGCTGCGGTGAGCCGAACACACCGCCCGACAGAAGCACTTCGCGATCGGCGCGGGCCTGAATGGTCTTGCCCTTTTGTGAATATTCGACGCCCACCGCCTTGTTGCCCTCCATGAGGATGCGGGTGGCATAGGCATTGGCGGCGATGGTCAGATTGGGGCGGTTTTTCGCCGGATGCAGATAGGCGACCGCCGCCGAGCAGCGTTCGCCGCCACGCTGGGTGGATTGCGAGGTGCCGAAGCCCTCCGGACTGCCGCCATTGTAATCGTCGGTCAGCTCATACCCCGCCTGAACACAGGCCTGGGACCAGTCGTCGAGCAGGGGGTCCTCGTTCTTGGCCCATTGCGTGGTGATCGGGCCGCCCTTGCCGCGATAGGGATTCTCGTCGCCTTCCCAGTCTTCGGTGCGCCGCATGTACGGCAGGATATCGGTATAGGACCAGCCGGTGCAGCCCTTCTGCGCCCAGCGGTCGTAATCACCGCGATGACCGCGCACATAGGCCATGACGTTGATCGAGCTCGACCCGCCTATCACCTTGCCGCGCATGGCTTCGATCTCGCGGCCGTTCACGCTGTCTTCGGGTTCGGCATCGAAACCCCAATCATGCATGCGGTGTTCATGCATCTTGCCCATGCCGAGGGGGACCTGGATCAGCGGATTCTTGTCGCTGCCGCCGGCCTCGAG
>JABJKO010000333.1 GCA_018660305.1 Rhodospirillaceae bacterium
CAGACAGACCAGACCCGATGTAACGACTAGTTTCCTACTCCGGGTGACGCTCCCATCCCGGCTAAATAGCAAAATGAGAATGGGGGTAAACGCAACAACACCGACGGCATCACCGAACCACCAGGTAAACCAGTTAGTTAACAACTGATCTTCCGCCGCCAATCCGATTAGATGCAGCGCCACGGCACCGTTGATCGAATTAATCAAACAGGCTACGGGCCCACCCAGGAAAATCAACCAGAGTGTGTCGCTTGTTTTCTCCAACGCCGTTGGAAAGGACACAAATCTTCTGACGCAAACCGCGCCAACCAGCGCCTGCAGTGTCGAGCCTGTTGCATGAATCCCGGCAAAGAGCACTGCCGTCCCTGATAGGAAGACCGCCACCGGTTCAACAGAAACAAACAGCGTGATGCAAAATGCCCCGATGAAAACACCGGGCCAAATCCGGTTGCCGCACAGCAAAAGACCCGCCAAAGCAAAGCCGGCAGGGGCCCAAAGCACGATGCTAAAATCCGGTCGTATGCCAATGAGCAGACTGAGATAGCCGGCAACAAAATAGACCGCGGCCAGGATTGCGGCCTTTAGAATAAGGTCGCGTACTTTGTCACCCTTAATGGGGTCACAAAATTGGGGCGAACCCTCTATGGTTGGAGACTGTAATGCCACTGTTGAAAATTGATTCCTCTGTTAAACCAATTTCTTTGGTAGATGAAAATTCTTTCACCGGCATCCGAACTGGCCGTTGTAGGGACTCGCGCTGTCAAGAGATGGTTAAGCCACGTTCCATTTGAATTACAAACCGGTGGTGAGGTCCGGGTTATCACAGGATCGAAGAAATTATACGCCGCGCCAGTTAATTAGGTCAGTGCCGTTCGGTCAGCTCAATCTCATAACCGTCGGGGTCCTTGATAAAAGCCAGCTTGTTCGGACTGCCTTCCCGGACCAGCTGCGGCGGAATGGTAAATTCAACGCCGGCCTCCATCAAAGCCTCACTCAGCGCCGCAACATCAGGTACGCCCAACGCTACATGGCCATAAGTGTTGCCATGACGGAACGCTGGCGGCGGACTGTGCTCCTCGACAATCTCGAGGGCATGGGATGTCTCCTCATCGCCATAGCCGACATAAGCGACCGTCTCACCGCGTTCATCGCTCACCCGCCTGCGCATAAGCGTCATTCCCAGAAGATCTGTATAGAAAGCCACTGATTTTTCAAGATCCTCGACCCGGATCATCGTATGTCGCAGACGAAATCCGGCCGAATTTCCGTGATCTGCCATTTTCTCCCTCCCCGCCCTGAATTCTAATCACGGAGTATCGACCATCCCGACCGACAAAAAAAGGGAGATGCTTGAGACGATCCCGCCCCTGAGGTAGGGTCACTCAACAGCAGCCACCGACGAAAACAGGTGCGAGATGGACGGTACGCAGCCAAATAACAATGCCGATGTTTTTGCCGGGAGGGACACCACACGGGTCCCCTTCCAGGTCTATCAGGATCCGGCAATTTACCAGGCAGAACTTCAAAAAATATTTTACGGGCCGACCTGGAATTATGTCGGGCTGGAATGCGAAGTACCGAAAACAGGTGATTTCCGCCGTAACTTCATCGGCGAACGCGAAATCCTGATGATCCGCAAGGAAGATGGCGGGATTTCGGTGGTGGAAAACCGCTGCGCTCACCGCGGCGCGCAAATATGCCAGGCGCTTGAAGGCAATACGGGCGCCGGCCTCATGTGCCCCTATCATCAATGGACTTATTCGCTGGACGGCGATCTGACAGGCATGCCGTTTCGCCGGGGATACAAGGGCCAGGGCGGATACCCCAAGGATTTCGACCTGTCGCAGCACGGCCTCACCCAATTGAAGGTGGAAATTCTGAACGGCGTCGTCTTTGCGACATTCGATCATAGCACACCGCCCCTCGCCGAGGATTTCGGCGAGCATATGATCAAGTATTTTACCCGTGTATTCGACGGTCGTCCGTTGCGCGTGGTCGGCTATCAGCGCCAGATCATCGACAGCAATTGGAAACTTCAGATGGAGAATCTGAAGGACCCGTATCACGCCGGCATTCTTCACCTTTTTCTGATTTCCTTTGGTCTGTTCCGGCTCGACCAGAAAAGCGCCTATTACTTTGACGAGGGCAAGGGCCATACCGTCCTGATGACCGAGCGGGGTTCGGAGGATGACGACGGCGATTACGGCGGGGTCAAAGTCGCGGCGCCCGATTTTACCCTGACCGACCATGAGCTTGTGCAGCCACGCAAGGAATTTCCCGACGACGTGACGCTGGCCATCCAAACATTGTTCCCGAGCATCATCGTCCAGGCACAATCCAATACGCTGGCGACCCGCCATATCATCCCCAAGGGCCCGGGCAGCCATGAGCTGGTCTGGACTTTCTTCGGGTTTGAAGACGATGATGATGAGATGCGGACGCTGCGGCTGCGTCAGGCGAACCTGATGGGATCGGCGGGATATGTCACATTGGATGACGCCGAAGCGCTGGAATTCAGTCAGTTGGGGATCAGCACGGCCCCTGACGATGCGGCCGCTGTACTCGAAATTGACGGCAAGGACGCACAATCGGGCGATTGTCTGGTGACCGAGGCCCTGATCCGCGGCTTCTTCATGCGCTATCGCGACATCATGGGTTTTGAGAAGGCCCAGCCATAATGGATCAGATCGACACTGTGCCGGAAGCCGCCGCCCAGTTACTTCGGCATCGCGTGGAGCAATTGCAACTCGATTACGTCCACTGTATCGATGACGGCAATATCGACGGATGGCCCGCTTTCTTTACCGAGCGGTGTCTCTACGCCATCATCGCGCGCGACAATATGGAACGCGGCCAGGAACTCGGTGTGATGCGGTTTGAAAGCCGGGCCATGCTGGTCGACCGCGCCACCGCGACCAAACATGCCGCCGTGTTTGCACCCCGAAACATCTGTCATGTGCTCAGCGGCACATCGATTGAGGAAGTAGGTTCCGACGGCATCCGAGCGCGCACCAACGTGGCGATCTATCAAACCTCGGCGGATGGCGACACGCTTTTGTTGATGGCCGCCAATTACCGCGACCTGATTGTGGAAATCGACGGTATGCTGATGTTCAAGGAAAAGCGGGTCATCTACGACACGCTGCGGCTGCCCGATTCAGTCGTCAATCCGCTCTAACCATAGAGGGACTTCATGGCCGGACGCGTCCTCGATCAAAACGCGTTACGCAGATTTTCCGCTTCATCCGGTCAGGGCCGGGTGTGGGCCGGCATTTGCCTCTCCACCCTGACGATCTGCGCCATCGACATCCTGACGCCAAGCGCCTTCAGTGCGGTAATTTTTCTCTATTATTTTCCGATTTTCATCAGCTCACGGCTGCGGTTTCCTTATGCACCCTTTGTCGCCACCGCGCTCGTTTCACTTGCCGCGCTGGCCGGGTATTATATTCCGGCCGAGAACCACGGCTCGTTTGAGTTCATCAACCGGCAGATCGCCATCGGCGCCTTTTGGGCGATGGCAATTCTGGCCTTTCGCCGCATCGCGAAGAACCGAACCCTCGTCGAAAAAGGAATGGCCCAACAGAGCCGCGAGCGGCTTAAGGACATACTCTCGACATCTAATTTCGGCATACAGATCATCGATCGAACGGGCCGAAGGCTGTTTGCCAATCAGGCGCTCGCCCACATGTTGGGTTATGAGTCCACCGAAGCCATTATGGCGCTACCGGCACTGGGCCTGATCGCGCCCCATGACCGGGAATACGCCCGCAAGCGGCGCTCTCAAAGCCTGGCAGGTGATGGTTCAGAGATACCCACATACGAATTGGATGGTTTGCGTAAAGACGGGACCATCATTCACCTCCAAATCGTTCTGCAGCCCATAGATTGGGACGGTATCGATGCCTTCCAACAATCCTTAATCGACGTTACCGATCGCCAGCAGGCACAGGATGCCCTGGGCGACAACGAACGACGATTTCGTGAGCTGTTTGAGGACCTGCCGCTCGGGCTGTTGATCTCCGGTGGCGACGGAAAATCGATGGTTAACAAGGCGCTCGTCGACCTGCTTGGCTATGACACCGCGGACGAGCTGATGGCCGTGGAACGTCTCGGCGAGCTCGCCCCCCACGACCGGCACCGCGCATTGACGCTGGAGAAAATCGAAAAGGAAGGCAATATTCTGCGCTCACCTGTCGAAATGGATCTGTTGCACAAAGATGGATTTATCGTACCGGTGGAGATGTTCTGGCGCGTCTTCGAATGGGAGGGTAAAAAATCGGTTCAACGTGTTTTTGTCGACCTGACCGAGCGCAAGCATGCCGAACAGGCGCTGATCGAAAGCGAACAGCGATACCGCGATCTGGTGGAACAAGCACCAATAGGCATGCAGATCGCAACGGCAATGGGCAACAGGTTGCTGGTCAATAAGGCGATGGCAACCATGCTTGGCTACGATGCTAC
>JABJKO010000319.1 GCA_018660305.1 Rhodospirillaceae bacterium
AGGCTCCAACACTTGAGAGGCTGGGGCTGGGGCTGGGGCTGGGGCTGGGGCTGGGGCTGGGGCTGGGGCTATGACAAAGACAACATCGACAAGATATTCACCTGAAATGCGCACGCGCGCCGTTCGGATGGTGCTTTCGATGGGGTAGGCTGGTGGGGTTTGCTGGTGCGGATATGTTTCCAGTGCTTGGTCGAGAAATCGTAGAGCGTCAGCCAGTCGTTCCCGATCCTTGACCAAGCAGTCTGTGGCCTTGGCGTCCTTCACGCCGTAGGCTTGGATGAAGAAATCGAACGCGCGTCGTCCAGTCTCCCGCTGATAATATCCGTTTAACGGTCACCTCCCTATTTTCCGCTTACGCGGCTTTCACCATTCTGGTGGGTCGATGCGCTTCCGCTTCTTGAATTTCCGCCGCCTCAATCGTACGGGCGAGAGCCGCGTGCAGCGCCTTGGCTGATTCAAGCGTCAGTTCGACAGCAGCGCGCGTCGACGGGGCGCATCCGTCGCGCATAAAGTCAATGTTGACGCCGTCGGCAAGCAGCGCGACATGAGGGTGGTCGTAGGTGACGACCGCTTGGGTCGGGTTGAACCAGCTGTCGCCGTTCCTGGCCGCGCCTTCGACAGCCACGATCTCAACAATCGATGTACACATAACCCATTTACCCCGCCAGATTTTTCTGGAAAAACGCAAAGACCTTGTCCCAGCCATCCTTCGCCTGTTCCACGCGATAGAGGGGCGTGTAGTAATAGAAGATACCGTGCCCTGCGTCGTCATAGCGGTGGAATTCGTAATCCTTACCGTGTTTCTTTAGTTCTTCTTCATGCAGGTTGACCTGATCGACGTTGGGCCCGCGGTCTTCATTCCCGAAGATGCCAAGTAGCGGGCAGTGCAAGCCGGACGTCATGTCCAGCGGCTGCACCGGTTGTTTTTCCGGCCGGTCGTCTTCGGCTTGCACCACGCGACCACCCCAGAGTTCGACGCAGCAATCGATGGTGTCAGTCTGGCAGGCGTAGAGGAAGGCTTGGCGCCCACCGGAACAACTGCCAATGACGCCAACTTTGCCATTGCTGAAAGGTTGCATGCGTAGCCATTTTTCCGCCGCCTGCGTGTCGCCCACCATCTGGTCGTCGGATACGCCGCCTTCGGCGCGCGCCTTGGCGGCGACATCCTCTGCTTTGCCTTCTCCGACGCGCTCATACAAATTATGGCTGATGGCGGCATAGCCGTAATGGGCGAGCCTGCGAGTCCACTCGCGATATATTTCGTCCCACCCCGGAAGATGGTGGATCAGCACCACGCCAGGAAATGGCCCCGGACCCAATGGCCGCGCCGTGTAAGCCGAAATTGTATCGCCGTTGTGCCCGGAAATTGAGATCATCTCCGCGATCATGCCTTCGTACGCCATAGTCCCTGTCTCCCTGGATCGATATCTTGGAATAAATTAGTTTTCTGAACGCCATCGCCACGATGGACGCGTGCACAATCCAAATCTAACACACCAGTGACCGAGTGGCGCAAGTAGGAATTTGTCGCCTGACCTTCGACTCGCGCCGTCACCATCGCTGTTTGCATACAAACCGTTCCTTAGCCGCCGCGATCTCGACCTCCGGCGGGTATGCTCGCCAGTACATATGCGGGTGTACTCGCCCGCACATATGCGGGTATAGTCTTCCGCATATGTGACGACATTGAAGCTGATGGAATCGGGATCGATTTCAAGGTGCGACAGGCCAGCGTGATGGTGGGAGCCAGACGCGCATGGCGATGAGAAGGAGATAACACCCAATGGATTTCGCCTATACCCCCGATCAGGAAGCCTTGCGCAAAGAGGTCCGCGACTTCATCGCCGAGAACGTGACGGAAGAGGTGTTGGCCGCGCGTGGAACGTCGGAATCGAATGCATCCCAGGACAGCGCCGGCCCGATGAAGGAACTGTACGACAAGATCTACGAGCGCGGCTGGCTGGGCATCACCTACCCCAAGGAGTATGGCGGCCAGGGCGGCGACCGCATGACCCAGTACATCGTCGAGGAGGAGTTCACCCGCCTGGACATCCCCGTCGGGATGGGCGGAAGCGGCGCCCCGGCGATCATGGCGGCGGGCACCGAAGAGCAGAAGCAGTATTACATCCCGGGATTGATCAAGCGCGAAATCTCCTTCGCCCTTGGCTTCACCGAACCCCATGCCGGCGCCGACCTTGCCTCCCTGCAGTGTCGGGCGGTGCGCGAAGGCAACGGATGGGTCATCAACGGCCAAAAAATGTATACCTCCTCGGCCCATGTCTCGACCCACATCTATCTGATGGCGCGCACCGATCCGGAGGCGCCCAAGCATCACGGCATTTCGATTTTCCTGTTCCCGATGGACACGCCGGGCATCACGGTTCGACCCCTATGGACAATGCAGAACGATCCGACGGCCCCGGTGGGCACCACCTATGGCCATCAGCGAACCAATGAGACCTTCTTCGACGACGTGCATATTCCAGCGGACAGCCTTCTGGGCGAGGAGAATGAAGGCTGGAGGGTTGGGTCCATGGGCCTCAACCTCGACCGGGTCGGCGCAGCGCGCTATCTGATTTCGGTCCGCCGCGACGAGGATATCGTCAACTTCGTCAAGTCGAACAGTTTCGAGGAATATTCCCCGGCAAGCGATCCCGCAATGCGCGACAAGATCGCCGAACTGTGGATCGAGGCGCAGGTATGCCGTTTGATGACGATGCGCAGCATGTCCATCGTCAATCATGGCGGCGGCTTCACCTATGAAGGTTCGGCCGAGAAAACCTGGGCGCCGGAGCACGGCGTGCATACCTCAGAGTCGATCGGGCAGATGCTTGGGCCTTACGGGCAATTGCTGAACGGCTCACCGCACGCGGTTGAAAGCGGCATCTTCGCCCATAATCTACAGGGCGCGTTCCAGTCCGGCATCAATCACGGCAGTACCCAGGTCATGCGCGACCAGGTGGCCCGGCGCGGGCTCGACATGCCCCGCCCACCCCGTAAATAAGCGCGCCTTTCAGGCAGTTATTCCGCTTCCGGCACCCACAAGCTGGGAACGATGCACGCGCCCGCGCCGACGCCGGTGGTGTCGCCCTTCTGATTGGTGGCGGTGACATCCACGGCGACGCGGACGCCATTCGTCACCTTGTCGAAGCCGGTCACCTTGCCGGTAAAGGTCACGGTGTCGCCCGGGCGCACCGGCCGCAGGAAGCGCAACTCGATCATGCCGCCGCGGTTATAGACCTCGTTCCCGAAGTAGCGCCGCAACAACTCCGAGGCGAATGTCAGCGACATCCGACCTGACGCAACCGTGCCGCTGGTGCCCAGAACGCCACGCGCGGTCTCCTCGTCGGTGAATTGGCTCGGCCCTTCCGCGCCGCCGCTTTTTTCGAACAGATTGATCACCGCCTGCGTCATGGTCTTGCTCAGGGCGGGAACCTCGTCGTCTATCGAAAACGTTCGTGTCATTGCCATTTCTTTCCAACTTCCGAGGGTTGCTTGAGCTCATGGGTGATGACGCGGTCCAGAAGACGGCCGTCCTCATCGACGGAAACGGCTTCGGTGACGATGTAGTTCTTGCCGCGGCGGAGGTATTTGTCGGCGATCCACGCCTGGACGGTGATGCGCTTGCCGGCGATTGGCGGATTGTAGCAATAAAATGCGCACCGCGCGTTCACCGACCCATCGTCGTGATAGGCCATGTGATAGGGTTTGACGTCCACCTTGTGCGAAATGGTGGGGAAGGCAGCATCCGGGTCCATGACGCCCTCGCGGAAATCGTTCATCATCTCCTGTGTGAGCACATAGGAGAACGAAGGCAGCTTCTCGCCCACCTCCAGTTTTTCCCAGTCGAGCAACTTGGTTTTTCCTTGCGCGTGCGCCATGCGGATTTCCTTGCAATATGTGGCTTGGCGGCCGGGGCCGGTATCCCAATTGAAAGAACGAAACGAATTCTTACTCCGCCAAGACTATGAAACTCCCGTCCCGCGCTCAAGTCAGTTTTGCTCGAAAACTTGACGCAGGGTGACTTCGTGGCCAACCTGAAGCAACCTGAAAGGTCTCGGGAGGCTTGGGTCAAAAAAGAAGAGGTAAGCAAAATGTTGCCGGCCGCGCTCGACGATTTACGCGTACTGGATATCAGCCAAGGGATCGCGGGGCCGATTTGCGCCCGGCTTCTGGGCGACCATGGCGCGGATGTCATCAAAATCGAACCGCCAGAGGGAGATTACGGACGGCGCATGCCGGCCTTCTTCGAGGACGATCCCGACCCGGAAAAGAGTCTGTTCTTCCTGATGGCTAATTTGAACAAACGCGGTGTTACGCTCGATCTGGAAACGCCGCGGGGGGTGGAGCTTTTTCGCCATTTGGCCCGTGAATCTGATGTGATCGTTGAGAATTTCATACCCGGATATCTCGACTCATTGGACCTCGATCACGCGACCCTGGTGCAGGACAACCCCGGGCTGGTGATGACGTCCATCACGCCGTTCGGCCAGACTGGCCCCTACAGCCATTACAAAGGGGACGAGATCGTCACCTACGCCACCAGCGGCATCATGGCGATCAGCGGCACGTCCGACCGCGAACCATTGAAGCATGGCGGATTTCCGGGGGAATACGAGTCGGCCATGAACGGCATGCTGGCCACAAACGTCGCGCTTCTGGTGCGCGACATGACCGGCGTGGGGCAGCATGTCGATGTATCGATGCAGGAAGTCGTGACCTCATCGCTGGTGATCAACCAGCCTATGTACAGTTTTGCCGGCGGCGTTCAGGGCCGCCGCCGCCCCGACGGCAGCAACTTCGGCCATGTAATGCCCTGCAAGGACGGCTATTTCGTCACACAGGAAGGCGCGAGCGCCACCTGGGAGGGGATCGCAGATTTCTATGATCGCCCGGAATTGAAGGAGCCGCGCTTCGCCGATCCGGCGCAACGTATGCGCAACGCGCCTGATTTGGACCCGATCATTCTGGATGCGACAAAGGACCGCACCATGGCCGAGATGTTCGCGACGGCCTCCGAGGAGTTCCGTATGCTGTTCGGAATCGTGCAGACGCCGGAAGACCTCGCGCACTGTGAACAGCTTGAAGCCAGGAGCTTCTTTCAGGAGGTCGATCACCCCGTCATTGGCAAGATTCGGGTTCCCTTCCGTATGTGGAACATGAGCGCCGGTGGCGCGGAATACCTTAGGCCCTCGCCCCTTCTGGGGCAGCATAACGCCGAAATACTGGAACAGCTTGAATAACCCGTCGAGATGCGGACGTATATACGCCTGCGTTGCAGAATTAGAGGTGACGACAAAGTATGACTGATGATAACCAAAACGAAGGCCAGGCCGCGCCGCTTCCGCTCGCCGGGTTACGAGTGGTCGACATCAGCAACGTGTTCTCTCTGCCTTATGCCGCCGGTCTGCTGACCGACCTTGGCGCGGAAGTAATCAAGATCGAAGGTCCCGGGCGGATCGACACCACGCGTGGCGGGAATTTTTCCTCCATGTACGCCGATAACGAACCGGGCGAGGATCCATGGAACCGCACAGCCGCGTACAACCTGCTGAACCGTGGTAAGAAGTCGCTTACGCTCGATCTACGCCAGCCCGCCGGACAGGAGGTGCTACGCGACCTGATCAAGGTAAGCGATATCCTGGCGGAGAATTTTACGCCGCGGGTTATGCGCGGCTGGGGCTTGGATTACCCGAACGTGACAAAACTCAATCCTAACCTAATCATGCTTTCTTGCAGTGGTTATGGCCGGGTGGGGCCTTATGCTGCATACCCTGGGCAGGCGACCACGATGGAAGCAACGCACGGATTGACGCATATCACCGGATACCGTGGCGAAGTGCCAATGAAAGCTGGCCAGTCGTTCGTCGATTTCCTCGCGAGTTGGGCTCTGGTCATGGGAACGACGCTGGGAGTGCGCTACCGCAACCGGTTCGGCAAGGGACTTTGGGTCGATGTCGCCATGTATCAGCTTGGCTGCTACATGGTTTCCGACGCCATCCTCGATTGGGAAGCCAATGGGCGCCGGGGCGAGCGGATCGGCAACCGCCATCCATGGCTGGCGCCGCAAGGCTGTTACCGGTGCGCCGGAGACGACGACTGGTGTGTCGTATCTATACACGATGATGAGGAATGGGCCGGGCTGTGCCGGACTATAGGTAAGCCGGAGCTGGCGGGCGATCCGCGTTACGCCAGCAACGATTCGCGAATGGAGAGCCATGACGAGATCGACGTGATCATCACCGCGTGGACCCAGGGCGTCTCGAAATTCGATGCGATGCATAAGCTGCAAGCGGCAGGCGTTAGGGCCGGCGCGGTGTTCGATGCCCGCGACATGCATTTGGATGCTCACGCCAAGGCCCGCGGGATGTTGGAGAAAGTAAAGTTCCCACCCGAGCGCGGCATCGGTGAGCGCAGCATCGTAGGTCGACCATGGCGTCTTAGTGGTCTGCCCCTCTCGGTTCGCGGTCCGGCCCCGTCCCTGGGCCAGCACAATCAGGAGGTTATTCAAGGAATTTTGGGGTACGACGACGCGCGCTATGCGGAATTGGAACAAGCGAACGTCGTTGCGACACGGCCGACGAAGCCGCGTCCCATCGTGCACATGGACATGGACGAGCGAATCCGCAGGGGGCGGCTGGCGTCCTGGGATCCGGATTACAAGGAACTGCTGGGCCTCGAGGACTGACCACCGCGACAGGCGCGGCGCCCATACATTCCCCCACCCCCCCCCGCCCCCCCCGAGGACAAACCATGCAAATCGGAGCCTCTCTACCCGTAGGCGATATCGGCGTCGGCCCATCCGTCATCCGTGACCACGGACAAGCGGTGGAGGACCTCGGCTTCGACTACATCATCACCGGCGACCACGTGATGGGCGCCAATCCCGCCAAACCAAAGCCGGAAGGCGTGCGCGTCGGCACCAACGAACACGCCGTCCACGACCCGTTCGTGGTGCTGAGCTTTCTTGCCGGTTGCACCACGAAGCTCGGCTTCACCACTGGCATCGTGATCATGCCACAGCGCCAGACCGTGCTGGTCGCCAAGCAGGCGGCGGGTCTCGACCGGCTGTGCGAAGGACGTTTCCGGCTCGGCGTCGGCGTCGGCTGGAACGAGATCGAATACGAAGGCCTGAACGAAAGTTTCCACAATCGCGGACGCCGTTCCGAAGAGCAGGTAGCGGTCATGCGCGCGCTCTGGGCGCAACCGAACGTGAAGTTCAAGGGCCGCTACCACGACATCGATGATTCCGGCATCAACCCGCGCCCGGTCTCCGGCCATATCCCGATCTGGTTCGGCGGCCACGACGACGCGATCCTGCGCCGCGTCGCCAGAATCGGCGATGGCTGGATGCCGCTGGCCTATGGGCCCGGCGAGAAAGCGCTGGCGAAAATAGAGCTGCTGCGCGACTACACCAAGCAAACCGGGCGCGATCCGTCCGAGGTTGGGGTGGAGGCATGGATATCCCTGGGCGCGGGTTCACCAGATGACTGGCGAGCCGATTTCGCTTTCTGGAAGGCCGCCGGCATCACCCACATCACAGCCCACACCACCTATTCCGCAGGCCGCCACAGGCGCATCGAGGGCCGCACCGTCGCGGACCATGTCGCGGCGGCGCAATCGTTCATGGAGGCGGTGAAGGACCTGAAGTAACGCGAAAGCTTGCCCACCGCATTGCGGCATGGTCAGATCGCCAAGCCCGGACGGTCCAGGATCAGGGCCAGGATCAGGGCCAGGATCAGGGCCAGGATCAGGGCCAGGAAGTTTTGTTACGATTGGAGATATGACCATGCAACAGCGGATCGAACAATTCGAGCCCGGGCTTGAGGAAATCATCTCCCTCTCGGAGCCGGTACAGATGCTCGCGGATGGCTTCGGCGGACCGAAAGGGCCGGCGGAAGGGCCGGTCTGGTGGCATGAAGGCGGCTATCTTCTGTTCAGCGATATCCACAACAACCGGCGCATGAAATACCAGCCCGGCGAAGGCGTCTCCGTGTTCGAGGAACATACCAAATTCGCCAACGGTTTAACCCGGGATATGCGCGGACGGCTGGTCGCTTGCGAAAACGCCGCGCGGCGGGTCACGCGACGCGAAGAGAACGGCGATGTCACCGTCATCATGAACAGCTTTCAGGGAAGGCGGCTGTACCGGCCCAACGACGTCGTGGTTAAATCCGACGGCTGCATCTATTTTACCGATCCTTGGACCGGCGACAGAGCGTCGGAGGAATGGGATCAGACAGCGCCCGGAATCTATCGGGTGTCGCCCGATCTTGGCACCAAGACGTTGTTGGCCAACGATTTTATTCTGCCAAACGGTCTCGCGTTCTCGCCCGATGAAACGGTGCTCTACATCAACGATTCGCACCGCATGCATATCCGCGCCTTCGACCTCGCCCCCAGCGGCGCGCTGGCAAAACACACCGACCGCGTTTTCGTCGATTTGAGCGGCGATGAGCCGGGTATTCCCGACGGCATGAAGGTCGATGTCGCGGGCAATGTCTATTGCGGCGGTCCCGGCGGCATATGGATTATGAACGCAGTCGGCAAGAAACTTGGCCGCATTGTGCACGGATCGAACGCCTCGACGAATATGGCGTTTGGCGGCGACGACTGGAAAACGCTGTATTTCACAACCCGCCACGAGCTCGGGTCGGTCACTGTTAAAATCCCCGGCATTACGGTGCCGGCGCCAGCGCGATAGCGCGCGATACGACGGTCCCCTGACTTAAAATTAATACCCGACTTGCCGACAGGCCGTCAGGAGTCCTATGCTAGAGGGAGTAACGGATGCTGGCCGGGCAATGCCCCCAGCGAACCAAAGATGGGGAGTTCTCATGACAGGACGATATCCGACGATTAATTACACCGAGGAAGGCATGCGCGAGGGCATGCAGATTGAGGATGAAAACATCCCGGTCAGCGAAAAGGTCGAATTGCTGGACGCCCTCTCGGAAACCGGGCTCAAGGAAATCGTGATCGGTTCCTTTGTAAGCCCGAAATACACGCCGCAAATGGCCCGAATCGACGAAATTGTTACGAAGTTCACTCCCAAGCCCGGCGTTGGCTACTATGCGCTCGCGCTAAACCCGAAAGGGGTTGAGCGCGCGATGCAGTACGCGCCGCCGCTCACGATCGTAAGGGGTAGTGGACGGCCGAGTCTACGGGTGCACCAGTGCGACGTTTTCGCCCGTCGCAACACGAACCGCACGCAGATGCAGGAAATGGCCGCCTGGCAAGGGGTCATCGACAACGCGGTCGCGACTGGCGCCAAGGAGGCCGGAATCGGCACGAACGCGACCTTTGGCTCTAATTATGTCGGTGACTTCAGTGTCGAAATGACCATGAAGTTTATGGAAAAACAACACGAACTATGGGACGCGGTCGGCATCACGGTCACTGCGGTCACCATCGGCGATCCGATGGGTTGGTGCCATCCGGTGAAGGTTGAAGAGATCTTTAGCCAGGTGAAGAAAAGATGGCCGAAAATCAAGAACTTCAATGCGCATTTGCACAACGCCCGGGGTATGGCGATCACGTCCGCCTACACGGCCATCACCGTGCTGGACAGCGACGACACGCTGCGGCTGCAGGGAACTATCGGCGGCATCGGCGGTTGTCCGTATAGCGGCAACGGTCGCGCCACGGCCATGGCGCCGACAGAGGACTACATGCACATGCTGGAAGGCATGGGCATCGAAACCGGCGTCGATCTCGACAAACTCATCGATTGCGTCTGGATGCTGGAAAAGATGATTGGCCGTTACGCGTGGGGCCATGTGTCGCGGGCTGGCCCTCGGCCCATAAAAAAGGAACAGTTCTTCGACGCCAACGCGCCGTTCGTCGAAACGATCGAGCAGGCCAAGCACTTCAAGCTTGGACCCGAGGTTTACGATGGCTGTATCTATCCGTGGAACGCACCCATCGCCAGCCCGTATCTCGACCGTGTGCAGCAGGGTCAGTTGCCGTTCGAGCCGGATGGGGCCTGGCCATGGGACGAGGAGTTCTTTCCCAAGGCGACTGTCGCTGCGGAATAGGAACCTGGGCAGGAAAAGTCCGGTCGCACCGCATCGCTGCGGCCGGACACCGAAATGGAGTTGCGTATGAATGAGACGATGAATCCGTTGACCGATCAGATCAAGGATATGATCGGCATGACCGCGGAACGGGTCGAGGCCAGTCCTCCATGGGGGATCGAGCGTGAAGGGTTGCGTATCTTCACCAACGCGATCATGGATCCTGATCCGCGCTATTGGGACGATGAATTCGCCAAGGAAACGAAATTCGGCGGGATCGTCACACCGCCGATCTATTGTTCGTATCTCGGACGCAAAACGCTGGCCGGGGTCGAAGACCCGGTCAGCCGCGCGTTCCGCGAGAATCCGAATTCCGACGGCATCGGAGGGGTGCGTGATGCTGACCCTGACGATAAGGGCGCGTTGCCCAAGATCCCCACGCCGTTAAAACGGATACTGAACGCCGGCAACGAGATTGAGTTGCGCCAATACCCCAAACTTGGCGATCACATCTTCCGTCAGGCGAAATACGGTGACGTCAAAGGGCGAGTCACCAAGGACGGCACCCCGATGCTCATCGTGACGACCGAGACCACCTACACCAATCAGGACGGCGACGTACTATGTATCCTGAGCGCATCGACCATCCGCCGTTAGGCCGGGTCTCGTATATAAGGAGAATCGTATTGTGGTGACCGCAGAAGAACTTCGCAACAAGCAGCAAACCTATTACGACGACATCGAGGACGGACAGGAGATGCCGCCCCTGGTGATCGGGCCGATGACGCCAACCCACCTGTTCCGCTGGAGCGCGGCGATCGAGAACTGGCACCGGATTCATTACGATCAGAACTTCGCGATCTACCATGACGGGCTGCCCAACATCCTGGGACAGGGCTCATGGAAGCAGAGCATTCTGCCGCGCTACCTGAAGGACCTTTGTCTGCCCAACGGTTGGCCGTGGAAGGTGCGCTTTCAGCATCGGGCGATGATCGTGCCCGGCGACACCATCACTGTCTGGGCCAAGGTTACCGGCAGGAGCGTGTTGGATGGTCTTGGCTGCATCGAACTGGATGTTGGCATGCGGCTGCAGGGCGATGTTGAGTCCTGCCCGGGCACGGCCACCATTGTGCTGCCGGTCCGCGACGGCCGAGCGGTCCCCTATCCATTCGTGCCGCCAAAGGCCGCCTGACATATCGTCAACGCCGTGCCGGTAGCCAAGCCGGACGCATCAAGGAACGCCAACCGGCGAAGGAGACAGCATGGGACATTGGATCGTAATCGGGAAAGCATCCGGATGGGATGACTTGGCCACATTCACCGCTGAAATGAAGGCGACGAATAAGTGGCGTCTGAACCCACGGACGACGGTGACCTCGGTCATCGCGCTGGAAGACGGGCGCCTGCTGGCCGAATGCCACGCGGCCAACCAGTCCGATTTCGAACCCTGGCTTGAGGAAAAGGGCTGGGAGGTCG